>JADZBN010000083.1 GCA_020852075.1 Bacteroidia bacterium
CGAAATCAACTGTGCTGCTCTTGCTGTCAATCACCTTATGCCCGGAGAGAAAAACATACTTGACATCGGCGGTGAGGATATTAAGCTGATACGCTGTGATTCGGAAGGCAAGGTGGAGAATTTTTTCATGAATGATAAATGTGCGGCAGGTACCGGCGCCTTCCTTACAGAAATTGCCGAGCGTGCCGGCATTGACATCAAAGAAATGAGCAGGCTGGCCGGTCATAGCGATTACAGGCAGGAGTTAAACAGTTTTTGCACCGTCTTCGCAAAGACGGAAATAATGAACTGGATTTTTGAAGGCCAACCCATTGAAAACCTTGCAAGGGGAATATATCTTTCAATCAGTAACCGCATTGCCAAGATGCGCTTTGACCAGAATCTGCCCGTGGTCATGATGGGTGGTGTAATTGCCTACCATCCCTATCTGAAAACCCTGCTCGATCAGAAACACGGATTCAACATTATTGTTCTGGATCATCCGCAACATGTGGTATCACTTGGAGCGGCATTAATGGCCAGGGAAAATTACCGTTCATTGTCCCCAACAAGCGGGATGAAAACGAGCAATGCGTTATGAAATTTTATGAAAGGATTCCATCATACTACAAGGGGTATAGGTATTACCTTCGATGACATTTATCTTGTTGGCGGATGCAGAACTCCGTTTGGCAAATATTGCGGGACTCTCGCCACGGTTTCACCTACAGATCTCGGAATTTTTGCTGCTAAGGGCGTTCTTGAACGACAGGAAATCAGGGCAGACGAAGTGGATCAGCTTATTGCTGCAAATATCGGTCAAAGTTCTGCGGATGCTTATTTCTTACCACGTCATATCGGTTTGTATGCCGGATTACCGCAACAGGTGCCGGCCCTGATGGTGCAACGGATTTGCGGCTCAGGTTTTGAAACCATTATCACAGCAGCGGAGCAGATCACGCTGGGCAAAGCAGAAAAGGTATTGTGTGCAGGAGCGGAAAACATGTCGCTGGCACCTACGGTGAGTTTCGGGAACCGGATGGGTTATGCGCTGGGTAAGCCTTCATTCAAAGATATGTTATGGGACGCCTTAAATGATACTGCAGCAGGTTATCCTATGGGCTTTACTGCTGAGAACGTGGCAAAGCAATATAAGATCAGCCGCCAGGATTGTGATGATTTTGCAGCATTGTCGTTCGGACGAACGTTGGAGGCAAAGGAAGCGGGATATTTCAATGAAGAAATCATACCCCTTCATTCCTGTACGTTTGAATCAGAAGGATTAAAAACCCGCAGTGTCCGTTTACCAAGGGGTAGTGAAGGTTTTCGGCAGGATGAACATCCCCGTAAAACAACTCCGGAAATGCTCGCAGGCCTTTCGCCTGTATTTGACCAGGTGGGTGTGCTTACCCCGGGAAACTGCAGCGGTATTGTTGACGGTGCAGCATCCGCGGTAATTTCGGGTAAAAAAACAATTCAGGAAAAGAAAATCAAAAAAAGTATTCGCATTGCAGCCGGTGCGAGTTGCGGAGTAGATCCAAAGGTGATGGGACTCGGCCCAGTACCTGCAATTCGCCTGTTATTGGAGATATTCGGACTCCACATGCATGATATCGGAAGGATTGAAATTAATGAGGCTTTTTCCGCACAGGTTATTGGTTGCGAAAGAGAACTGGATATTGACCGGAATACATTAAATGTAAACGGGGGGGCTATCGCCATTGGGCATCCTCTTGCTGCCAGCGGCCTTCGCATTGCCGTAACACTGGCCCGTGAAATGGAACGAAGCAATATCCGGTATGGTATTGCATCAGCCTGTATCGGCGGCGGTCAGGGCACCGCCATTCTGCTTGAAAACACGCAACTCAAATAATGGAACATACACAATCTTTTCAGTGGAAAATGACCGGAGCAGACATGCCGTTTGTTAAGGAGTCCTTTAACTTGCCCGAACCGGCCCCCGGAGAAGTTCTGGTACGGGTGGCTGGTTGCGGAGTATGCCATACAGACGTTAGTTACTGGCATTATGGTGTGAAAACCAAACACGAATTGCCGCTCACTCTCGGACATGAAATCAGCGGAACCGTGGTGGCCGGAGACCCGGCGTGGATACACAAGTCAGTCATCATTCCGGCTGTGCTGCCGTGCGGAGAATGTGACCTGTGCAGGTCAGGGAGAAGCAATATCTGCAGAAAGCAGAAAATGCCGGGCAATGATTTTCACGGAGGATTTGCATCCCACATACTTGTGCCGTCACGGTTTCTTTGCCCCGTGCCTGACAGTGTGCTAAAGAAATATCCTCTTGAGCAATTGTCTGTGGTAGCTGACGCCATTTCCACACCCTATCAGGTGGTGAAAAAATCCGAACTGACGGCAGGTGATCTGGCCATTGTAATTGGTGCGGGTGGTGTAGGAATTTACGGGGCACAGCTGGCTAAAATTTTTGGCGCAAAAGTTCTTGTGCTGGATATCAACGATGAAAAACTCAGCATGGCAAAAGCCAATGGCTGTGATGCAGTATTGAATAGTAAAAACCTTGACCTTAAAATGATAAAGGATTGGGTGAAAAATACGGCGGCAGAACTGAAGGCTCCTTCAACCGGGTGGAAGATTTTTGAATTCAGCGGAAGCAAAGCCGGACAGGATACCGCATTCGGCCTGATTACCTTTGCTTCGACCCTTTCCATCGTTGGATTTACCATGGAAAAAACGGAGGTGCGCCTGAGTAATCTGATGGCTTTTGATGCCCGGATTATCGGAACCTGGGGATGCCGTGCGGAGTTATATCCGGAAGTTATCGAACTTATTGATTCCGGGAAACTGAATCCCGGTCCCTTTGTACAGACTTTTCCCATGTCAAAGATCAACGAAGTCTTCAATAATACCCTCGAACACAAATACAACAAACGTTCCGTCCTGGTACCGGACTAAGAAAATGCTGACCAGACAAATATGAAACTAAAAAATCACAACCTGACCGAAAGCCGGTTCAGAGAAATCATTTTTGAAAAGAGACCCTGCCTTGATCCGGAAGGGAAACCGGTAGAAAACCTCTTCAACGCCTGGATATGGCTTAACAATCCGGGCCAGTACAATTCCTATACAACGGCTGCTGTCAAGGAGATTATCCTTGCTTTTGGTGAAGCCTCCAACGACAGAAGCGTCGTGACGGTTGTATTCACCGGCGTGGGTGACAAAGCGTTCTGTACAGGAGGAAACACGAAAGAATATGCGGAGTATTACAGCGGGAATCCCCAGGAATACTCACAATACATGAGGCTTTTCAATGACATGGTAAGCGCTATCCTGAAGTGCGAGAAACCTGTTATTTGCCGCGTGAATGGTATGCGCATTGGCGGAGGCCAGGAAATCGGGATGGCCTGCGACTTCAGCATTACCAGTGATATGGCCAGGTTTGGCCAGGCAGGTCCCAAACACGGCAGCGCACCCATTGGCGGCGCCACTGATTTTCTTCCGCTTTATACAGGAATTGAACGCGCCATGACCTCTCTCACACTTTGTGAGCCCATGTCAGCCCATCAGGCCTATTACTACGGAATTGTCAGTGACATTGTACCTGTACTGAAACACAAGGGCAATTTTATTGTGAACCCGATGGTTGTTTCGGACCGGATCCTGGATGATTATGGCAGGGTGGTATTTGGAAGTCCCAGAAAAGGAAATGATTTGAAAAATGCAAAGGATATTGTTGCAGAATCTGAAACAGATTTGTCATTACTGGATCGTGCTGTAAATAACCTTGCCACCAAATTGCTGCTGACATTTCCTAACTGTACCATGAAAACGATTTCAGAAGTGAGAAAATTCAAGCTGGATCATTGGGACCGCAATAAAGAAGGCAGCCGTGAATGGCTTGCCCTGAACATGATGACCGAAGCAAAGGCGGGATTTAAGGCGTTCAACGAAGGCCCGCGTGATAACCGGGAGATAAATTTTATCCTGTTGAGGCAAATGCTTGCAGAAGGGAAAACCTGGGATGATTCCCTGCACCAGGCTATCAGTCCCCAATACCAGACAGAAAAATCATGAAGAAAACAGAAATATATTACAAACATGATAACTCGGTTGCCCGGGTTGTCCTGAATGACGGGAAAGGCAATGTACTCGATCATATTATGATGGAGGAGCTATTGGCTGCACTGGATGGTTTCAGTAAAATGCCCTCACTGAAACTAATCATCTTTGAAGGAGCCGGAAAGCACTTTTCATTCGGTGCGAGCGTAGAGGAACATCAGCAGGAATTTGCTGCTGCAATGCTTCGTAGTTTTCATAACTTGTTCTATACACTTCGGGATATGGCAGTTCCCACCGCAGCTTTGATAAGCGGGCAGTGCCTGGGTGGCGGGCTTGAGCTGGCACTGATGTGTAATTTTCTTTTTGCAGATGAAACTGCAAAAATCGGACAACCTGAAATAGTTCTTGGAGTCTTTCCGCCTCCCGCATCTGTAATTCTTCCGGAAAAAATCGGCCTGGCAAAGGCAGAAGAATTTCTGCTGACCGGCAAATCAGTATCTGCAACGGATGCAAAAAACATGGGATTGATAAACCGTGTTTTCACAGATAAGGCAGCAATGCTCGACGGTGTTGAAGAGTGGATGGGTGAATACATTCTGCCCCGGAGCGCATCATCCCTCCGCTATGCAGTCAGGGCATCCCGGGCAAAGTTCAACCATGTGCTCACCAACTTCCTGCCGCAGTTGGAAAATATGTATGTCAAACAATTAATGGCCACACACGATGCAAATGAAGGTATCCGGGCATTTCTGGATAAACGCAACCCGGTGTGGGAAAACCCATCTGTACTTTATAAATGAAAAAAATACAAACTGTAGGTGTTGTAGGAGCCGGTACCATGGGTGCCGCGCTGGCACAAAAATTCATTCAGGAAGGATTTCATGTAATCCTTGCGGACAGGGAACAGGCCTTTGTCGAAAAAGGGAAAAATGTGATTCTTCATTCATTGAAGGATGCCGTTTCCAAAAAAGTTTTTACAGAGGAGGCTGCAAATGAATTTATTCAGCGGCTGACCTGCACTGCAGAACTTAAAAACCTTGCAGCCTGCGACCTGATCGTTGAAGCTATATTTGAAGATTTTCAGGCCAAAGGTGACCTGTTTTCCAGGTTGAATGACATAGCGCGGCCCGATACCATTATTGCAACAAACACCTCATCGTTTTCGGTCAATGAACTTTCGGAAAAGGTGAGGGACCGGGGACGTTTTATCGGCCTGCATTATTTTTATCATGCAGCCAAAAACCGGCTGGTTGAAATCATTCCCGGCAGGGAAACCAGACCTGAAGTTTTGAAAGCCGCCATTCAATTTTCGGATCTGACTGGTAAAGATGCCATTCTTACAAAGGATGAGTATGGCTTTGCCATCAACCGTTTTTTTGTCCCCTGGCTGAATGAAGCCGTCAGGTTGCTTGAGGAAGGTGTTGCGGGTATAGATGAGATTGATGCCATTTGCATGAGTGAATTTGGTATTGGCATGGGGCCGTTTGCCCTGATGAATGCTACGGGAATTCCCATTGCCCTCCATGCACAGAAAACCCTTGAGAAACTCGGCCCCTCGTACCGCGTTGCAGATCTCCTGGTAACGCAGGTGCAGAAAAAGAGTAACTGGAGTTGTGGTAATCCGTCTGCAGTGGATCAAATTGATTCTAAAGTCCGGGAGTTGGTAAGTGGAAGGATGAAAGAAGTTGTCTTCTTTGTTTGTTCACAAATTCTTGAACAGGGAATCTGTACTGCCACAGACCTGAACAAAGGGAGCAGGATCGGGCTGAAATGGAAAAAGGGTCCGGTTGACCTGATGCAACAGGAAGGAGAAGAGAAAATCAGAAAAATGGTGCAGAAATATGGCATGCGCCATAATGAAAAAATTCCCGTCGTAAAGGAATCACTCTGGAAACAGGAATTCGTTTTATTAAGGAAGGTAAAGGGGAATGCCATCATTACGTTCAACAGGCCCGAAGAGCTGAATGCACTGAACAAAACGGTCATTGCCCAACTTGAAAACTGTTTTGAGGCAGCAGAGCAGGATCCGGAAATACATACCATTTTCATTACCGGAAGCGGCAAAGCTTTCGTCGCGGGAGCTGATATCAGGTTCTTTATTGCAAATATTAAGTCCGGGAGTCTTGAGAATATAGTGGCTTTTACCAAATACGGACAGGATGTATTTGACAAGATTGAAAAGTCTGAAAAAAAGGTGGTCATGCTGCTCAATGGACTGACGCTTGGAGGCGGCCTTGAACTGGCACTCTGCGGCGATGTGATCCTTGCCAGCCGGAAATCCGTCATGGCATTTCCCGAAACCGGTATAGGGATTTATCCTGGGCTTGGTGGTACACAGCGCAGCCGGCAGCGTATTGGCAAAGGTCTGGCGAAATACCTGATCCTTACCGGGAGATCGTTGGCTGCCGGAGATGCAATGGATATTGGATTGATTGACGGCCTCGTATCACCCGACGAGCTCCTTGAAATTTCTGAAGGTAATCTTGAAATTCCTGCAATCAACAAAAGGGATTTGCCTGCGAAATGGAAGGCATACGCGGATCTTTATGAAAAGAACAATGTCAAAACCATCATGAATCGCGGAACTGCTGACGGGAAACTGGATCAGCAGGAAATGGCACAACTATGTAAGACAATGGGATACAAGGCTCCCATTGCCATGCAAATTGCGGAGTCGCTGATAGATCAGGGTAAAGGGCCGTCTTCGGAACTTGAAATGCTCAATACCATTTTCAGTACCAGTGATGCACTGCTGGGACTAAGTTCAATTGGTAAAAAGGTTGAATATTCAGGAAAATGAAAGGGAGTGATACCGTGGACACTGGTAAATTCTCTGCTGTTTTCCTGACGGCAGGAAATTCCACACGATTCGGCCGGGATAAGGTTTTTCTACGATACGATGATACAAACACTTTTTTGGAAAAGCTGCTTAGGGAATATGATGCCTGTGGAATTCCAAACATTATCCTGGTAGTAAATGAATCTACGAGGATAAATGCAGAAATGGCAGTAAAAAAAACGTGGACGGAAGCACCGATAAAGTGGGTTTTGAATACCGATCCGGAATCGGGACGGATACACAGTATTCAACTGGGGCTGAAAAATGTACCGGAGGATCACGCTGCATTTCTTCAGAATGCGGATAATCCGTTTACCACACAAGGTATGCTAAGAGACATGATGGCATTATCCCGTCCTGAAAAATTTGTTGTACCCGTTTACCAGGGATGCAAAGGGCATCCGGTTCTTTTGTCTCCGGATATGATCTCGCTGGTCAGGAAAAATAAAAGGAATGATGCAAATCTGAAATTGTTATTACCCGGGGAGGCCATGATTGCCTGCGAAACCATGCAGGAAAATATTCTGGCCAATATTAATACCATGGAGGATTACCTGAAATATTTTACGCATGAACAGCGTGTTTGAGGCAATCAGTGATTCGATGCGACGCAGAAAGGCTGTTGCGGTATGTACGGTGATAGCTACATCCGGATCAGTTCCTCTGAAAGCCGGTGCGAAAATGCTGGCTTGGAACGATGGCCGGACACTGGGAACCATCGGAGGAGGAAATATTGAGAAGCAGGTGACAGAGGATGCAAAAGAACATTTAGCACTTGGCAAATCATCCCTGAAAGAGTACCACCTGCTTGACCTGGAGATGTGTTGCGGGGGCACCATGAACATATTCATTGATTCAATAAAAGTACCCAGGCAACTCATTGTTTTCGGCGCAGGTCATATAGGCCGGAATATAGTATCATTTGCAGAGAATCTGGATTTCAGTATCGTGGTAATTGACAACCGGGAGACAGCCGTTGCTGCATTGAGTAAGAGTACTGCCACCGTATTCCACCTGGACTATGATGCGGCAGTCAACCTGCTCACCTTTGATAAAGACACCTACATAGTGATATGTACCCACCGGCATGAATACGACAAGGGAATTCTTGCACACTGTATTCAAAAGCCGCATGCATACCTGGGAATGATCGGAAGCCGCAGAAAGGTATTTATCACAAGAAAAAGATTTTTGGAAAAAGGTTTTTGTACCGGATACCAGTTTGATCAGGTGGATTCGCCCATAGGTTTCGATTTTGGTCAGAACAGTCCTGGAGAAATTGCCCTGGGTATTGTCGCAAAATTGGTTGCCGTTGCCAACGGCCGGAATACTTCCATTGATGTTATAAAGAAAGATTATGAAATCCACAGCGATAGTCACAGGTGCAGTTAGCGGGATCGGCAAGGCAATCGCCGGAAGGCTTGTAAACGACGGCTTTTTTGTTGTTCTCGCCGACCTGGATGAAGCCAAAGGAGCGTCTCTTGAAAAGGAATGGGGGAAGGACTGCTGTAAGTTCATCAAATGCAATATCACCGTACTATCAGAGGTGGAGGCGTTGATTTCTTCCGCGTGTTCAATCAATGGAAGCATTGGAGTTCTGGTGAATAATGCCGGAATATTGAGTGACAATGTTATCTGGAAGATGGATCCGGAGGATTTTGACCGGGTTATCAACGTAAACCTGAAAGGTACGTGGCTTATGTGCAGGGCCGTGGCATCGGGAATGAAAGAGAAGAAAGACGGCCGGATTATAAATATAGCCAGCAGGGCATGGCTGGGCAATCCCGGCCAGTCAAATTATGCAGCTTCCAAGGCCGGAGTAGTAGCGCTGACACGGGTGCTGGCCCTGGAACTCGGAAAGCATAACGTATATGTGAATGCTGTCGCGCCAGGACTGATTGACACACCGTTGACCCGCAATCTGCCCGAAGAGGTATTGAAAAAACTGGTGGAAGCCCAACCGACAAGAAGCATGGGACGTGCAGAAGATGTCGCCCAGGTAGTGTCTTTCCTGGCTTCTCCCTCCACGCAGTTCATTACCGGGCAAACCTTATATGTGGACGGGGGCCGGAGTATAGGTGCAGGAATCTGAATCATGGAAACCAAAAATCTTTCAGATTGTTGCGATATGATCCTTTAACAAGAAAGCAAAATGAAAGCATTGCAACTTACTGTAAACGGAAAGAAACTTCAGGTGATGGTGCCCGAGCATGAGATGCTTTCAACCGTCATCCGGGAGACACTGGGAATGACTGGTACCAAGACAGGCTGTTCGCAGGGTAGTTGCGGTGCGTGCACTGTTCTGGTAAACCAGGAGCCGGTACTGAGTTGTATTACCCCCGCATTCAGGTGCGAAGGGGCGGAAATTTCCACCATTGAAGGACTCGCGAATGCAGGGGAATTGCATGACCTGCAGAAACAATTTGTTGAAAAAGGTGCGATTCAGTGTGGATTCTGTACACCGGGGATGGTGATGACAGCTCTTGATTTTACAAGGAAAAATCCCAGTGCAAAAATCCAGGATATAAAAGAGGCATTAAGCGGGAATGTATGCAGGTGTACAGGGTATAAAAAAATCATTGAGGCGGTTGCAACCTATGTATCTGAATCACAAATGAAGAAAGGTAAGAATACAAAACCTGCCGGAGCAGAAAGAAAGTACGGAATCGGAATAAGCAGACCTTCCCTTGAAGCAGGACGGAAAGTACAGGGCATGGCAGATTATGCAGATGACTATCCGCTCAAAAACGCCCTCCATGTAAAGTTTGTCAGAAGTCTTTATCCGCATGCAAAAATAACAGGGGTGTTTACGGATGAAGCAAAAGCAATGGAAGGTGTACGGTACATAGCCTGCGGGGAGGAACTACCTGTGAAATTCGGTGTGCTTCCTATTTCACAGGACGAACTGGCGATGGCCATTCATAAAACCCGGTATGTCGGGGAAATTGTGGCTGCAGTAGCCGCAGATACTGAAGCTATTGCGGAAAAAGCATGTCAGCGTATTAAGGTCCACTATGAACCGCTGAAAGCCTACTTAACCATAGATGATTCTCTTAAGGATGCAGGTGAATCAGAAAGAATTCATGAGTACGGGAAATACAATAATAATGTTCATAAGAAAGCGGAACTTCGTTTTGGGGATCAGGAGAAAGGACTTAAAGAGGCAGATATCGTCAGTGCCATGAGTTTTGAGATGGAGGGGGTGAGTCATGGATTCACAGAACCACATGCTGCATCTGCATGGTGGGATGAAAACGGACTTACCATCATTACTGCCACTCAGGTACCGCATTATCTGCACAGGGCTCTTGCCAGAACGCTGGAGGTACCGCTCAGCAGGGTACGCGTAATCAAGCCTCACGTTGGCGGAGGCTTTGGCGGAAAGAGTGATCCGTTTCCGCATGAAATAATCATTGCTCATATCGCGCGGAAAACAGGCAGGCCGGTACGTGTCCGGCTGAACCGGGAAGAAGTATTCCTTACGAATCATGGCCGCCATCCTTCCAGAATGACCATACGTATAGGAGCCGGAAGGGATGGAATCTTTAATGTACTGGATGCTGATATTGCAATAGACGGCGGAGCGTATGGCAGTTTCGGCGTGGTAACCTCCTATTACAATGGAGTGTTGCTTCAGGCACCCTACAAGATTGAAAATTTTGGTTTTAAAACGTATCGTGTATATACAAACAAACCACAATGTGGTGCCATGCGCGGACATGGGGCCGTGAATTCACGTTTTGCTGTCGAATGTCTCATTGATGACCTTGCACACCGCCTGAATATGGACCCGGTTGAGATCCGGATGAAAAATTTTCTGGACGCTGACAGTCTTACAGTAGGTCAATACCGGATTACATCAAATGGAAGCGTTGAGTCCATCCGGAAAGTTGCAGAACAATCCTCCTGGAAAAAGCGGCATGGGGCTCTTGAATACGGTCATGGACTTGGCGTGGGTTGTGGCTTTTTTATCAGTGGCAGTGCCCTTCCGATTATCCGGAATGAATTACCCCAGTCAACGGTTCATCTGAAGGTGGATTTTGACGGACGGGTTCTCATCAGTTCGGGTGCGAGTGACATTGGCCAGGGCAGTGATACCATGCTTGCAATGATCGTAGGAGAAGAACTGGGCCTGAGCCCTGATATGGTGTTTGTACTCGGGGCAGATACACTGCTCACACCTGTGGATATGGGGAGTTATTCATCGCGCGTTACGTTTATGGCAGGAAATGCAGCACGTGACGCAGCAGAAAATCTGAAAAGGGAAATTATCAATGCTGTCACGGCTTCCCTGGGCATTCCCGGCGGTGAACTGTTGTTTTCAAATAACCGGGTATTCAGCAATGATAAAACGGTGGACCTCGACTGGAATAAGGCGGTGGAAATACTTACCGCGAAACGTGGCGCCGTATCAGTCAGTGGAAAATATATTTCACCAAAACTGGGCGGTGATTTCAAGGGTGCAGGTGCCGGACTGAGTCCTTCGTATTCATTTGGCGCCTGCGTTGCAGAAGTCAGGGTGGATCCTGAAACCGGCCATGTAAAACTTCTCCATGTCTGGGGAGCGCACGACTGTGGCAAGGCGCTTAACCCCATGGCTGTCGAAGGCCAGCTCGAAGGTTCCTGGCACATGGGAATTGGCCAGGCCATGAGTGAGGAGATGAAGTACCATGAGGGTCTTCTTCTGAATAATAATTTCCTGGATTATAAAATACCCACCAGCCTTGATACTCCCGATTTCAGCACCAACATCATCGAGACGATTGATCCGGAAGGTCCATTTGGTGCGAAGGAATGCGGAGAAGGTGCGCTGCATCCGGTTATTCCTGCCATAGCAAATGCCATTTATGATGCTGTGGGAGTACGCGTGACCCGGTTGCCCATTAAGGCAGATGAAGTACTGGCCCTGATTCAGAAAAAGAAATTGAATGAAATGAAGGAACAAATGCTATGATCGCTGAAAATAAATACATGCTGGCAGGGAGTGTTGATGAGGCATTGCAGGCTGCAAAACAATATGCGGGCAGCTACCGGTTTCTTGCCGGAGGCACTGATGTTATTTCAAACAAAATTCAGGGAAATGATACGGCATCCTGCCTGATAGATATTTCCCGGATTAGGGAACTGAAAGAGATAAACGGGACAGGATCATGGTTGAAAATTGGGAGCCTTGTGAAGCTCGAAGAATTAAAAAATCATGAATTAATTCGGGAGGAATTTCCTGCCTTAATTCAGGCAGCACATTCCGTAGGGTCCCCGTTGATACGGAAGACCGCAACACTGGGAGGGAACCTCCTTTGTGAAAACCGCTGTGTGTTTTACAACCAGAGTGAATGGTGGCGGGAGGCAGTTGGTTATTGCCTGAAATGCAACGGAGATATCTGTATTGCTACCGGTGGGAAGAAAAATTGTTTTTCAAAATTTGTATCCGATACAGCCCCGGTGCTTATAGCCCTGAACGCAGAAGTGGAAATTGCTGATGAAACGGGGGTTAAAATTATTCCCGTCAGACAATTGTACACCAGCAATGGCATTAACTCCCTCGCCATTCCGGCAGGCTCCCTGATGAAATCCATACAATTATTGCCGGGAACAGGCCTGCGCTGCGTGTTTATGAAATTACGGCCGAGAGAAGCGGTGGATTTTACCTCCCTTACAACCGCGGTATCCGTGGACGGGAACAAAAAGATCAAAATTGTCCTTGGAGGGGTGGATCCGGGCCCGGTTATCTATGAACCCGAAGCCGGCTTTGACCCGGAAGAAATGCTTGAAAAAGTAATGAAAAAACCCAGGATGGTGGATAATGATTTTTATCCCAGAGGATACCGGAGGGAGATGATTAAGGTATTTATCAGAAGAAGCCTTGTAGAATTGAAAATTATCTAAAACAATACTATCATGAATAAAACAACCCAAATGCTCTTTGATGAACATTCACATATTGTGAATGCAATTGACAGTGTGAAACAACTCCGGACTCTGCTTTCCAGCGATGCTGATTCCTACCGTGAACTGACAACAGAACTGGTAAATTATTTCAGGAAATATGCAGACGGATACCATCATCAAAAAGAAGAAAGTATCCTTTTCCCTTTAATGAGCAAAAAAAACGAACTGCTCGGTAATGGGGTAATTGAAGAAATGTTTACTCAGCATGAAGATTTCAGGGGTATGCTGGATGCCATCGAAGCCGCTGTCCGGAAAGGTGATAATGATGAAGCACAGGAACAACTCGAGGAATATGCAGAAAACATGCTGGATCATATTGCTGTGGAAAACGATGAATTGTTTATAACCGCAGAAAGCCTGTTGAGTGATGATGAACTGGAAAAGATGTATTTTGATTTTCAGGACAGCGACCGCAACCTGGGCTCTTCCGCAAAAACCGACCTGGAAAATTGGGCAGGCGCTCTCAGGAGCCGTTTAATGATGGCCTGATCGCGGTGTTATCAATGTAATACATTGATAGTAAGTATATTGTGAATTGAAACATAAGGTATCTGGAAGGGTTTCGAAACAGCCCTTCCAGATGATTAGGCAGTTTTTACTGTGTAATTATCCGGATTGTATCCGTTTTTATTGATTGGGATTTCCAGCCCCAACGGCAGGTGAGCATTTCTGCACCGGTCAGACCTGTAGTTCTTCAATCAGGGATGTTAAAATCCCAATGGTGACAGTTCAATTTTTCCGTTCATGCGGGAATTTTTTATCCCGATCATAGTTTCTATTTTTAACCCCCTCACCAACAAGACAACGGACTAATACCTTCTCATCTCTTGACAGCGCCCTTTCCCACAGATCTTGAAATTGCCCAACATGCCACCATCAGGCATATCAAAGAAATTGCCGCAAAGCTTTCTATTGTTTCTGACGACCTTCATTACTACGGGAAGTTCAAGGCAAAACTGCCATTAAGACTGATTGATGAAGAGAAAATCCTGCAATCCAAGCTGATCCTTGTTTCTGCTATCAATCCCACGCCGGCGGGTGAGGGAAAAACCACCATGTCAATCGGACTGAATGAAGGAATGAACCGTATCGGAAAGAAATCCGTGGTCGTATTGCGGGAGCCCTCATTGGGACCGGTGTTTGGGATGAAGGGCGGTGCCGCAGGAGGAGGATATTCCCAGGTTATTCCGATGGAAGATATCAACCTGCATTTTACCGGAGATTTTTCTGCAGTGGAGAAAGCAAATAACCTTTTGTCTGCTCTTATTGATAACAATCTTCAAAACCGTCACAAATCACTGAACCTGGATCCGAGAACGATTGTCTGGAAGCGGGTCATGGATATGAATGACCGGTCTCTGCGGCAGATCATCATTGGGATTGGCGGGAAAGCGAATGGAATTCCCCGTGAAGATGGCTTCAATATCACGGCTGCTTCGGAGGTAATGGCCATTCTTTGCATGGCTGAAAATCTTGAAGATCTCAAAAGGAGGCTGGGAAATATATTTATTGGGTTCACCTTTGATAAAAAGCCAGTTTTCGCAAGAGACCTGAAAGCGGAAGGAGCTATGGCCTTACTGCTCAAAGATGCCATCCGTCCTAACCTGGTACAAACTCTTGAGGGCAATCCTGCCATACTGCACGGCGGTCCTTTTGCCAACATCGCACAGGGAACAAATACCATCATTGCGACCAAGATGGGCCTTTCGCTTGCTGATTATGTAATTACCGAAGCCGGATTCGGTGCGGATCTTGGTGCTGAGAAATTCATGGATATAAAATGCGGCTATTCGGGGCTCAGGCCCCATGCCATTGTCCTGGTAGCGACCATCAGGGCTTTACGGCATCATGGCGGTGCAAAAAAAGATTCCTACAACACACCTAACCTGGCACGTGTTTCCAAGGGTTTTGAAAACCTGGAAAAGCATATTGAAAACTGTAAAAAATTCGGTATCACGCCGATTGTTACCATCAACTCATTTTACAGTGATTCGGAGGAAGAGGTTCATTTCGTAATTGACCGTTGCGCCCAAATGGACGTGAAGGCAGTTGCCTGTGACTCCTTTTCCAGGGGCGGAGAAGGCGCTGAAGCTTTGGCCAGGGCGGTCACCGAAGGGATTAACAACGTCAATAATCAGTATCATCCGCTGTACGACTGGCAGCTTTCCATCGAGGATAAAATCCACACCATTGCCACAGAGATATACGGAGCGGATTCCGTTGAGTATTCGGCGAAGGCAAGGGCCCAGTTGAAAACCATCATGGAACTGGGTTATGATTCATTGCCTGTGTGTATTGCAAAAACTCAAAAGTCCCTGTCGGATGATGAAACCAAAATCGGCAGACCCCGGAATTTCAGGATAAACGTCCGTGAATTTGAATTTGCCGCCGGTGCAGGATTTGTGATTCCCATTCTGGGTGAAATGATGCGGATGCCCGGATTGCCTTCAGAACCGGCATCTGAACAAATGGATATAGACATTCACGGAAAAATTACCGGATTGTCGTGATGCCGTATATTTATTTCAACGTGAAATTGACGGGAAGCACCATCCGTACAAGGGTAGGTTTCCCATTGAGTTTACCCGGGCTCCATACAGGCATATTCTTTACAACACGTACTGCCTCTTCGTTACAGCCGCCACCAGGGCCTCTCTCCACATAGGGAAATAATACATTGCCCCTGCTGGTAATGATAAAATTCACATCTACCTTCCCTTGTATATTTTTTTTTCGTGCACTTTCCGGATACCTGATATTTTTTTGCAGATAGGCAAAGAGGCCTTCCATGCCACCCGGAAACAGTGGCATCTGATCCACCACAATATGAGCACCAGATTTGTCGGCATCACTTTTCGGACTGGTACCCACCGTCAACCGTCTGAATTGCTTAACCGGAATTACGTCCTCTTCGATAGTTACATCACTGTGGCAGTTCTTTTCAAGCAACAAATACGTTGCAGTATCTCCCAGTGCAAGCAGAGAACTCCAGTCACGGCAGGCATTCAGGGTGTCGTTTAATTCCCACCTGGCTACGCCACGGTTAAAATAGGCATTACGGTCGCCATCATCTTCCTGAATCTTCTTTGTGAAAAACGAACTGGCATCTTCATATTGATGATTTTTAAGCAATTCTGTACCCGCATTTCCTGAACCCAGGTATAATTCCTTTTGTTCCGGACTCCCCTGAAGTGTTATTTCCTGCTGAGCCTGTCCAAAGCAGGAAAAAACCGGCAAAAGGGAGACAAGTATTAAAATGAGCCGTTCTGTCAGATTAGGTCTGCCTGATTTCATAATATTTCAAACGTACGAAAATTTTAAGATTAATCTGAAAGGTATTAGAAAAGGAAATAAGGTATGAAAAGGGTTGTAGCACATCGGATATGTATGAAAAATGATTATCTTTCAAACGCTAAACTTGAATATCCATGGAAGAAATCACAGAGACCAGGGAGGTATTGCTTCAGTCTGATGAAGCGCTTGACTCACTTTTAAAAGTTACGGGTCAGAAACTGATGAATCTGGAAAAGACCAGTCCAAACGATGTAGAGACCCGCGTGCGATTCAAAGAAATGGAGCGTTCAGCGATCACCATGAAGAAGCATATCAGGGATATTCTTCAGAATATGAAATAACAAGATCTGCAGCGGTAAGCAGTGTATTGGCAGCCGGATGACGTGATGTTTTTTATGTTGGGCTGACATAAAGGGTCTGTGACCTGAGCCAGGCAACACCTTATTTTCTGTTCCAATCTGGTTCCCGGCCGGGTGTATAAGGAGCGTGGATGGTTTCCATTTTCATTTCGAGCTTTTTAATTCCATCATCCACAGATTTCAATTCAGTCAAGACGGGTGAAAATTCTTTCTCTGCAATGGCAAGTGATTGACGGAATGTTTCTGTCGGGGCAGAGGAAGCACTCCAGAGTGAATATTCAATGGCACCAATCCGGCTCTGAATGGATGGTAAGGTTTCAAATTCGCGTCTTGACAGGCTGGCGTCCCCGTTAAGTGCAGTATTAATTTTCTTCAGGCGAAGGTCAAGCAAAGATGCATCTTCTGTCAGGTCTTTTGTTGCACCCGGCGCACTCAGGAGTGCCGCGTGAATAAATTTCAATCTGTTCACCAGTTCGGATCTGTATGTATCTGCTGAGGATACTTCACGCCGTACTTCACTGACCCTGCTGCAGAAATCTTCCAGTGCTTTCTTGTCCTGGGCCGGTAGTGATGCTGCATTAAGGGATTGTACTTCAAATGAAACAGGCTGTACCAGGGAGGTAATTTTACCATCTTCAAATTTCGAAAGGGAAACCTGGTATTTTCCGGGCAGTACCGGATAACCTGTCTCCGGTACATCGTATGGATTCGTGGGATCGGGAACGGCAAAACTGACGGGACCGGGTGAGGCATACCTGAAATCCCAGGCAATCCTGTTAAGGCCTTTCTTTACAGGAGCTTTTAGTTTTCGTATGACATCTCCGGAGGCGGAAGTTACAGTGAACAGCAGATAGGGTGTCGGTTCTTCGTCTTCCAGCCGGATGGAATCTGCCGATGGATAAAACACGGGCTCGCCTTTTTTGATCTTTTCTTTTTCTGATGCTTTCCGTTTTTCTTTTATGGTTTTTATGTCATCCCTGAGATACCAGGTAAAAGTCTCCCCTACGGGGGGATTGGGAACTGAGAAAAAGCTTTCTCCCTGAAAACCTTTCAGGGGTGCACCCCAATACCG
>JADZBN010000084.1 GCA_020852075.1 Bacteroidia bacterium
GCCGTTTACAACCACTATAAAAGGATTTCCACAAAAATCAAGAAGCAGGACGATGTAGAAATTGAGAAATCCAATATCATTCTCGTAGGAGAAACCGGCACGGGCAAAACCCTGCTGGCGCGTACCATTGCAAAAATGCTGAACGTTCCTTTTTGCATTGCCGATGCCACTGTGCTGACCGAGGCCGGGTATGTGGGTGAAGACGTGGAGAGCATTCTAAGCAGACTTCTTCAGTCCGCAGATTACGATGTTTCTGCAGCAGAACGGGGTATAGTGTATATAGATGAAATAGATAAAATTGCCAGAAAGAGTGACAATCCGAGTATTACGCGGGATGTAAGAGGTGAAGGGGTACAGCAGGCCCTGTTAAAATTACTGGAAGGATCCATGGTGAATGTCCCGCCGCAGGGAGGACGGAAACATCCGGAACAGAAAATGATATCCATGGATACTCAGAATATTCTGTTTATCTGTGGCGGAGCATTTGACGGCATTGAAAAGAAAATCGCAAAGCGGCTGCAGACCCATGCCATTGGCTACAATGCAGGTAAAGAGTCAGAAAAATTCGATAAGAACAATTACCTGCAGTATATCAGTCCGGCGGATCTGAAATCCTACGGAATAATTCCGGAACTTATTGGCAGGTTGCCGGTCATCACCCATCTCGATCCCCTGGATAAGGAGGCACTCCGGGAGATTCTGACTGAACCCAGGAATGCTCTGGTTAAGCAGTATGAAAAACTCTTTCATCTGGAAGGAATCGCACTGGTCTTTGAAAAACCCGTACTGGATTTTATCGTTGAAAAAGCCTTTGAATTTAAGCTGGGTGCCAGGGGCTTGCGCTCCATTTGTGAAGCCATTCTCCTGGATGCTATGTTCGAATTGCCTTCCGGCAAAGCCGGCGTCAAGGAGTTTACAGTGACCCTGAATTACGCAAAAGAGAAATTTGCCAAATCGAATGTGAATAAACTCAAGGTAGCCTGATTGTTGTCTGTTTTTTTCTGGTTTTTACTCTTTTATCCGGAATCCTTTCCCATTCATTTAAGTTGATGGATCTGAGCCGGCGGATGATGTTTTGAAAATTTCACCCCCGGGCATTGCCCGACGCCGTTACAGGATTAAATCAATTATCATAGGAAATTCCCGTGAAGTACTTTTTTCAGCCGGATGTTGTTTTTCCAGGAACAATTTCCCATTTTAGTAAATACATGATAATCAGTAATATAAAAGATAATAATTTGATTTTTTACCATTTCTCCAATACCTGTTACCACTTGGTTAAGGGTAGAAAATGGAAGAATTTCCTATATGTCTCGTTTCTGCTGAAGGTTGGAAATGCCCGGAATAAAAATTGAGGTGAAGGCCTTATTTTATTGAAAAAACAAGGTCGCCGTTTCGCCGGAAACAATAGAATTCCTGAATACGGTTAGCGTCCTATTCCCTCCTTTCACGTTGAAAATTAGGCAGATTTATGTTGTATTTTTTATCAACAGGATTTGGTAAATAAAAAACAAGATGTACCTTTGCGTTCCCTAAAATGGGGCCTAAACACTTAAATTACTGATTCTTAACAAGAAAGAAATCATTTCGAATGCCAACCATACAACAGTTAGTACGCAAGGGACGCGAAAAATTGATTGATAAAAGCAAGTCACCTGCATTGGTGTCCTGCCCCCAACGTCGCGGGGTCTGTACCCGTGTGTACACCACTACTCCGAAAAAGCCGAATTCAGCGATGCGGAAGGTGGCGAGGGTCCGGCTCACCAATAAATTCGAGGTAACGGCCTACATTCCGGGTGAAGGGCATAACCTTCAGGAACACTCGATTGTGATGATCCGCGGGGGAAGGGTGAAAGACCTGCCGGGAGTACGGTATCACATCATCCGTGGTACACTGGATACGGCCGGGGTGGATGGCAGGAAGCAACAGCGAAGCAAATACGGTGCAAAGCGACCCAAACCGGGAGTTAAAAAATAATTGACAGGAATCTATTTCGGCAGATAAACCATGCGCAAGACCAAACCCAAGAAAAGAATTCTACTTCCTGATCCGAAGTTCAACGATACACTGGTGACCCGTTTCGTGAACAACCTCATGTACGGTGGAAAGAAAAGTACGGCGTATTCCATTTTCTATCATGCGATAAGCCGCGTGGAAGAAAAGACCAAGGAAAATGGTCTGGATGCCTGGAAGAAGGCCATGACCAATGTGATGCCGACGGTTGAAGTCAAGAGCCGCAGGGTGGGAGGGGCAACCTTCCAGATTCCGAGTGAAATCCGGGCCGACCGGAGAATTGCATTGACGATTAAATGGCTGATCACCTATTCCCGCAACAGGAACGAGAAGACGATGGCGGAGCGGCTGGCGAATGAGATTATCGCAGCAGCCAAGGGGGAAGGTTCGGCAGTGAAAAAGAAGGAAGATACGCACCGGATGGCAGAAGCCAATAAGGCTTTCTCTCACTTCAGGGCGTGATAACCATAAAGTAAAGAGTACAACCATTACCATAAAGTAGTTCTTTCTTTCAGGGATAACCACTGGCTTGCCCCAGATAACGGGCAAGAACTAAACTGGATAACTGGGTGACGAAAACGCGGGTTCTGACCGGCGTTCACTCAAAGTGTCCGGTTATCGCGAAAAAGGAAACAACTATCGTTAGGATTAACGGATAACTAATCAGATGAGCAACGAATTAAAGCTTACGCGTAACATCGGTATCTCTGCCCACATTGATGCGGGAAAAACCACGACCACCGAGCGAATCCTCTATTATACCGGAAAGGTGCATAAAATCGGGGAAGTGCACGAAGGTGCCGCTACCATGGATTGGATGGTACAGGAGCAGGAGCGTGGAATCACCATCACCTCTGCGGCAACTACTACCTATTGGAATTACGGTTCTGATCAGTTCAAGATTAACATCATTGATACACCCGGGCACGTGGATTTTACCGTTGAGGTAGAGCGTTCCCTGAGGATACTCGACGGTGCTGTTGCCCTTTTCTGTGCAGTTGGCGGTGTGGAGCCACAGTCTGAAACCGTATGGCGTCAGATGAACAAATACCACGTTCCCCGTATTGGTTTTGTGAATAAGATGGATCGTGCAGGTGCGAATTTCCTCAATGTAGTACAGCAGGTAAAAGAACGCCTTCACGGTAACCCCGTTCCACTTCAGTTACCCATCGGCGCGGAAGATATGTTTAAGGGTGTGGTGGATCTTATCTCGAATAAGGCTATAATCTGGCACGAAGAGACCAAGGGTGCAACTTTTGACGTTGTACCGATTCCGATAGATATGCAGGCCGAGGTGAATCACTGGAGGGCCAATCTGGTGGAATCCGTCGCCGAATTCGATGACCACCTGATGGAGAAGTTCTTCGAGGATCCTAATTCCATTACAGAAGATGAACTCAGAAGCGCTATCCGGAAAGCGACTATTGCTATGAAGATCACGCCCCTGCTGTGTGGTTCAGCGTTTAAAAACAAGGGGGTTCAGGTGATGCTTGATGCCGTCATTCAGTTTCTTCCTGCACCCACAGATGTACCTCCGGTTAAGGGGACAAACCCAAATACAGAAGCAGAGGAGTCCCGTGCAGCAGATCCTAAGGATAAATTTGCCGCACTGGCCTTTAAAATCATGACCGACCCCTTCGTGGGCAGGCTTGCCTTCTTCCGTGTTTATTCCGGAAAACTGGATGCAGGTTCCTATGTATTAAATGCCCGTACCGGTAAAAACGAGAGGATATCCCGTATTATCAGGATGCATGCGAATAAACAGAGTCCCATTGAATTTATTGAAGCAGGAGACATCGGAGCGGCGGTAGGCTTTAAGGACATTCGTACCGGTGATACCCTGTGCGACCCGAATTCCCCCATTACCCTTGAGTCCATCACGTTTCCCGCACCGGTTATCGGACTTGCCATTGAGCCTAAGACCCAGGCGGATGTTGACAAACTGGGAATGGCACTGGGAAAACTCGCAGAGGAGGATCCCACATTCCGGGTCCAGACCGATGAAGAAACGGGTCAGACCGTAATTTCAGGAATGGGTGAATTGCACCTTGAAATCATTGTTGACCGTTTGAAGCGGGAATTTAAGGTGGAATGTAATCAGGGAGCGCCTCAGGTTGCCTATAAGGAAGCCCTTACTGCGAATACGCCACACCGGGAAGTGTATAAAAAACAAACCGGCGGACGCGGTAAATTTGCAGATATTCAGTTTGAGATCGGGCCGGCCGATGCCGACTGGCTGGAGAAAAGCCATAGCGGGCTACAGTTCCTGAATGAAATTACGGGCGGTAATATTCCCCGTGAATTTGTTCCTGCGGTACAGAAGGGATTTGAGCAGGCCATGTCCACCGGTGTTCTGGCAGGATACCAGATTGACAGCATGAAGGTTCGCCTTTATGATGGCTCGTACCACTCCGTGGATTCCGATTCACTCTCGTTCGAAATCTGTGCAAAGATTGGCTTCCGGGAAGCTGCCGGTAAGGCAAAGCCAGTTCTGATGGAACCCATTATGAAGGTGGAAGTGGTAACCCCGGATCTGTATATGGGTGATGTAATGGGTGACCTGAACAAGCGTCGTGGTCATCTGGAAGGAATGGACACCCGTGCCGGTGCGCAGGTAATCCGTGCCAAGGTGCCGTTGTCCGAAATGTTCGGATATGTTACTACACTCCGGACGATTACCTCCGGACGTGCTTCCTCCACCATGGAATTTTCTCATTACGCAGAATGCCCCCGGTCACTTGCAGAAGAGGTAATTGCCAGGGTGAAGGGTAAATCCAAAGCAGAAAAAGTATAATTGCCATCAGGGAATAAGACACTCAATAAACGTTCTTTCAACATGTCTCAGCGCATTAGAATCAAATTAAAATCATACGATCACAACCTGGTTGACAAATCAGCCGAGAAGATCGTGAAAACGGTAAAGATCACAGGAGCCGTTGTGTACGGACCCATTCCGCTTCCAACGGACAAAAAGATATTTACCGTACTCCGTTCACCCCACGTGAATAAAAAGGCGCGTGAGCAATTTCAGCTCTGTTCCTATAAACGGCTGATGGATATTTACAATTCATCGGCAAAAACCGTGGATGCCCTGATGAAACTGGAACTTCCCAGTGGTGTTGAAGTTGAAATTAAAGCAAGTTAACTAACCGTAACGGTGAATGTATGGATCCCTCCATACCTCTGACCCTAAAAATTAATACGATGTCTGGAATAATCGGAAAGAAAGTCGGAATGACAAGCATCTTTGACACGGATGGGAAGCAAATACCCTGTACGGTAATACTTGCAGGTCCCTGCACCGTAACACAAATCCGCACCAAAGAAAAGGAAGGATACCATGCGGTTCAACTGGCATTCGGTGATAAAAAAGAAAAACACACCAGCCGTGCAGAGGCAGGGCATTTCAGGAAATCGAATACCGGCCCGAAGCGCAAGCTGATGGAATTTCGCAGCTTCCCGGAAGCACCCGAAATGGGATCGGAAGTGAAGGCTGATTTGTTCGCAGCAGGAGATTTTGTTGACGTAACCGGCACCAGCAAAGGAAAAGGTTTCCAGGGAGTAGTCCGCCGGCATCATTTCAGCGGTGTTGGAATGCAGACGCACGGACAGCATAACCGGCTGCGGGCACCCGGATCCCGCGGTGCATCGTCTTATCCTTCGAGGGTACTGAAAGGCATGAGAACCGCAGGACAAATGGGCGCTACCAGGGTAAAGATTCAGAATCTTGAAGTTGTAAAAGTGATTGCGGATCAAAATCTTCTTATTGTGAAGGGCGCTGTGCCCGGTCATAACGGATCATTTGTAATCGTGGAGAAATAAAAATGGAAGTATCAATCATCAATATTTCCGGTAAAGAAACCGGTAAGAAGGCTACACTCAGCAGCAGTATTTTCGGCATTGAGCCCAATGATCATGCGATCTATCTGGATGTGAAACAATACCTCGCCAACCAGCGTCAGGGAACACATAAATCCAAAGAGCGGGCTGAAATCAACCGCACTACCAAAAAGCTGAAGCGTCAGAAGGGAACAGGCGGTGCCCGTGCGGGATCCATGAAATCACCTCTGTTCATCGGTGGCGGTCGTGTATTTGGCCCGCGCCCGAGGGATTATTCCTTCAAGTTAAACAAGAAGCTTAAGCACCTTGCCTGCCTTTCTGCCCTGTCATACAAAGCGAAAGAAAAAACGATAACGGTTCTTGAGAATTTCAAAATGGAGAAACCGAAAACCAGTGAATATTCTTCCATCCTGAACAATCTCAACCTGGCAGACCGCAAAGTCTTATTGGTACTGCCTGCGTATGATACCAATATTCATTTGTCTTCAAGAAATATTCAGAGTAATAAAGTTACGACAGCAGCCGATCTGAACACCTATGATGTCATGAATGCACAGACACTCGTACTGGTAGAAGGTTCCGTACCTGTCCTGGAAAACAGATTCTTATCAAAATGAGCACACTCAAGCAGCCACTTATTACGGAAAAGATGAATAAGTCCGGTGAAAAACTGGGACAATATGGATTTATTGTTGACGTAAAGGCCAATAAAATCCAGATCAAGCAGGCTATTGAAAAAATGTATAACGTAAATGTTGAACGGGTTAACACGATGTGTTATGCCGGGAAGCTGCGAAACAGGTACACCAAAACCGGATTTCAGCAGGGTAACACAGGTGCCTATAAAAAAGCCGTGGTTACCCTCAAAAAGGGTGAATCCATAGATTTTTACAGCAGTATTTAATCTTTAAAGGAGAGCATCAGCATGGCAGTAAAGAAACTTCGACCCATTACACCGAGTCAGCGACATACTATCGTTGATTCCTATGATGACATTACAGCGAGCCGGCCTGAAGGCAGCCTTGTGGTTCGCCTGAAACGCAGCGGAGGCCGGAACAACGATGGAAAAATGACCATGCGTTATATTGGTGGCGGACACCGCCGGATGTACCGTATGATTGACTTCAGGCGTGAAAAGCACGGTGTTGAAGGAATTGTAAAAACCATTGAGTACGATCCAAACCGCACATCGAGGATTGCCCTTGTATTTTACAAGGACGGTGATAAGCGGTATATCCTTGCTCCGAATGGCCTGAAAGTCGGCCAGAAAATAGTTTCAGGGGGAGCAGCGGAACCCGAAATTGGGAACGCCCTGTTTCTGAAGGATATTCCTCTGGGTACACTGATTCATAATGTTGAACTGAGACCTGGACAAGGCGGAGAACTCGCCAGAAGTGCCGGAACCTATGCACAACTTGCTGCACGTGATGGAAAATATGCCGTGATCAAACTGCCTTCCGGAGAAACGCGAATGGTTCTGACTGCCTGCCTTGCAACCATAGGTACGGTATCCAATGCGGATCATATCCAGGAATCCCTTGGTAAGGCCGGCCGTTCACGCTGGATGGGCCGTCGCCCGAGAGTCCGTGGTGTTGCAATGAATCCTGTGGATCACCCTATGGGTGGTGGTGAAGGAAGGGCTTCGGGAGGCCATCCCCGTTCAAGAAAAGGATTGCTTGCCAAAGGATATAAAACCCGGAATAACAAAACCACGGACAGGTATATTATTGAGAAACGTAAGAAATAATACATTATAACTGTGGGGTTCCGCGCCTCTCAGCAAAGGAAACGAAACAATGGCGCGTTCACTAAAAAAAGGACCTTACATAGCATACCATCTTGACCTGAAGGTCAGCAAGATGAATGAAGGCAAAAAGAAATCTGCGATCAAAACCTGGTCGCGCGCATCCATGATTGCACCTGAATTCGTGGGTCACACCTTCGCGGTTCACAACGGGAACAAGTTTATCCCGGTGTATATCACGGAGAATATGGTAGGTCATAAATTGGGAGAATTTGCCCCTACACGTACGTTCCGTGGCCATAGCGGAAAGAAAACAGAATAGTAATAATCCGAATCCGATCATAGAATTAACATGGGAGTCAGAAAAAGATTAGCTGCTGAAAAACGCAAAGAAGCCCTGCAGAAGACCGCGATTGCTCGGCTGGTGAATGTGCCAACCTCACCCCGGAAGATGCGGGTTGTAGCAGACCTGGTTCGCGGGCAGGAAGTGATGAAGGCACTGAATATTCTTCATTACAATGCCAAGGCGCCTGCGGCAAGGCTGGAGAAAATGCTGCATTCTGCTGTGGCAAACTGGGAAGCCAAGAGCGGGGAAAAAATTGACGAAGGCAGGGTGTATGTGAAAAACATCCATGTGGACAGCGCCAGGATGCTGAAGAGGCTCCGGCCGGCACCACAGGGACGTGGCTACCGGGTAAGAAAGCGCAGTAACCATGTTACCATCATTCTCGACAGTATTGCAAACCGCAAGGCTGATTCGAACAACACAAGTGAAAAAGTGACAGAAAACCCTGCATCCTGAGTCTGAAATCACAGACCAGACACGGTCAGGAAAAAGATAAAATTAAAAAAATGGGACAAAAAGCAAACCCGATAGGTAACCGGCTCGGAATTATCCGCGGATGGGATTCTAACTGGTATGGCGGGAAAAAATACGCCGACAAACTTGTTGAGGATGAAAAGATCCGTAAGTATCTCCTGGCACGTTTATCAAAAGGAGGCGTTGCAAAGATCGTGATCGAACGGACCATGAAGATGATTACCGTTACCATTCATACAGCCCGTCCGGGTATTGTGATTGGAAAGGGAGGTCAGGAAGTGGATAAACTGAAGGAAGAGCTCAAAAAGCTTACCCGCAAAGATGTTCAGATCAACATTTTTGAGATTAAGCGTCCGGAGCAGGATGCACAGCTTGTCGCCGACAGTATTGCGCGTCAGCTCGAAGCCAGGATATCCTTCCGGCGGGCTACGAAAATGGCTATCGCCTCCACCATGAGGATGGGAGCCGAAGGAATTCGTGTCAAAGTTTCCGGACGGCTTGGCGGTGCAGAAATGGCCCGTACGGAACAATATAAAGACGGCCGCATTCCGTTGCACACTTTCCGGGCGGATATAGACTTTGCTATTTCCGAGGCACAGACATCCTATGGGAAAATAGGAGTGAAAGTCTGGATATGCAAAGGCGAAGTTTACGGAAAGCGTGACCTGAGTCCGAATATCGGTTCCAGTACAGGATCAGCAATGCCTAAAGGACTGACAAACACTGGACGCGATCGCGGAGAACGTGGTGACCGTGGCGACCGCAGGTCAAAAGGTGGTCGTGGCGGCAAAGGCGGACGGAATGGAGAGCGTGGAGGCCGGGGAGATCGGAGAAAAGAATAGTAAGAGCAGATTAAATCAGTACTGAATAATTATCCTGAGTCATGTTACAGCCAAAGAAAACCAAATTCAGAAAACAACATAAAATGGTTCCGAAGGGAAAGGCTACTCGCGGGCATCAGCTCGCGTTCGGATCGTTCGGAATTAAATCGCTTGAAACAGCCTGGCTGCCCAGTAAACAGATTGAAGCAGCCAGGGTGGCAGTAACACGTTTTATGAAACGTGAAGGCCAGATATGGTGCAGGATATTTCCCGACAAACCGATTACCCGCAAACCTGCCGAGGTTCGAATGGGAAAAGGGAAAGGAAATCCTGAATTCTGGGTTGCCGTTGTAAAGCCCGGAACCATAATATTCGAGGCGGAGGGAGTTTCCGAAGCTACTGCACGCGAGGCACTTCGTCTTGCAGCACAGAAGCTTTCGGTAACCACCAAATTCATTATTCGCCGTGATTACGGTGGCTGATAAATTGACATCGTGAAAGTCCAACAGCATTAACGCAACAGAGTCATGAAAAAAGAGGATATAAAAGAACTTACGACGGACGAGCTTCGGTTACGGCTTGCAGAAGAGCAGGCATTGTATACCCGGCTTAAGATGAACCATGCGGTTTCGCCGATTGAAAACCCCATGAAGATCCGGGTGGTGCGGAGAGGAATTGCCCTTATCCATACCGAATTAACGCATCGCGAAAAAGCACAACAAGTAAATCAATAAACGGCAGTAACAGCTATGGAAAATACCATTACAGAAAAACGCAGCTTACGCAAAGAACGGATAGGAGTTGTTGTAAGCAATAAAATGAACAAGAGTATTGTCGTTTCGGTGGAACGTAAGGTAAAGCATCCGATCTATGGAAAGTATATCAAAAAAACCACCCGGTTCATGGCACATGATGAGAAAAATGAAAGCGGGATTGGTGATTTGGTATGCATCACTGAAACACGCCCACTCAGTAAATCCAAGTGCTGGAGACTGAAAGAAATTCTTGAACGTGCGAAATAACCATTGACTCCGACAGAGAACCTAATAACAGTAAAAAAAATTAAACGATGATACAACAGGAATCCAGATGCGTTGTTGCAGACAACAGCGGAGCCAAGGAAGTGCTTTGCATCCGGGTACTGGGCGGTACCAGGAAAAAATATGCCTCCCTCGGGGACAAGATTGTTGTGACTGTTAAGCACGCGCTTCCCTCAGGTAATATCAAAAAGGGCACCGTGTCCAAAGCGGTTGTGGTGCGTACTAAAAAGGAAGTAAAACGGAATGACGGATCCTACATCCGCTTTGACGATAATGCAGTGGTATTGCTGAATGCCCAGGATGAGCTCCGGGGTACCCGTATTTTCGGCCCGGTTGCCCGTGAACTCCGCGACAAGCAATTCATGAAAATCGTGTCGTTGGCACCGGAGGTTCTGTAATTCAACATTAAAATTCTCCATATCATGGAAAGAAAATATAATAAACAGGCAAAACTAAATATCCGCAAAGGAGATGTGGTAAAGATTATTGCCGGCGATTCAAAGGGATCTCAGGGAAGGGTATTGGAAGTATTGCGGGATAAGAGACGGGTACTGGTTGAGGGTGTTAATATGGTCAGTAAACACGCAAAACCGAATGCAAAAAATACCCAGGGCGGTATTGTTAAAAAAGAGGCTCCCATCCATATTTCCAATGTCATGATAATTGACGGAAAAGGGAAACCCACAAGGACCGGACGAAAACAGGACGGTAATAAATTGGTCAGATATTTTAAATCAACAGGGGAGGTAATCAAATAATGGCTTACAAACCGAGATTAAAAGAAAAATACAAGAAGGAGATTGTTCCTGCACTCTCCAGGAAATTCAACTATTCAAGCTCCATGCAGGTTCCAAGGATGACCAAGATCTGCGTGAACCAGGGTGTTGGCGATGCCGTAAGTGACAA
>JADZBN010000085.1 GCA_020852075.1 Bacteroidia bacterium
CAGTGCATCAGGAACCACATCACTGCAGATCACTATGAAGGAACCCTTTTGGGCATTACGGATCACAAAATCTATTGCCTCGGATTCATTAGGAATTACCGTCACTTTTCTGGGTTCAGGATATTCCCCGATTCCTTTCATCATCAAATGAATGATTTCCTGCTCGGTTCTTCCCCTCAGGTTTTTATCCTGCCGGATGACAATTTCATCAAACATCTGTGCGGCTATATGACCCAGTTGAATAATGTCTTCTTCCCGCCTGTCCCCCACTCCTGCAATGATTCCGATTTTGGGTGTTGCATGGATTTTGTCCAGGAAACGAGCAATGGCCTGAAAGCCTGCCGGATTATGGGCATAGTCCACCATCACCTCGAAGTTTTTAAACTGGAACATATTCATTCTGCCGGGTGTCTGTGAAGGAGAAGGAATGAATGTCTCTAAGGCAAGACGGATATCTTCCACCTTGAAGCCTCTGAGAAAGCCCGTCAGTACGGCGGGCAGGATATTCTGAATCATAAATATGGCCTTCCCTGAAAAAGACAAGGGAATGTTTACGACTTTATCCACCCGTATTTTCCATGTTCCTTTGCAAATAGTAATATACCCGTTTTCCACAATGCACGCTATTCCTCCTGCCTCACAGTGCCGTGTTATGCGCGGATTATTTTCATCCAGGCTGAAAAATGCAGTCTTACAGGTCAATGTCTTCCGCATTTCATAGACCAGGTCATCGTCGGCATTGAGTACGGCGTAGCCTTCCGGCAACACGCTTTCCGCCACCACTGCTTTTACCCTGGCCATTTCTTCAATGGTATTGATATCCCTGAGTCCGAGGTGATCGGCGGCAACATTGGTAATTACGGCTATATCACAATTGTGAAATCCCAGTCCTGCCCTCAGAATACCTCCCCGGGCACATTCCAGAACCGCAAAATCAACGGTCGGGTCTTTCAATACAAATTCGGCAGACAGGGAGCCGGTACAATCGCCCTGCTCCACCATTCTGTTCTGAATATAAATTCCATCGGTGGTGGTGAATCCAACCTTATGCCCCATCGTTTTCACAATATGAGCAATCAGTCTCGTCGTAGTCGTTTTTCCGTTTGTTCCCGTAACGGCAACAATGGGAATTCTGAATTCTGATCCGGGAGGATACAACATATCAATTACCGGTTCGGCCACATTTCTTGCCAGGCCCTCGGCGGGTGCAATGTGCATTCTGAAGCCCGGGCCTGCATTTACTTCAAGTACTGCTCCTCCATTTTCATGAAGTGGAACGGATATATCAGGTGTCATTATATCTATCCCGCAGATATCAAGACCGATGATCCGGGCGATGCGTTCCGCCATAAAAACATTGTAGGGATGAACCGTCTCGGTCACATCCGTCGAAGTACCACCTGTACTCAGGTTTGCCGTTCGTTTCAGCAGCAATATTTCACCTGCAGGCAGTTTGGTATCCACTGTATAGCCTTTTTCCTGAAGCATGCCCTGTGTCATCTCATCAATTTTGATGGAAGTCAATACTTTTTCATGTCCATATCCCCTTCGTGGATCACGGTTTACCATTTCCACAAGTTCGCGGACGGTATGAACTCCGTCACCGGTTACCATCGCCGGTGTCCTTCTTGCGCCGGCCACAAACTGATAATTAATCACCAGCAGCCTGTGATCAAATCCTGTGATAAATTTTTCCACGATGACTCCGCGGGAAACCTTCTTTGCTGCGGCAAGAGCAAAAACAGCATCTTCCCAGGTTTTCACATTGATGGTCGCACCTCTTCCATGGTTGCCTCCAACAGGCTTAAGAACCACAGGATAGCCAATTCGCCGGACCGCATATCCAAGATCCTCTTCATCATACACCACGCGGCCTGCCGGTACGGGTACAGAAGCTGCTTCCAACAGGTTTTTTGTCTCCTCCTTATCACAGGCTATTTCAACTGCGATACTGCTCGTAGTGCCTGCGACCGTTGCCTGAATCCGTTGCTGATTTTTTCCATAACCCAACTGAACCAGGGAATGCCTGTTCAACCGTATCCAGGGAATTTTTCGCCTGATGGCTTCCTCAACAATGGATCCCGTGGAAGGGCCCAGCCTCTCGTCTTCCCGGATTTCCCGCATCCGCTGAATGTCTTCTTCCAGGTCATATTCCACGCCGGTATATAATGCATCGGCAATGCGTACCGCCGATTTGGCGGCAAATACGCCGACTTTTTCTTCCATATAATTGAACACCACATGATACACTCCGTGTTGCCCTGTACTTCGCGTTCTCCCGAAACCACAATCCATACCTGCCAGGGTTTGAATTTCCAGTGCAATATGTTCAATGACATGTCCCATCCAGGTTCCCTCCCTGACCCGTTCAAAGAATCCACCGGCGTGACCTTCTGAGCATTCATGCTCATACATAGTAGGAAACATTTTTTCAAGCCTTTCATAAAATCCCGGGATCTTATTGGTAGGCATATCTTCCAACTCCTCAATATCAAGTTTCATCACAATCAATTTGTGCCTCCGGATGGACCAAAAGTTAGGGCCTCTCATGGCCCGTATTTCAAGGATATTCATATTGAAGAGCTGGTTTAGTGAAAAATTTTCGTTTCAAAGTAATAAGATTCAGTTCATTTTCAAAATATGTGCACTTGAGAATTAATCAAGGGTGAATATTCATGGATTTTCGTTGAAAAGTAGATAAACAGGCCGGTTGTCGTCCGGGGGTAGTTTCTATATTTGCCACGGAGACGCATACAATTATGGAAATCCCAAAGGGCAAACTGATATCAATCGGAGGTAATGAGGATAAAGGCACCGAACCGGAGCCTGATTATATCCAGAAAAACAATCTCAACTTTTTCGGGCTTCAGATCCTCAACAGGATTGCTAAAGAATCGGGCGGGCATGATGCCGGTATTGAAGTCATCACCAGTGCTTCTTCCATCCCTGATGAAGTGGGACATAATTACCTGGATGCTTTCGGAAAACTGAATTGTAAAAATGTGCGGATCATGGATATCCGGAACAGGGAAGATGCTGCCAATCCGGAAATTCTTGAACGCATCCGTACCTGTAATACGGTTATGTTCAGCGGAGGGAATCAACTCCGCTTGACTTCGATTTTCGGCGGTACCACATTCCTGGGGATTCTCCTGGAGAGGTATATGCAGGAACAGAATTTTGTGATTGCCGGAACCAGTGCCGGAGCCATGGCAATGTCCAACACCATGATCTATCAGGGCAATAGCAGTGAAGCCCTCCTGAAAGGAGAGGTAAAAATTACAACCGGACTTGCTTTTCTGAAGGATGTCATCATTGATTCACATTTTATAAAGCGCGGCAGGTTCGGCAGGCTTACCCAGGCAGTGGCGGCCAATCCCGGATGTATCGGCATTGGACTTGGAGAAGATACGGGAGTTCTCATCACTGAAGGCAGGCACATGGAAGCTATCGGCAGCGGTCTTGTCATCATTATTGACGGTCATGAAATCCGTCACAGCAATATCGCCGACCTTCGTGAAGGTTCTCCGATTTCCATTGAAAATCTAATCGTCCATGTCATGGCTAAAGGGAATCATTATGATCTGAAAACCCGGAAGTTTTTTGCGGATGAAGAATTGAAAAATATTTCCGTTTAAAACGTAATCCGTTACTGTCAGCAGTTTTTCTCCCACCAGTAACGGAATACCGCAATTCTCCAGACAAGGACTGCATTTGAATTATCCCCGTTTTTGAATTCCCGGATGAGTAACCGGATTTTGTTCTGGTCCATGAATTCCAGACTGCTGAAATCCTGATCAAGAAGAAATGACAATGAATTTCTCAGCCACTTTACCTCACCGGGTGTCACGAACCCTTTCTTGTCACTACGGTTTGCTATTGCATCGGGTAAAATACCATTCAGAGAATGACGGAGGATCCGCTTGGTTTCGCCGTCTTTCATGATGTCATCATCCTCCAGCGAAAAGGCATAATCAACAAGGCGATGATCCAGGAAGGGAACACGGGACTCAATGGAGAAGGCCATGCTGTTCCTGTCTTCAAACTGCAGGAGCGTGGGCAGCGATGATACCTCAAGGAGCTGACTGAAGAATCTTTTCAGCCTGCTGCCAATCCCCTCCGGAAGGTCCACCGCATTCCCGGTATCTGGACCTGTGAACGGAAAATACTTTTTATATTCGAGACGGTAGAGAGCCTGTTCTTCCATAAAAGCAGCCAATACACTTTTCATAAAAATATTCATGCCTTCTGAAAAGGTATGGTGCTGCCTTCTTACATGGGATTGTAATTCCCTCCTGGCTGAACCAAAACGGAAGTTCCTCAGATGTCCTCCAATCAGCCTGTAAAACGAATGCATATAACCGCCAAGATATTCATCGCTGCCCTGACCGTCGAGCAATACTTTTATTTTTTGCTCTGCTGCCAGTTGCATGACAAAATACTGGGAAACGGGTGATGATCCGGCGATGGGAACGTCCGCATGGTAAAGTGCGCGGTCAAAAGCAGCCGCAATATCCTCCGGTGAGGGTTTAAGGTAAAATGGTTTGAGGCAGGAAAATTTTTTCAGTACTTCACTTACCCAGGGGCGTTCATCCACCTCTCCTTCCCCATCGTAATAAACAGTAAATGTTTTAAATGCTGAATCAGGGAAAAGGGTTCCCACACCACCTGCTATTGCCGAACTGTCCAGACCGCCACTCAGGCAACCTCCGATTTCCACATCACTCCGCATGTGCTGTTCAACACTTCTCATAAAGAGCTTTCTGAAATCATTGCATCGTTCATGGAATGTACCGGGAATGCTGACTTTCTGCTCCCCGGGTTTCCAGTAATGATATACCACAGGCTTGCCGTTTCTGAAAAGGAGATTGCAGGCTGCGGGTAATGCCCTGATACATTCGAAATAGGTTTCATCACGGTAACAGTTCCAGCCAAGTTGCAGTCCTCTGTTTACCTGTGACCAGTTAAGCGACGGAGAAAAAACAGGAGATTGCTTTAATGCCTTATACTCTGATCCAAAATAAAACCTGTTCACCGAATGAATGTAATAAAACGGTTTAATACCAAACCTGTCTCTTGAACAAAACAAGATTTCTTCCTTTATATCCCATAAGGCAAATGCCCACATCCCCATAAAATAATCGGTGCATTTTTCACCGTACTCCCTGTAGCAGGCAAGAATAACTTCCGTATCCGATTTGGTGGTGAAGCGGTATCCCTTTTGTTCGAGATCTTTCCGGATTTCAGGATAATTGTATATTTCTCCGTTGTAAACGATCCTGGCATCGAAATACTCCATGGGCTGATTACCGGCATCACTGAGATCAATAATGCTGAGCCGGTTATGACCCAGCGCCAGAGGCCCCTGAAAATGCCGTCCGCGGGCATCCGGCCCCCGATGGGCAATGCTTTCGAGCATTTTCTCCAGCAATGGCGGTGCATCCGCTGTGCCTGTCTGCGGATCATAAAAGCCGGCAATTCCACACACAATAATTAATATTTAAGACAAAGATGCTAATTCCATAATACATTCATACCGGAGAATTACCACAACTATAATGGTTCCGTCAGCCGGTGACACGTCTGATGAGGGATGCAAGATGCCGGGATGCCTCAAGGCGGCTGAAGGGTGACATATCCCGGGGAGAAAATTGTTTGCCCTCCTTCCACGTATTAAAAATCAACTGAATGAAATCCCTTATCCCCCGAACATCGGCACGTGCAAACACTTTCTGATGCCCGGTGTTTTTCATCAGTGCTGCCGCGTCACCTGTTTCTGAACCCAGTACCAGTACCGGATTCCCGGTGGCAAGATACTCCATGAGTTTGCCCGATACAATAAGATCACTCTCCCTGGTTTCCGGGAGACTGTTTAACAAAAGGTCTGCATTCAGCATTTCGCCAAGAGCCTCCTCATGTGGTTTGTAGGCTGTATGGATAAAACGCTCGCCGCCGACAGTCTTTGCTATTTCTTCTTCAATCCGCGGGGATACGCTTCCGGTAAGTTTTATCTGAAGTTTATTTCCAAAGTCCGGGTTGTCCTTCATCACGCTCTTCAGTGCATCCAGGAAGGGAGAAACAGGCTGGTTATCGCTGAGAATCCCGGTATAACAAATCACAAAATGAGCCGGATCGGGTTTTCTTATCATCCGCGAAAAAGCTTCCTGATCGTACCCATTATAAATGAATGATATTTTTCCTTCGTCGGGATGGTAAAATTTTTTCTTCAGCAGGCTCATCATGCCAGGACCCACCGTAAGGATATGATCTGCGCTGTTGATCACCTCCTGTTCCATCCTGGAATCCTTCCTTACCGCCCATGCAGTCCGATAAAGCATATTATTGTAATAAACCTCCGTCCATGGATCCCGGAAATCTGCAATCCATTTTACCCCGGTTGCTTTTCTAATTTTCAGAGCGGCGAGATGCGTGGAATGCGGAGGCCCGGTCGAAATTATGGCTTTTATACGCTGTTCTTTAATGAGTTTCAGCGCGGCCGGTATGGCATAGCGGATCCAGCCTTTTCTTGCATCAGGAAGAAAAAAATTCCCCCGGATAAAACGGCTTATCTTTTTAAAGGGTCCCGGGTCCGACTCACCCGCAAATCCCTGCGGAATATTCTGCTGTCTGTCTCCGCCTGCAATACCGGAATACATGGAGAAAGGCTCAAGCGTGGATGTTCTTACCACTTCGGTGGAGGCAACATGAGTCAGAAGGCTTTCGTCTGTAAACCGGTAAGATGCCCTGGCCGGATCAACAGTAACAACTACCGGCCGGATACCGAATTCAGGAAGGTATTTGCAAAAATAAGTCCAGCGCTGTACACCGCTGCCTCCGCTCGGCGGGAAATAATAACTCAGCACAAGAATTTTTTCATCAAGGCTCACAGCAACCGGGATTACATGGTACCTGAATCAAACAGATGGAGGGTTCTCTCTACGCTTCCAGGCCTGGTATCCTGCTCCCGCACATACGAGTAAAAGAAGCAAAGACCCTGCGAAGGCAATCTTTTCTCCTTTCTTCACCACTTCGGGTTCAAATTTCCATTCGATGGTATGTTTTCCTCCGGGAATGACCATACACCTGAGAACATAATCCGCCCTGGCATAAGGCGCTTCCTTCCCGTCAACATAGACTTTCCAGCCTTTGTCATAATATATTTCTGAGAAAACAGCCAGGCGGGCCTCGGTTGAATTACTGCTGTAGGTCAGCATATCCGGCTTATAGTCTGTGAGAACAATGCCTGCGGTGCTGTCAGGAGTGGTACTGAAACCCGTCAGAAAACTTTTAAAGGATTCCTCCACTACCGCAGTGACGGCAGGTTGAAAAGTGTTAAGAGCTGTCATTTCCGAATCAGCATTGGGAACCCATTCAACCCCGGTAACAAACCAGGCATTTCCCAATGCACCCGTATTTACCAGCGGGGCTCCGTCCGGATTGATGATAATATATTTTGTGTTGAGCATATTCAGTACGGGCTGACTACTGATTACGTCAAATATATTGCTGTCTTGTTTTTGAATGGCCACTTTCAGGGCAGCAAGTTCAGGCGTCAGCCTGAAATCAATGAGTTCCTTATACCTTTTTAGTTTGGCACCGTGATAGCCGCCGATGGACTTATGGTAATAGGAGGTGCCCGCATCATTGAAAACATTTGCTGCAAGATTCAGCACCCGGTAATCTTTCGCAGTATCCTGAAGGATCATTCTGTCTGCTGCGGATTCAGGGAAGGGAACCGCATTCGCGGATTTGCGGATAAAATCATCATCACCCAGGTATCGCTTTCCCACAAAGGCAAGATCAATCAATACCAGAGCCAGAAGGGAATAAATGAAAATATTCCTGTTGTATCTGAATTTTAAAAATGACCACACCAGTACCGAAGTAACCAGCAGCAGAAAGAACGTACGTTGTGCATCGCGTTCCAGAATATGTTTTCTTGCCGCAGAAACATTATTGAAAAAATTATCAATGAGATCCTGGCTGACATTCTGGCCCTTTACCGAAGCTGTTACCTGATCATATTCACCGGGGGTATAGAATGAAGTAAACTGCCCCGGGGCAATCATTATCAACACCGTGATGCCAAGCACAATGCCCATAATCAGATTAATTCTTTTCCCTGAATTTTTGTAAATACCGGTATCCTTCAGCATCTGATCCACAGCCATCACTGCAAGAAGCGGAACGGTAAATTCTGCCAGAACCAGAATGGTGGTCACTGCCCTGAACTTATCATATCCGGGTACATAATCCAGAAACAGGTTTGTGAGAAACATAAAATTTTTACCCCAGCTCAGCATAACAGATAAAATGGTTGCCGAGACAAGCCACCATTTTCCCGGCCCCCTGACAATAAAGGCACCAATAAGGAACAACATGCAGATAATAGCACCGAGATACACAGGGCCGGAAGTAAAGGGCTGGTCTCCGAAATAGGCACCGAATCCACCCACATTTTGTCTGAACTGATCGTCCACATTCCGAAGCGCTTCCCTGTTGTTTTTCGCAATGGGTTCGCTCGCACCACCTTTAAAATCGGGAATCAGAAATGTCCAGCTCTCACCAACACCATAGCTCCAATCCGTAATATAATCTTTATCAAGTCCTGAGGTTTTAATGTCCTCGTGAACGGTAAGATCAGAAGGGCCCCTGGTGGAATACCTGCCGTACTCCTGTGTAGCCCACAGGTTGGTGATATTGGCAGCAACTGCCAGTACTGCCATACCTGCAAGGAGGGCTGTTGTTTTAAAAAATAACGGCAGCCTCTTTTCCCTGTATGCATTGAATAGTTCCATTACACCAAGAAGCAACACAAGGATCAACAGGTAATAGGTGATCTGGAGGTGATTGGCATACAACTCCAGGGCAAGAGCCAGGCCCGTGATGGCTGCACCCAGCCACATCCGCCCACGGTATGCAAGCAGCAGACCGGCTATCACAGGCGCCATATAACCGATTGCATGGGCTTTGGAATTGTGACCTGCTTCAATAAAGATGATCAGGTAGGACGAAAAGGCAAAGGCAAACGCACCGATGATGGCCAGCCTTTTGTCAATTCCCAGCACAATCAGTAAAAAATAAAAACCTCTGAGATACAGGAAAAACAGGTTGGCCGGTGAA
>JADZBN010000086.1 GCA_020852075.1 Bacteroidia bacterium
GCCGGCAAAAAGGGGTTACCCGGGCGTACGGGATACTCAGCATCCAAATTTGCCATGGAAGGCTTTCTCGAAACCCTGAGGATTGAAAACCTGAAGAAGGGATTGCACGTATTGATTGCCTGTCCGGGATTCACTGCCTCGAATATCCGTAAGTCATCGCTGACTGCAGATGGTAGTAGCCAGCAGGAATCGCCGAGAGACGAAGATAAAATGATGCAGCCCGAAGCAGTTGCTGAAAAAATTTTTCATGCAGTAAGTCACAGAAAACGAGACCTGATTCTGACATCAGAGGGAAAATTGACAATTTTTTTAAATAAGTTTTTTCCCGGGTTTCTTGATAAACTTGTATTTAAGCATATGGCAAAGGAGCCTGATTCCCCGTTTAAATAATTATTTATAGATCACGGTGATTTCACCGGCAGCAAGCGGCTGGTCACGATCATCATAGACATACACCGAAAAATTTCCGTGCTGGAATGCAACCTCCTTTTTAAACCAGGACCATTCAGGCTGTACCTCCATCCGTATCGTATTATCAAAGGTTTCTTTACTCCCGTCCTTTTCCTTCTTCCAGATATCAAAAACAACGGAGGTAGTATTTACCGGATGGGATAATTTTACCAGCAGTTGCAGGTATCCGCCATTTTTCCCCACATAGAAAAATGTGGATGGATGTTGTGGTACACCCTCCTTGCTGACCTGTTCGCAAAATATCAGATCCTGGGCAGGGGAGGCAGCAGGATACATAATGAGAATAAACAGGTATAGGACCGGTATAAAATATTTTTTTTTAACCCGGGGGAAACGAAGTGCCTGAGGTTTATTCCATAGGATTTCTGGTATGTTGCCGGTCATTGTTGCCAATTTAAAACTTTGCATTTAGCCGGATATTCAATTGGCGGCTGGTCAGATAATTCGGAACAGCATATTGCCGAGCATTGGTAATATCCGTGATCCAGTTATAGGACGCAACATTACTGACCTGAAGCAGATTGAACACTTCAATACCTACCCAAAGTGATTCAAACTTGCCAAAAAATCTGCTATGCGGTTTTTTTACATCCTCTCCGATAAGTTGTTTTGAAAATCCTATATCCACCCGCCTGTAATTGGGTGTCCGTAACACATCTGTATAACGGTTTTTTCCGGGTGGCCCGAAGGGCAATCCGGTACCGAACAACAGGCTTAACTGCATTTTATAGGTGGGGAAACTGGGAAGAAAATCCTGAAAAAATAATCCGAATGTTACCCGCTGATCCGTTGGCCGTGGTATGTAACCCGGTTCTATTCTGGTACTGTCCACGGCTCGCTGATCAAAGGTGTATCCGGAAATAATTTCTTCACCTTCTGCATTGTAATAGACATAGTAGGCATCGCCTTTCAGGTCTTCCTGTGTCTGAAGAATGGAAAGGCTTGCCCAGCTTTCGGCACCCGGTACAAATTCGCCGAAGAGGCGGAAGTCTATTCCACGGGCATACCCGTGAGAGGTATATTGCGGCAGATAACGGATTCTCAGATTATCCACTTTATAGGGAATGAGGTTTTCAAGAAATTTGTAATAGACTTCTGATGTGAGTTTGAACTCTCTTCCCAGGGCAAGGAATGTATAATCGCTGCCCAGTACTATGTGTATGGACTTTTGGGCTTTGGTATCAGGATATAGGGTACCGTCAAGTCCGCGTAGCTCACGGTAGTAGGGTGGCTGGTAATAAAATCCTCCCGAAGCCCTCAGGACAAGATTTTTCCTGGATGGAGGAGCATACCTGACAGAGATCCGCGGACTGACCACGAGTTGCCTGTTGAGGTCCCAATACTGTGCACGGACTCCGGTAGTAATGGAGAAATGTGCGGTATCGGATATCAGCCATGTATTTTGAAGATAACCGCTGTACCGGTTCGATACCTGGGTATTTCGGGCAATTACCACATCGTTCAGGGTGATTTGTGGGTTAACGCTGTCTCTGGGAGTGGGTACTGAAAAGCCTGACGAGTCGTTGTAATACCATTCGTGAAGCCGGTCTGAAATATCCTCATGCTGGAACCTGGCACCCCATTGAAGCAGAATTTTTTCTCCGATGTATTCACCTTTGTGTTCGGTGCTGTACACCATTCCTTCGAGCCGGTTGCGTGCATGATCCAGGAAGGACCCTACGCCCAGGTTAAACGCTACATCACCGAAATTGTCCTTACCCAGATCATTTTCAAGCTGATCCAGAAAATATTGACCGAGTATGTCAAAATTTTCTTCTTCACGTGTATCAAACCGTGAGTTAATGAGCTTGAGTTTTGTTTTTTCGGATGGCCTGTAGGTGAAACTTGCTGCCCCGGAAAAAATACGGTACCTGTCAGCCTCCTGACCTTCAAAATATACGGTAAATCTTTTGGCATCGCTGATGGTGCCAAAGTTGGTTTCCCTGCTTTCCGGAATCAGTGAATAATTATTCCTTGCATAATTGCCAAAAAGTTCAACCGAAAACCTTTTGCTGAATTCATAACCCGTCAGAACCTGAAAATCCCCAAAACTTGGTTTGTAATCTCCACGGGTATCAAATGTGTTGAGAAGATAGCTGGTGGATTTATACCGAAAGCCGGTCATCCAGTACCATTTCTTATTCGGGCTTCTGTTTTCCAGTTCCAGAGACCCTCCGAGTAATCCCGCACTAACGGAACCTCCGAATTTATGGGGCTTTCTGTAGGTAATGTCCAGGACTGATGACAATTTATCCCCGTAAATGGCATCAAATCCACCGGCTGAAAAATAGATGTCTGAAACCATGTCAGGATTAATTACACTCAGACCTTCCTGCTGCCCCGATCGAACCAGCAGGGGACGGTACACTTCAAAGTCATTAATATAGACCAGATTTTCGTCATAATTACCACCTCGTACCGAATACGAAGAACTCAGTTCGTTGGCAGATGACACTCCCGGCATTGTTTTGATTAGGTCCTCCACGCTCTGGTTGGGTGTGGGAATGACAGTAACTATTTTTGGATTAATTGGTTCCAGGTTAACCCTTTTAAGGGAACGGTCGTGTATGGTGAATTCTTTAATCTGATAAATAGTGCGCCGGAGTGTGTGATTTATTGTCTTTTCTTCTCCTGCTTCAAGCCGGACAACCGTTGTATCGGATTTCATACCGGTATAGGTGAACACTATTTTCAGTGGTTCATTTGCCGGTACTGTTAATGAATAAAACCCTACATCGTTTGTTGTGGTACCGGCTGGTTTACCGAAAACAGCTACGGTGACGCCATACAGGGGTTTGCCCAGAGAATCTGAAATTGTCCCTGTTATTTTTGCCTGTTGAGACAAGGCGTACAGAGGACTTATCAGGGCAAAAAGCAGCAGGAATAATTTCCCGTTTCCAATCCACCTCATACCCTCTGAAACAGTTTTTGTAAAATCATCACCGGGATGTGTTACTGTTTGTTTTTCTTGCTGAATTCCCCGTTCTGGATCATCCTTATAAATTTTGCCCAGGCAACGGGATTCATCAGGTTGTTGGGAGGCAACTGGCCTGCATAATACACCCGGCTGTATTCGTCCTGCATAGCGTTTTTGAAATTCATGCTTCCGTCCATAGGAATGGTTGCCGCCAGAAAATTAATCTGGTTCCTGTCAAGGTTCCGTTCGGCCCGGCTCTGGTCGTCATCCGGAACCCGTAGCTGAAGAAAAGCCTCTTTGAATTGCTCCTTGGTGGGCCAGGGGAAAATGACCACTTCCCGCAACAGAATGGTATCACGCTTCAGGATCTGTATCAGGGAACAACGATTGTCGGTTAAAGTATCGGGAATGACAAAAACAGCCTTTTTAAAACCTATCGCAGTAAATTCAATAGTGTCTTTTACCCGTGCAACAAAGGAAAAAAATCCGTAATAATCACTAATGGTTCCCCGGTAGGTATTGTGGATCATAATACTGGCATACGGAACCGGGTTGAGGCTGTCAGAAGTAACCACCACACCGGAAAACTGAACCAGATTGTTTTTTAGGGAAGAAGTATCCTGCGCAAAGACACCTCCGCCAGTCAGGAAAAGGGCAAGTATTATAGTTAGAAGTTTAGACATATTTTACTCGGGAATCCGGCCTAAAGGTATCAACAATTTTCAAACAGCTGAACGTAAAAAAGCTGAATTAATTGGATGCGGAAGTTGTTACACGACCGTATGAAAATGCTTACTTTTGTAATGACTCAGTGCGGTA
>JADZBN010000087.1 GCA_020852075.1 Bacteroidia bacterium
ACTCAGGTATGAACTGGCTCGTCCTGATTTTATTTCCTCCCTGCATTCCTTCCGGTCAGGGGCGAACAGGATAACGAATTTTGAAATGGAAACCGGAGCCATGTATGGACTGGCAAGGGTATTAGGCCATGACTGTTGTTCCATAAATGCCATTGTTGCAAACCGGATTAATACAACTCATACCCATCGTGGTGAGGAAACCATGAAACAACTGATTCAACTGGTACTTGATCGTATTGCAATAATGAATTGAGATACAGTAATGTAACTACTACGCAATGTGCTTTTTTTGAACCGGTCAGACGGTCACTTTCGGATCTCCCAGCCATGGTATTCTGAAAAGGGAAATAATTGTAAATGTTCCGGTTGGTTTTCTTTTAAAAAGCCCAACTTTAGCATTACAATTTTTCAATCTTTTGGATCGTAACTGTGTTTACTGATGATATTTTCAAAAAATAATACCCTGAAGCCAAAACGCTAAGATTAAGCTGGGTGGTTTCGCCGGAGGATACAGGAGTTGGGGAATTCAAAACCATCCTGCCCATGGTATCGAAAACTTCCAGGTTGAGAATGGCTGATTTTTCTGCCCGGACAGAGAGTATTCCCTGGGTTTGAAGGGGGAAAACCGCTATACTTCCACCGTTACCGGTAGAAATCCCATTCGAAAGGGGAACCAACGCAACATCCAGGTTTGTAACAATACCTGAGAATAACGAAACGCCTGAAATAGTTTTGGGAAAATATCCGGTTTTTTCAAAAAGGACGCTATAAGATCCCGGATCTGCAGTACCGGTGGCATAAAATCCTGCACCTGAATTTGCCGTGGCAGTGTCGGGAATCAGGATTTTCACCGAACATCCGGTAACGGGAATGCCCGTAAGGCTGTCGGTGATATTTCCTTCCAGGTAACAGGCTCTGACAAAGACAGGATCAAAAAGGTACATCGTACTGCTGTTCATATCCGTTGCGAGGATTGCCCCGGTGGAAAGATAGGGATCAGCATCCCAGCAGAGTGAATTTCCGGTAGGATAGTTACCAATTTCCACCAGATTCCCGGGTCGGGCCGCATCCACAAGGGTCAGTTGGCTTCCATAGCTTGGGTTGATCAGATAATCATTAATTACCCTGACATTATGCACCTCATGGGTAGGCATGTGGATGGTATAATACACATCAAGCAGTGTGATATTATTCAAATTAGAAATATCAAAAGAGCCCAGAGGCTGGTTGCTTTGTTCATCCGTAGTATAAATCGTCCGGCCGTCATCACTCAACCATGTATTATGATTAAAATGGCCGGGTGTAGCCTGGGTTGCCAATAAGACAGGAGTAGTTTTATCGGTTATATCATATACGGAAAACTGGCCTGCATAAATATCACTCGTATAAAGGAAATTACCCCGGGCATAACTGTCATGGCAATAATTCTGTGTAACGGCACCCGTAAAAACGGGAAACATCGGATTGGAAATATCACAAATCAGGACACCTCTTCCCAGGGAGGAGATATTGTGGCCGTTTACAAAAATATAATTGCCCTGTGTTGTTATGGAATGGCCTGTTATCAATTGGCCCATGATAAGGCCGTCGCCCTGATAAAACCGGTAGGGTACGCTGTCAGGCAGGTATCTCAGGTCCATGATCTGTACACCGTTCATGACTCCGAGTGAGTCCACTCCTTCGCAAACGGCGTACGCATAATCCCCCTGCACCTTAACTTCATGCCAGAGATTATTTACCCCTGGCAATTGAAAGAGCAGTTGCGGGCTGGAAGGGTTTGTAAGGTCCACGAAAATGATACCCTGTGATGCCCCGAGAAGTCCGTAAATTCTGCCACCTCTCTCGTAATGCCAGCATCCGGCAAGGGTTTGGCCGGGGAACTGAAGGCTCGATAACAGATTGATATTCTTTGGTACCTGTGAATTTGCAAGTGATACCGTAAGCAGAATTACAGCGGAGAGAGCCCGTATTTTCATTTTACTGAACGATAAACGTGCCGGAGGCAACGACCGCTCCGTCTTTTGAGGATATTGAATACACATACACCCCGGGGTTCAGCGCTGATGCGTCAATTCTGTTCACACCGCCAGGCAGCCCTTTCTGTTCCATTACGACCTGGCCCGGAACGTCGGTAATCCGGATAGCTGGATTATTGCCAAATTCATCCTTCGCCCATGAAATATGGAATATCCCCGATCCCGGATTAGGATAAATGGAGGCTTGTGCAGATGCCAGAGAAGGATACCGTACATCCGTAAGAATATCATACGTAACGGTTGTGAGATCTTTTTGATTATTGTTTGATCCCTCAGCGTATCCCGCAACCCATAGTTTCGAACCGCGTATTGCCATGGCGTTGGGCTGGTCGTCGGTAGCATTCGGACCATCAAAGTTCTCGTACATGGTTTGCACTCCCTGGTCGTTGTACCGCAGGGTAACCCAATTCTGGTTTTTCCTTCCACCTGCAGAATCATTTTCTGAATATCCGGTAACAAAAATATCACCGGTACTGCTGGCAGTGATGGCGATGGGGATATCATCCCCGTGAATAGGTCCGTCATATTGAGGCGGGGTTGTCCAGAGCTGATTGAACTGATCGTCATACTTGATGGTCAGGTAATTGTAATTGCTTGTATTCGGGTCATTGTTCACGTCGGTTTCATACAGGACAAAAATCTCATTGGACTGGTTATGTACAATTCCCACAGCCTGGTCATTTCCCAGTCCGGAAAATGTATAATCGAAATAAATCTGTGTGGGGAAAAGATTTCCTGCTGAGTCATATTTTATGACCAGACCGTCATCTGCAGAGCCCGCAGAACCTGTTTGCATGTATCCTGCGACGTAGATATTGTCGTTCGAATCAATGGTCATATCCAGTGCCCTGTCGTCATTTGAAAAAGGACCGTTGAACAAAGCCGGGGTTGACCACACCGGGTTTCCGGTAATGGAATTGTACTTAACCAGGAAGAAATCGTCGTCATTCGCCTTTTCGGTCCTTCCGCATACCAGAACATTCCCTGAATTATCCAGCCGGATTCTGGACGGTTCATCCTTTTTATTTCCCGGGCCATCATATCGCTGCATCCAGATCAGGTTTCCGTTTGTGTCATATTTAAAGGTAACAATGTCATCGTTATCCAGGGTATCATTAGGGTTGCTGTCGCTGCGGCCTGTGACATAGGAATTACCGGCTGCATCAACAACAATAGACATCCCTTTATCGGTCTGGTTGGCTGAGTAGTTGTAAAGCCGGGTCCAGACCGTATCACAGGTTGCGGGGTTCCATTTCAATGTAATCATATCGCTTTTCTGATCAATGACTTTCGTGAAGCCTGTCGCATAGACAAATCCGGATGCATCAATGGCCATAGCTGCAATTTCGTCATCGTCATTCTTATTACCGTTATAGAGCCAGGTACAAATCGTATTTCCGGCATTATCCATGGCATGGATGGCAATATCGCGGTTATGGCCTTCCTGAAAGGAATATCCTCCTGAATAGGCATTTCCGTTATTATCAATAACTACAGCTCTGGCGCTTTCGGAAAAGTCACCGATACCGTTCAGATTCTTCACCCAGATCTCGTTACCTGCTAAGTCGTACTTAACCGTAGTCGCGTCTTTCTGGGTAACATTATTTTCGCTTCCTCCGGTAACATACACGAAACCCTGGTCATCCGCCACAAGCGATGAAGCAATATCACTGCCTGCCAGTCTTGAACCGCTATGAAACTTAACCCACTGTTTCACGCCGGAAGAATTATACATCACCGTCATATAATCATTGTCGGTATTTAGTCCGGGATCCTGATCACTTTTGCCGGTTACAAAAACATTACCGGAGGCATCGGTGGCGATGGCAGACGGGATGTCATCCTGAAGGGCATTAGATGCCTCAAACCTTGCCCATTGAATAATTCCTGAGGCATTGTATTTGACTGTCACATAATCATAATCTATCGTGGCTGAATTATTGGAATCGTATTGTCCGCAGACAAGCACATTGTCATTAAGGTCCACAATCACACCGAGTCCACGGTCATTCTGATTTGCCGGACCGTTATAGGCACGGCTCCAGACAAGGGTTCCCGTGGATGAATATTTGACCGTCCGGATATCATCATTGCTGCCGTTATCGCTCCTGCCGGTGATAATGATATCGCCGGCGTGGTCCACAACAAGAGAGGTTCCCCTGTCATCGCCATTCCCGCTATTATAAATTTGAGTCCAGAGTGTACTGCCGTCAGTGCCGTTATATTTTATGGTTACTATATCA
>JADZBN010000088.1 GCA_020852075.1 Bacteroidia bacterium
CAGGAATTAAAATCCCTCATCCACCCTTCCATCATGGATCTGGTAAGCTTTTCCTCCTCTGCCACCAGGATGGCAATATGCCGTGCTTCATGTATGCCGGTTTTCCAAAGAGCAAGAGCAAGTTCATGGTTTTTGCCGGCCTTTTTTGCCAGCTTCCGGATTTGTGGCCTGGATAGGCCGTAATTGTTTATTCCGGTGATTCCAAAATGAGCCTGGGATTTCTTAACCGCAGCCGTTCCTTCCGCCTTAATTGATTTGATGATATGCGTGACTGTTTGCATCATGATACACGGATGAAATCATCCACCAATCGCCTGTCCATCCCCTGAATTAATGCCATTCTGCGGTGAGAACTGACTTTTAACAGGTACTGGCTGATTCTAAATGAAAAAGCCACCCGCAGGTGGCTTTCAGAATTCCGTATGCCGGAATTATTTTTTCCCCTTAAACTCATCGGAAACTGTCAGCTTCCTGCGGCCTTTCTTACGTCTTGATGCAAGGATGCGCCTGCCATTGGCAGTATCCATTCTTTCACGGAAACCGTGCTTGTTTTTTCTCCGGCGGTTGGAAGGCTGAAATGTCCTTTTCATCGTAATTCAGGTGTTTTACTTAAAAATCAGGACGGCAAAGGTAAAAATCTGCATTGAATTCACAAATTCCTTCCTGGGAAATTTTTTTGAGAGGCCCTGACAATCAGACACCTATGTACACCACTTTTTTTGATTCAAAATAGGATTCTGAAAAATACCCCGAAAGTTCGAATTCTCTGGTTTTGTGTCCTGCACTTCCCAATTCACCGGCCAGTTCACCACCCTTCAGATAAAGAATTCCATTGTTCAAACTGTTTTTTCCGCCGGGCTCCACCAGTTGCCGGGTAAACCGTAAAAAATCCTGTAACCCAGCAACCGCTCTGCTGACAACAAAATCGCACGTATCGTGCAGGTCTTCTGTCCTGCTATGGGTCGCCATTACATTTTTCAACCCCAGGCTGCCGGCCACCTCCTTCACCACTTTTATTTTTTTTCCTATGGAATCCACCAGGTGAAAATGGACACCGGGAAAGAGGATTGCAAGTGGAATGCCCGGAAAACCACCGCCCGTACCGGCATCAATGATCCGGGTTCCGGACAGGAAATGAATCGCTTTGGCAATTCCCAGTGAATGCAATACATGATGGAGGTACAGGTTGTCAATGTCTTTCCTGCTGATTACATTAATCCGGGAATTCCAGTCATGATACAGTTCATCCAGGGCTGCGAACTGTTCCCGTTGCCTTTCCGTAAGATCCTCAAAGTAGCGGAAGATTATTTCAACACCTGCACTCATATTTCATAACATCCTGGTTTCAATCGGAAAACCGAAAATGAATGCATCCATCCGGTAAAAAAATCAGATGTGTTCCTCCTGGTTTTTCAGGATCTGGTATAAAAATTCACGCGCACGGAATAACTGAGCCTTCACCGTACCCAGCGGAAGTTTAAGTTCGTCTGCAATCTCCTCATAAGAGCGCTCCTGGAAATAACGAAGTTCCACCAGCCGTTTGTAGCGGGGTTTCAGTTTCTCCACCACATCCCGCATGAGCACCGCCTTCTGTTTCTTGATCATTTTCTCTTCCGGATCGGGCATGGAGGATTTGATTTCAAATTGCATTTCCTGTCCGCTGTCGTTTTCGATATTTTTATCAATGGAAAATGTGTACTTGCGTTTTCTCCGGATAAAATCAATGCAGTTATTGGTAGCAATCTTGAATAACCAGGTGCTGAAAGCAAAGTCTGGCGTGTATTGATGCAGATTTTTAAAGGCCTTCCCAAAAGCTTCGATGGTCAGGTCATCCGCATCGTCGCGGTTGTTCACCATTTTCAGCAGCATGAAATAGATGGAATCCTTGTAACGGGACATCAGTTCTGCATACGCTTTCTGGTCGCCCTTTACGGCATGCTGCACCAGTTTGAAATCAATCTGGGCTTTTTCGGATAAATTCGGATTTACTTCCATGCTTTTTGCTTTGTAAACAGGTTAGAGAAGAAGAATACAGGCTGAATAATCAGGTGAACCGGTTCCAGTACCGGATAGAGCCAGGGCAAATCTTTTTCCTGCAGCCGGCTGGCACATTTCCAGAAAACCGGAAACCGGAAGAGGATGTATCCCAGATATACTGACAGCAGAATCCTCCAATCGGTTCTGAGGATGAGCAATGAAACGATCCCGGCATACATCAGGACATTGCTGAACCAGTTCATAAACAGACGGAATTTGTCTCCTGTTTTGTAATATCCTGCTGTTCCGAGATGACGGCTTTTCTGTTTTAACCATGCCCCGAAGGACTTCCTGGACTCCGAATAGGTAAACGAACCGGGGCGGTATTCTATTTTAGTATTTCTACGGTTGGCGTTTTCATTGACAAAAAGGTCATCATCGCCGGAAAAAATATGGTAATGATTGGCAAATCCCTTGGTTTTGAAAAACAGAGATTTCCTGTACGCCAGGTTTCTTCCGACACCCATATAGGCAAATCCGCCGAGGGCAAAGGAAAAGTATTGCATGGCAATCAGGAATCCGTCAAATCGGATCAGGCGGTTCAGAAATCCCGGTTCATGTTTCATGGCACCATAGCCAAGTACGATTTCCGTACCGCTGGTAAAATGCTGCGACATCTTTGAGATCCAGTCCGGCCCTGCCGGCATGCAGTCGGCATCGGTAAGAAGGAGGATGTCGTTGGCCGCTGCTTTAATTCCAAGCGTGAGGGCGAACTTCTTTCCGTGTCTGTATTTTTCCTGTTCCTTAATGTTCACAATTTTCAGGTGTTCGTATTTCTTTGACGTTTCTTCAAGGTAGGTTCCTGTTTCATCCCAGGAGCAATCATTCACTACAATTACCTCGAACCTGGGGTATTTCTGATTCAGAACGGATTCCAGGTTCTTCCTGAGGTTTAACGCTTCATTTTTTGCACAGATAATCACCGACACCGGCTGTTCTTCTCCCTGCGGTATGGCCCCTGTACACCAGGCCAGCCTTCTGAAACTTATCCAGTAAAACAATAACTGGATCAACCACGACAACACCAGGACAATAAAAACTACTTCCGCAACCGGATTGTTGTTCGATATCATGTTATAAAAACCCCGACGATTCCTGGCTCTTTGACAAATGTAAAATCCCCTTGTCATTCAAAGTCTTTATCTTCGTCAAGATATTAACGGTAAAATGTTGATGGTGGACTTCAGATAGTTTTCATAAACTGCTAATTAACCATGACTTACTTCAGAGAAGGATGCGACATAAACTGTATGCGGATCCATTGATTACCGCCTGTCCTTCTTCTGCTCCACAACAAACACCGGTATGCTGACCCTAAACCCAACACCCCGCCAGGGAAACCTGCCGGGTGTATTCAGAAAGATCCAACGAACGGCAAGCCATTTATGAAATTTGAGCTGGTAAAAAAGGATCCTGAAACCAGGGCCCGTGTGGGGAAAATTGAAACGGCACACGGTCATATTCTTACCCCTATTTTTATGCCGGTAGGTACCGGAGGAACCGTTAAGGCAGTACACCAGAGAGAACTGGTGGAAGATGTGAAGGCACAAATCATCCTCGGCAATACCTATCACCTGTACCTGAGGCCCGGCATATCCCTGCTCAAACAGGCCGGAGGTCTTCATCGTTTTATGAACTGGAATCGTCCTGTTCTGACCGACAGCGGCGGGTATCAGGTGTACAGCCTTGCGGAAAAACGGAAGATCAAAGAGGATGGTGTCTCCTTTACCTCCCACATTGACGGTTCAAAGCACTTCTTCTCACCCGAATCAGCCGTTGACATCCAACGGGAAATCGGAGCCGACATCATCATGGCCCTTGACGAATGTACTCCATATCCCTGTGACCACCGGTATGCGAAAAAAAGCCTTGGGATGACACACCGGTGGCTTACACGGTGCTGCAACCACTTCAAGGCCGGTGATCCTGTATATGGATACGACCAGGCGCTCTTTCCCATAGTACAGGGAAGCGTCTATAAAGACCTCCGCATGCAATCGGCGGAGTTTATTGCTGCATGCGACATGCCGGGCAACGCCATCGGAGGACTGTCGGTAGGTGAACCACCGGAATTAATGTACGAAATGACGGAGGCAGTGTGCAGCATCCTCCCCGCAAGCAAACCCAGATACCTCATGGGTGTCGGTACCCCCGTGAATATTCTGGAATCCATTTCACTGGGAATTGACATGTTTGATTGTGTTATGCCTACCCGCAATGCCAGAAACGGGATGTTATTCACTTCGAAGGGAATTATCAATATCAGAAATGAAAAATGGAAAGAAGATCTCTCACCCCTGGATCCTGAAGGAACCTCCTTTGTGGATACTTTTTATTCCCGTGCTTATCTCAGGCACCTTGTTGTCAGCAGGGAAATCCTGGGGGCACAAATTGCCACCCTGCATAACCTCGGATTTTATCTCCACCTTGTAACGGAAGCCAGAAACAGGATCATGGACGGCACTTTTTCTTCCTGGAAAAAAGACATGGTACGGCAACTTGGAACCCGGTTGTAAATGGAGTCCGTAATGCATACAAACCATGATACAGGCATGTTCTGTACATTGCCATTCCAGGCTTCCGGTAACAATGATTTTTTACCGCATACAATAACACCCGAATAATACGTTTAAAGGCCTATGAGCAGGGCGGCATTCCCTTTTAAAATCCTGGACAGGTACATCATCCGGAAATTCCTGGGGACGTTTTATTTTTCACTGGCCCTGATCATCCTGATTGCCGTCATCTTTGACATTTCCGAAAAGCTGGACGACTTCATCGAGAAAAAAGCGCCCCTGAAAGCCATTGTAGTGGATTACTATTTCAACTTCATCCCTTATTTTGCCAATCTCTTTGCGCCTTTGTTCATTTTTATATCGGTGATCTACTTCACCGCCAGAATGGCTGCAAATACCGAAATCGTGGCCATACTGAACAGCGGAATCAGCTTCAGGCGATTGCTGGTACCCTATTTCATAGCTGCCGGCTTTCTTGCCCTGCTTTCCTTTTACTTTAACGGATGGGTAATTCCCCATTCCAATAAAATCAAACTTGAATTTGAAAATGTGTACATCAAAAATCCTGTTGAATTCAAAGACCGTAATATCCACAGGCAGATCAGTCCAGGAGTATACATGTACATGGAGAGTTACAACAACAATGACAATACCGGCTACCGGTTTTCCCTTGAAAAAATTGAAAACCGACAGCGGACATGGTTCCTGAATTCCGACAGGATTGTCTGGGACAGTACCAGCGGCAAGTGGAAGATTGAAAATTACTACATCCGGACAATAAACGGATTTCATGAAAAACTTGTCACAGGCGCCCGGCTGGATACGGTCCTGAACATGTCTCCCGCTGATTTCAGGCGGCGCCTGAATATCATTGATGCCATGGATAATCCGGCACTGACGTCTTTCATCAGGGAAGAAAAACAGCAGGGTTCCCGGAACGTAAACACCTACCTCGTTGAAAAATACCGCAGGTATGCCGTACCCTTTTCCACTTTCATCCTTACGCTTATCGGAGTATCCCTGTCGAGCCGTAAGGTACGCGGTGGCATCGGCGCACAACTCGGCGTGGGAATCACCATCAGCTTCGCCTACATATTATTCATGCAAATATCAAACACCTTTGCGATCAACGGATCCATACCTCCTATACTTGCCGTATGGACACCCAATATCGTATTTGCAGGCATTTCCGTCTTTCTTCTCAGAATGGCTCCCAAATAGTACCGGCCGGTGTTTGATGAATCGGTCGCAGTGCAGTGTTGCTAACGCTCTCAAATTCCACCGCCATTATCAATCTGAACCTGACTTTCATGGCGGTGTCTGCGTAAGTTCCGTACCGCATACGTACCCGTGCTATATACATAATTTACGGCAGTATTTACGGTAAGAAAATACCCTTACCCTGATTATGTGTACGCATGACGACGAAAGAAAATAAGGCTACTCAGTCTTACTTTTCTCCCACAACCACCATTCTCACTACCCTTTCGGGGCCTTTGGAAGCAATCACCTGGTACACGCCTTGTGCAAGACCTGCATTCACCTCAATGCGGTTGGTTCCTGCCGTAACCTCTTCAAGGGAAGAATACACCTGCTTGCCCAGCAAATCAATTACCTGGATTTTCATAGCCTGGGAAGATCCTGAACGCAGCAGAATGGTAAAATTTCCGTTACCCGGATTGGGATATATACTGAGGTCTCTGAACAGCACATCCGGATTCAACCCCGTGCAACTTTCCACTCTGACAATCTGGTAGGATGAATAAGTACATCCACCCGGATCGCGGTAGGTATATACAACGGTATGGATACCCAATCCTGCAGCCTGGGGATCAAACGTCGCACAGGAAACACCATCTCCCATAAAATATCCGCCAAGGGGAGTTGGCAGCAGGTTGGCGGGAGGCGAGTTCAGGCAATACACGGTATCCAGTCCTGCAAATGACACACTCACAGGAGTCTGTGCAACAACTTCAATGCTGTCGGTATTGGTACAGCCTGTATTACTGGTTACTGTAACAGTATAGGTACCGGGCTGCGTGGCGTAATATTCATTGCCGGCGGTACTGACGGTCGTACCGTTTAACTGCCAGGTATAGGAAAAGTTTTTCCCGGGAGGCGCCTTGAGTTTTACGCCGCCTGAACCACAGTCACCGGCAGTATCCACACCGGCATTAATGGCTGCCGCAGGAGTACAGTCATTCACGGAGTATTTATAGATATCGCCGCTTCCGACCGAACCCATATACAATTCACCCCAACGATCCACTCCGAAGCAGGAAAGAGCGGAACCTGCCAGTGTGCCAAGGTCTGTATCAATCCATCCTCCAGATCCATCCGGATCAATGGTATGGATAGCAGGATCACAATAATCCGTATAAAAATATTTTCCATACATGTAATTATACTGTCCTCCGCGGTAAATATAACCCCCGGTTACCGAACAGCCCGGATTATGTGGAAAGGTAGCCACCGGCGGTACATAGGCAGATTGCGGTTGACATCCCGAAGTATTGTAGGCCTGGTTGCCTTCATAGCACCTCCATCCGTAATTGAGTCCGCCGGAAGCATTGGCGGGTTGAAAATCTATTTCTTCTACGGCATTCTGACCCACATCCCCGATCCACAGGTCTCCCGTTACCGGATCGAAACTCCACCTCCATGGATTTCTCACACCTATGGCCCATATTTCTTCACGCCCTCCGGAAGTGCTGCACACAAAGGGATTGGTAGGCGGAATGCCATAGGTAGGAATAGAAGGGTCCACAATAATGCGGAGTATCTTGCCCAGCAGTGAATCAGGATTCTGTGCGCGGTTCCCCGGATCACCGCCATTTCCTCCGTCACCCATGCCAATGTACAGGTATCCGTCGGGGCCAAAAGCCAGATGGCCGCCATTATGATTGGAATAGGGCTGATAGATCTGAAGCAGCCTTTCTTCGGAATTGGGATCCCCGATATTTGGATTTGCAGTCAGATGAAATCTGGCAATGACCGTATGGCCATCCGGCTGGGCGGTATAGTCCACGTAAAAATATCCTGAGGTTGGAAAATCTTCTGCGAAAGCAAGGCCCAGCAATCCCTGTTCGCCACCGTATTTCACCTCGGTCTGGATATTCAGAAAGGTATCCGGAAGTTGGGTTCCGTTGGTGTCAAGTATAAATATATAACCCCGCTGGTCAACAACGAACAATCTGTCATCGCCACAGTTTTTAATATCCACGGTTGCCGTCAGGCCCGATGCAAACAGTGTGGCGGAAATGGTTTGGGCAATGGAACGCTGAATGCAGAACAGCCCGCAAAGCAGCAGGAACAGGTAAATTTTTTTCATGGTGGTCGGATTAATACAGATGAAGGATGACAAATGTAAAAAGATTGATCAAAAATTTCAGAAAATTTTAACAAATGATAAATGACGGCAAAAAAAAATCCGGCTATACGCCGGACAGGGTTATTCCACTATGTTGTGTACGGCAGGTTTTTCCCTTAGAATATAATTTTAAAAGTGAAAAATACAATGGCCGTCACCAACAGGGCGTCCACAATAAGAAGCATGTAAAGGCTTATCGGAATGTTTTTGGATTCCCGCGGCCGGTTGTAATCCTTCCGCACAGGCTCTTCCTCTTCTTCCATGTGATTGTACGTTACAATGTGTTCGTTTTTCATCGGAAATGATTTTTCTCTTAGATACGACACCTCCTGCAGCCTGTAAGGTTTTACTCCCCGGAACTATCCCCATTGTAAGCATGCTACGCACTTTTCATGAACTGAACCCTGTTTTGGCAGGAAAAACGCAACCGGTTTACGAATACTACCCAAACCTCCTGTTTCATTCCCTGTAAGGATGTGCCGAACCGGGGTAATAACCGCGATCCTTAAGGCTTTTAAATTAAATTCAGGAATGAATATCCCTTGTTTTGCGGGTATGGATTCCTTAAATTTGAAGGTTCTGTCCCCTGTCATGAACATTTCCCGGGCCTTGTTTTTATTCCTGCTTTTCCCTTTTGCAGCACAGGGTCAGAGTACATTTTGGACCGAAGATTTTAATAACGGTTGCTCCGCCAATTGTTATGCTGACGGTTATACAAGTACCAACGGCCGGTGGACTACCGAAGACATGGGAACCCAGGGAAACATCGCCAACCAATGGTACGTCAGTTGTGCTGAAAACGGTCAGCCACTCGGACAATGCGGCGCACCCTGTGCCGGAAATCCCACATTGCATGTGGGAGAAGTATCCACAGGAACATGTCCGACGGGGGATTGCGGTGCTACATATTCCTACATCGCTTCCAGTCCGGGGATGGATTGTACCACCGACAGGCGGGCCATTTCACCTGTAATCAATACCACCGGAAGGACGGGTATTATCCTATACATCGAGTACATTCATACCGGACATCAGTTGCTGGATCATTGCTATATTGAATTCAGCTATGACGCCGGTACTACCTGGTTCACACTGGTCAACCTGCCCCAGACCCCCGGAACTTTCTGCCCGGTTGGCCGGGGACTGTGGTATGCCAGCACCACCTTTCTCCCGTCTGTCTGCGACAACAATCCCAATTTCCGCCTTGCATTCCGCTGGGTGAACAATGCCGATGGTATTGGTGAGAATCCCTCCTTTGCCGTGGATAATATGCAGTTGCGATCCAACACCACATCGCAGCTTGCAGCCAATTTTACATCTTCCTCTTCTAACTCCTGCGATACCACCTGTGTAAGTGTTACCGACCAGAGCAGCGGCTCCCCCATATCCTGGGACTGGTATTGCCCTGGAGCCATTACCCCTGTTCAGTCGGGTCAGAATCCTCCTCCCTTTTGCTTTACCTCGTCCGGATTGTACGACATCCGCCTCATCGTCCGTGACGCCAATTTTTCGGATACTATTACCCGACAGGTAAATGTAATTGTCCAGGCTGCGCCTGTCGTGGATTTCAATGCCTCTGCGGTTCAGGTTTGCGAGGGAAATTGCATCAACTTCAGCAACCTTGTGACAGGTACCTACACCTCGATGACCTGGAATTTCCCCGGAGGTAATCCTGCTGTCTCGACTGCAGAAAACCCCCAGAATGTCTGCTATGCAACATCCGGTGTTTATAATGTTACCCTTACTGCAAACAATGCGGGTTGTACGGTTTCCCATACCGAATCCGGTTACATTCTTGTTTTACAGCCGATGGTACCCGTCGTTTCGGTTTCCGGAAATACCCTCAGTTCCACACCTGCACTAACCTACCAATGGTATTCCACCGTGTCGGGAATCATCACCGGGGCCACGCAGCAGAATTTTACCCCCGGTACAGCAGGTGACTATTACGTTGTTGTTACCGACTTCAACGGTTGCAGCGCAACATCACCTCCGGTATTTATAAATCCACTCGCAGCCATCACGGCATCCTTCACCACCAATACCGCCGGATCCTGCGATACCGTTTGCGTTTCCCTTTCGGATCAAAGTACCGGAAATCCTGTTTCATGGGAATGGTCCAGCCCTGGAGCGCTCAACCCGAATCAAAGCGGTTCATCGCCACTGCCCTTTTGCTATACCTCTTCAGGATCATACAACATACGGCTGATAGCCTCCAACGGGGTTACTTCGGATACACTCATACAAGGCGTTTCCGTTACCGTCATACAAACACCGGTGGCAGGATTTACGGCGAATGATACGGTCTTCTGTCCCGGTTCCTGCATTTCATTTTCTGACCAGAGTGCCGGAACACCTGCCACCTGGAACTGGACCTTCCCGGGTGCAAATCCCGCTTCAGCAACAGGTTCGTCTCCATCAAACATTTGTTACAGCACTCCCGGAATGTACGATGTCAGCCTGACCGTTTCACATTCCGGTTGCAGCAATACAATGACACATACGGCATTCATTACAGTTTTTACTCCTCAGGTTCCGGTTCTCAGTGTGTCAGGAAACAGCATTACCAGTACCTTGGCCCAAAGCTATCAATGGTACGAAACGGTATCGGGAATACTTACAGGTGCCGTCCAGCAAACATTTACGGCAATGCAGCCGGGAAATTATTATGTAATAACAACCGATGCTAACGGATGCACAGCTCAGTCCCTGCCTGTAACCATATCCTTTAGCAATCCCGTTGCGGCATTTGTTACATCGGTAAATGCTGCCTGTGATACCGCGTGTATGGTTTTGACCGACCAGAGTTCAGGGTCTCCCCAATCCTGGACATGGAGTTGTCCGGGCGCCGTCAACCCTGCCGCCACAGGGCAGAACCCGCCTCCCTTTTGTTTTGTAAGCAGCGGAACCTATAATGTTACCCTGGTCGTAAGCAGTGCCGGCGGTTCCGATACCTTGTCCCAACAGGTGATGGTTAACCTGTTACCCCTGCCACAGACACAATTCAGTTGTACGGATTCCGTACTCTGTCCCGGAACCTGCACCTCATTTTCGGACCTGACACAAGGCGCTGCCCTGAGCTGGTCATGGATTTTCTCGGGAGCAATCCCCGATACAAGTACCGTTCAGCATCCTGCAACCGTTTGCTATCCGCTTCCCGGAACCTTCCCCGTAACCCTGCAGGTCAGCAACGGTACCTGCACGGCTACCCGCTCCATTTTGAATTTTGTTCAGGTCGTCCAGCCTGACACGCCTTCCATCTCACTGAACAATGATCAACTGACGGCATCACCTGCATCATCCTGGCAGTGGTACAGCCTTTCTGCCGGATCCTTGACAGGAGCAACCCAGCAAACCTTTGACGTCACAGAGACCGGATCCTATTTCGTCCAGGTGACGGATTCCAACGGCTGCCTTTCTTTTTCCGATACCCTGTTTGTTTTCGTGAATTCTATCCTGGAATTTGAAAAAGGAAGGATTACGGCATACCCAAATCCCTTCCACGCTGTGATGGAAATTTCATCTTCCGGTCTGAGTCCCGGAAATTTAGGTGTCGAAGTACGGGATGTTCAGGGAAAGCTGCTGATGCAAACTGAAGAAAAATGCAATTCATCCTTCCGGCTAAACCTCGAAGGATATCCTGCCGGGTTGTACTTTGTCAGAATCTCCCGTGGAAGCTTGTACGGTATGCTGCGTATGATGAAACAATAGACTTTCCGGCAAGACCGGCTCTGAAAATTCCTCTATGCCAGCAGGAAAAATAGCCATGATACCACCCGTACATTTCGGGTGGAATCCCGAAACATCAGAAGATAACTTTTTTCAGCAGCGCCCTTCATCGCCCGGAATACAATCCGCTGCAGGAATGGAATACAGGCGGTTGGTTGCATTGCTGACATCCGCAGGAATTGAAGTATTGCAACTGGTACCGGAGGATAACCTGGCAACCGCCGATGAAGTTTTTGCCGACAACTGGTTTTCAGTTCAGCCCGATCAGACACTGTTTATCTATCCCCTGAAGAATGTCAGCCGCCGGCTCGAAAGGAGGCCTGCTTTCATTCAGGCTCTGAAACGCCGGTATCCGAAAGTAATGGATATGAGTCCCTATGAAAACCGGGGATTATTTCTGGAAGGAACCGGCAGCCTGGTGGCCGATCACAGAAACAAACAAGTGTTCGTTTCCCTTTCGGGAAGAACTTCAGGAAACCTTGCCCATGAATGGTCCCGGATTACGGGATATGAAGTCATCCCCTTCGCATCTGAGGATGTAAACGGGAACACGGTTTATCATACCAATGTGATGATGTACGCGGGTGAAAATTTTGCCGTGGTCTGCCGGGACGCCATTACCACGCTTGCCTCAAAAGAAAGGGTAATGGATGCTCTGCGGCTCGGGAACAGGGATATAATTGAAATCAGCATGAAGCAGATGCATGCATTTTGTGCCAACTGTATTGAACTCAGGCCGGTTGGAGGAGAGAATTTACTCATCATGTCCGAAACGGCATTTGCCTCTTTTACACCGGATCAACGGGAACGCCTTTCGGCACATGGCAATATCCTGCATACGGATATCTCCACCCTCGAAGCTTGCGGCGGCGGCAGTGTGCGCTGCATGATAACCGAACTCTATTGATGGTTTTCGGTTGTTCAAATCCATAACTTTACACAATCACCGGCCTTGCAGTGTTGTTCGTCTGACATCCGGAATGAAATGAACATACAATGGAACATCCGATCATTTTTCAGGATCTGCCTCCTGGCGGGGCACCTTTCCTTATCCATCGCGGTTCCGTCAGTAGCACAACGGGCGCCATGCGATAACACCGTTTCATTACTCGAGAAAAAATCTTTCTCACTATTGAAATCCGAAAATGCGCAGACCGGAAATTACGATTTGGTATATGCCCGGCTTGACCTGAAAATCAACCCTGCCTCTGATTCGGTTTCAGGTTCCGTAACACACTATTTCTCGCCGTTAATCTCCGGATTCAATTCCCTGTCCCTTGACTGCTCCGGTTTTCTGACTGTGGATTCAGTCATCTTTCACGGTATCCCCGCAGGGTATACCCACATTTCAAATGTCCTTGAAGTCAGCACCGGTCCTTTGTTACCCTCTTCTGTGGATTCCCTCACCGTCTGGTATCACGGCATTCCGGATGCATCGGGGTTCGGTTCTTTCACGCGGACCTACCACGGCAACACACCCATCGCATGGACCTTATCAGAACCCCATGGTGCGGCAGACTGGTGGCCCTGCAAAAACAATCTGGGAGATAAACTGGATTCGGCAGACATTATCATTACCTCCCCGCTGCAGTTCAGAACTGCATCCAACGGAATATTGCTCGGCGAGACCGTTTCAGGCGGTAAAAGAACCTGCCACTGGAAAACTACCTACCCGGTAGCAACCTATCTGATCGGGATTTCGGTTACCAACTACGCCGTTTACAGCGACTGGTTTGTGAAAAACGGCAGCGACTCCCTGCGCATTCTCAACTATGTGTATCCGGAGGATTCCGCCAGCCTGAGAACGAAAACACCGGATATTATAGATATCCTTCATCTGTACGACAGCCTGACCGTTCCCTATCCTTTCAGCAGGGAGAAATACGGCCAGGCTCAGTTTGGCTGGGGTGGCGGCATGGAACACCAGACCATGAGTTTTATCGGCGGATTTTCGCATGAGCTGATGGCCCACGAATGTGCCCATCAGTGGTTCGGTGATAAGGTTACCTGCCGCAGTTGGGAAGACATCTGGCTCAATGAAGGTTTTGCCACCTACTTTGAAGGCCTGACTGAAGAAAGGTATTTCCCCGGTACCTGGTGGACCTGGAAGTCCGCAAAGATCGGTTCCATAACCTCTTCCCCCGGCGGATCCGTACGATGCACGGACACCACAGACATCAACCGGATCTTTGACGGGCGCTTAACCTACAACAAAGGAGCCTACCTGCTTCAGATGTTGCGGTGGGTATTGGGTGATACGGCATTCTTTACAGGAATAAAAAACTATCTCAATGACCCGGCACTTGCCTATGGTTTTGTCACCACTCCAGACCTCCGGTCGCACCTTGAGGCTGCCTCCAGTACAAATCTTCAGAATTTTTTTGACACCTGGTATTATGGCGCGGGATATCCTTCCTACGACGTGCGCTGGAATCAGCAGGACGATCTGTTGTCCGTTGAGATCAGCCAGACTACTTCGGATCCTTCGGTGACATTTTTTCCCATGCCGGTACCCATCTTGTTTTCAGACGGTACGCAGGATACCATCCTGGTGTTTCATCACAGTCATAATCATCAGGTATTTTCCGTGTCAATTCTTTTTCATCCGGTATTGGCCGTTTTTGATCCCGACCTGAGAATCCTTTCGGCCAACAACCGGGTGAGTCACGGGCCGGTGGATCTTGAGAAACTGCCCGATCTTTTCACCCTGTATCCAAATCCTGCATCGGGGCAAATTCAAATTGGATTTGCCTTCAACACCTATCACAAGTCCAAAATCCTACGCTTGTATGCAGCAGATGGCAGGTTACTTCTCACGGCAGCTACCGGTGAAATGGAATATACCCTTCTGTTACCCCGGCTGAGCAACGGCATTTACTTTCTTGAAGCAGATATGGGAATGGAAAAGGAGGTAAAAAAGCTGATGATTTTTCACGGAAAGTGAATTCATTTACATGAAGGCTTCCACCATGCAATCCTACAACCGGCAGTAAAATCCCGCTCCGTGCATTTCACTTTCCTCAAGCAAGTTCATTCCTCAGCGTATCCGTCCGGCCAAGTACGTCTTTCAGATAATAAAAGGAATAATTTAAAAGTAGCGGTAAATTCAGAGGAGCAAATTTCCAGGCGGTTGGAATAAATGGCAAAGACATCTTCTCCCAACACAGTGCTTTTACCAGGTTACCCGTGCGGAAGAAAAAATACGCATCACCCGAAAGCGGATCCGGCTTAAATTCATTCATCACAAGTCCGCTCAGTCCGTCGAATACTTTGCGCATATCACACACCGGCCGGAACACAAAATACCGGTGCCGGTTACTGAAGGATGGGATCATTCGGTAAACACCTGCCGGAGCTATTCTGCAAGTACTGCCTGGTAAAAAAAATATGTTTACCGTACTCCGGTTTTATTTCGGTAAAGTCGGGCTCGGGTTGCGTAGAGAAACCGGAATAAATTTTTCATGGGTCCCGGATCCATTAAGGTGACTCCTATTGTCAAGCCAGCCAATAAAGGGGGAATAATTGATCCGGTTGGCTTTGGCAAATCGCGAGCGGTTCATACCGCCTGACTAAAAACCCCGTAAATAACCCCGAATCTGATGCTTCGTGTACTTCCACCTTGTTTTAATAGTACTTTTCTTGTCGTGAATTTTGTCCCAAAGAAAATGGATAATTCACGTTATGGTAATATGTACATTGTCGGACGGATATTGTATATTTGATACCAGAAGAAAGTAATCCGACAGACTGACCTTATTGGTAAGTGGAGACGAGCCATTATTAATAGCTGACCCGGATAACCCCAACCTTCTGATTTATTCATCCCCACAGCAAGTTTTTATTAGCACAATTTTTTTATTAAAAGTAAATGGAGTCCGGTGACCATATCAAAAACGGGGCGATCCCGAAAAGCCAAACGAGTAGGAAAATAATTAAAAACCCCACACCATGCCAAAGTACGTAATTGAAAGAGAAATTCCAGGTGCCGGTAAGTTAACCGCCGAACAATTAAAAGGTATCTCGCAAACTTCTTGCGGGGTGATAAACAAGCTTGGGCCACAAATTCAGTGGGTGCATAGCTATGTAACGAAGGACAAAATTTATTGTGTTTACAATGCACCTAACGAAGAAATGGTTCGCGAACATGCCAGGCAAGGAGGATTTCCAGCCAATTCGGTGAGTAAGGTTTCAACCATCATTGACCCTGTAACTGCGGAATAGTTTTCCTGAAGAGAAGGGCACAACATTAGAACCATCGTCCTTCCCTGTTTCTTTTGTTTTACACGGCCAGAAACCGGTCGTAACATTATATTGGAAATTGTTGGGCTTACGGCCATACACTTATTATTATTTTTCTGTCGGGTATTTGTACAAATGCTGATGTAAACTGGCCCATATTCTGATGAAGTATCCTGAGCAATACATTCCGGAGAATTTGGGGAATAGCACGCATTGTTATTCTTATAAAAAAAGATAAATCATGAAAAAAATCGGAGTATTTGGAACAGGTGATGTGGGCAGAACCATCGCCACCAAATTGGTAGCATTGGGCTACGAAGTAAAAATGGGCAGCCGTACGGCCACCAATGAAATCGCACTAAAATGGGCAAATGAAAACGGTGGAAAAGCTTCTGCCGGTACTTTTGCCGATGCCGCCGCCTTTGGCGAAATTATTTTCAATTGTACCAAAGGTGAAATTACCCTTTCTGTTTTTGAGCTGGCCGGACTGAAATTTTTTAAAGGGAAAATCATTGCAGACCTCAGTAATCCTCTTGATTTCAGCAAGGGTTTCCCGCCCACACTCACCGGTCAATACATCAATACCACTTCTCTTGGTGAGGAAATTCAGAAATTATTACCAGATGCCTACGTGGTAAAAACATTGAATATGGTGACCTGTGCAGTAATGGTTAATCTGAAACTGAGCCCCGGAGACGCCACCATGCTCATTTGTGGAAATCATGCAAAGGCAAAACAGGAAGTAACTGAAATCTTACATCAGTTTGGCTGGAAGGATGTGCTGGATCTTGGTGAAATTGTTGGGGCAAGGGGAATGGAAATGTATCTGGCGCTCTGGGTACGATTGTTCCTGGCAACAAACAATGTAAATGTTACTTTCAGGATAAACAGGTAGTTTAGACTGTAAATGAATTTTAGCAACTATCTGGTTACCGGGAGAAGGGTGAATTGCAGGAATTATGGATGCGGAATTCACCATGCCAATCTCCTAAAGTATACGTTTAATGTTCTGAAATCCCCTTATTCGATAAATCCCAAACCATCAGTCTGACTAAAAACCTACTCATTTTGATGAATAATTTTTTCTGATTTGATTTCATTTTATCCTTTGGTGATATTCATCCTATCCAATTCATACAGGGAACCAATCGTAATCCGGCCGTATTGTTCAGCGAAATATTGAAGGGATCTCCCCTGTTGAAGTTCCTTCATTTTCCGAAATTTTGAAGCGATTTGAAACCATTACAGTGAGTATCTTTTTCACCAGAGATTTGCGACCACCCATTCTGTTTCTTACCAGAC
>JADZBN010000089.1 GCA_020852075.1 Bacteroidia bacterium
AATGAAGCAAAGGAATTCTGGCCGGTATATAATCAGTATCAGGATGAACTGGAGAAACTCAGGAAGTCAAGGAGAGATAATCTCATGAATGCACGTCAGAATTTTGATGAAATGTCGGATGCAGACGTGGATCAATTGATTTCAGGTGAATTCAGTTTCCGGCAAAATGAGCTTGATATAATGAAAAAATACAATCCTATGTTCAGGAAAATACTGCCGGCAAAAAAGGTTGCTAAACTTTATGTCGCCGAGGAGGATTTCAAACGGAAGTTGCTTGAACAACTACAGGAAAGACGGGATGACCGTCGTGGGGATGGAAATAAAGGGATGTGGAAAAACCGTTGAGGAGTGATTCAGACCTGAACCGGGAAAAGCTCCCGGAGTTTTTCCACTACCAGGTCCACCTCTTCCTTTGTATTGTATTTACTGAATGAAAACCGTACGGAAGGCCGTTCCGCATTGCCGTAAATAGCTTTAATTACATGAGATCCTGTGCTGCTGCCTGAAGAGCAGGCGCTGCCTCCTGAACATGCCACACCGGCAATATCCAGGTTGAAAAGGAGCATCTCTGAATTCTCATTTTTTGGGAAAGCCACATTTAGGACCGTGTATAAACTGTTTCCGAGTGTATCACCGTTGAATTCCACACCCGGTATGGTTTCCCTGAGCCTGTCTGCCATATAGGTCTTTAGACCCTGTATATGTTTCTGATGTTCCTCCATTCCTTCATTTGAAATCTCCAGCGCCCTGGCCAAACCGGCTATACCATATATATTTTCGGTGCCACCACGCATATTTCTTTCCTGTGAGCCGCCGAAAATAAAAGGATGGATTTTTATTTCACTGTTTATATACAGAAATCCCACTCCTTTAGGTCCATGAAACTTATGTGCCGCACAGGTGACAAAATGTATTTTAACCTGCGAAAGGTCAAATGCATAATGACCCATGGTCTGAACAGTGTCGCTGTGGAATACCGCATTGTATTTTTCGCAGATTTCACTGACCTTCTTCAGCGGAAGAAGGTTCCCAAGTTCATTATTGGCATGCATCAGGGATACCAGGCTTCTGTCATGGGTTCTGAGCAACTCTTCAAGATGTTCCAGATCCACTTTACCTCTGTCGTTAAGCCTTACCTTACTCAGTTTTATTTTCCCTTCCTTTTCCAGTTCCTCCAGTGTATGCAATACCGCGTGGTGCTCAATGGCGGAAGTAACCACATGGCGGATCCCCAAATCCCGGACCGAACAGAATATGGCAGTATTGTTGGCTTCTGTGCCTCCCGAAGTAAAGAAGATCTCCGAAGGTGAAACGTGAAGGAGGTGCGCGACCGATTTTCGTGATTTTTCAATCACGGACTTTGCCTCACGTCCCCATGAATGAATGGAGGATGGATTCCCAAACTGGTTGTGCAATACAGGCAGCATGGCTTCCACAACCAACGGATCTACCGGAGTAGTGGCTGCATTGTCAAAATATACTTTCATGAATGGGGTGTTGCAATTCTGCCTCAAAGATAATCATTCCCCGTCAACGGACGAGTTTTTCGCTTATCAGGTCTTTGATATCAAAAATGATTTTTTCAGCAAGGTTTTGCGCTGTAGTCTGGGACTGGCTTTCGGCATAAATCCGAATGATGGGTTCGGTATTACTTCTGCGCAGGTGAACCCATTCTTTTTCAAATTCAATTTTTACCCCGTCTCTGGTGCTGATCGGATGTTTTTTATATTTATTCCTGATTCCTTCAAGGATTGCATCAACATTAATATCAGGCGTCAGTTCAATTTTATTTTTGGAGATAAAATAATTCGGATAGCCCGCCCTCAATACGGAAGCAGTCTTTCCTGAATGGGCAAGATGGCTGAGAAACAGGGCAATTCCTACCAGTGCATCACGTCCATAATGAAGTTCAGGATAAATAATACCACCGTTTCCTTCACCGCCGATTACAGCATTTTGTTCCTTCATGACTTCAACCACATTCACCTCACCCACCGCCGCGGCAAAATATTTACCTCCGGCTTTTTCAGTAATATCACGCAAGGCGCGGGTGGATGACATATTCGAAACGGTATTTCCCTTCTGATGAGACAGCACATAGTCCGCTACGGCAACCAGGGTATATTCCTCACCGAACATCTCACCGTCTTCACAAACCAGGGCCAGTCGGTCCACATCCGGATCGGTAACAATTCCAAGGTGGGCGTTACGTTTCCTGACTTCCTTGGAAATATCCCCAAGGTGTTCAGGAAGAGGTTCGGGATTATGAGGAAACTGGCCATTGGGAGTGCAATACAGTTCTGTGATATCTTCCACTCCGAGGCTCCGTAACAATGCCGGAATAACAAATCCTCCCGTGGAATTCACGCAGTCAATCACGATTCTGAACTTCTTCGCACGGATCGCCTTCACATCCACCAGTGGCAGGGCCAGAATCTTTTCTATATGTTTCAGATGAAAATTCGGTTCGGTGGTATATTCTCCGAGTTTATTCACCTCTGCGTACCGAAACGCTTCGCGCGAAGCAATGTCCAGAACTTTAGCCCCATCTTCAGCAGAAAGGAACTCTCCTCTGGAATTCAGCAATTTCAGCGCATTCCATTGCCGGGGATTATGACTTGCAGTCAGGATAATCCCGCCGTCTGCCTTGAGTTCTGTAACAGCCATTTCCACGGTGGGCGTAGTGGACAATCCCAGGTAAATCACATCAATGCCAAGTCCTTTAAGGGTTCCTGCAACCAGATTCTGAACCATTTCGCCGGAAATCCGGGCATCCCTTCCAATGGCTACTACCGGCTTTCTGTTTAAGGCACCGGTGGTTTCATGAACCCATGTGCCATAGGCGGAAGTATATTTAACAATATCAACCGGAGTCAGGCCATCCCCGGGTTTTCCGCCGATGGTACCCCGGATTCCTGAAATAGATCTGATCAGTGCCACAGTTAATCCTGTATTGTTAGGTTTACAAATATAAATCCTTTACTGCTTCTATTCCGCATCCATTGTGCCTTTCAGGGATATTTTATCAACGTATCCGGGAGGAAATCCGGTTGTAACAGCCAGCAGGGATATACTTTGAACAGGATATTTTACCCAAAACATAAATTCCCGGTTACGCATCCTGGCCATTTCATTATTTGTTTTGGAGAAACCTGTGACGTACTCTGAGTGTATTCAACAAGAGCGGGAATAACTCACCAATGACAATCCTTCTTTTCACCAGGCATAGAGCCGGCATACTTCATACTTCAGGAATAGGATTCCTGACAATCAATCTATTGAAAAAAATCCGGAGTGAATATACCTCCGGATATGGATGCGGACCCGAAGGGAGTCGAACCCCTAACCTTCTGATCCGTAGTCAGATGCTCTATCCAGTTAAGCTACGGGTCCCGAATGAAGGGCGCAAAGATAATTGAAAAAATCTACTCTCAAATTTCACTTATTGCCCGGGTGATAGTATTTCATTGCCTCAGGCATGAAGGCTTTCAGATTTTTAATCCTGGTCTGATCGCTCGGGTGCGTACTCAGGAATTCAGGGGGCTTTGAACCTCCCTGGGCTGCCATTCGTTCCCAAAATGAAATGGCCTTTTGCGGATCATAACCTGCCATGGCAGCAAAGATAAGCCCCATTTTATCGGCTTCGGTTTCATGCGTTCTTGAATAGGCAAGAATTCCAAGGCTTGAACCAACCCCGTAGGACGTTAGAAAAATATTTCGCGTCTGCGTGCTGTTTTTTGCCAACGCAACATCAAGCGCCATACCCCCGAATGCAGCTACCATTTCCTGACTCATCCGTTCATTCCCGTGCCGTGCCACCGCATGTGCAATTTCATGTCCCATGACAATGGCAAGGCTTGTTTCATCCTGTGTTACCGGCAGCAAACCCTGATACACCACAACCTTACCACCAGGCATACACCAGGCATTAACCTCTTTACTATTGACCAGGTTAAATTCCCATTTATATCCCTGAATGCGTTTCCCATATCCATTTTGGTTCATAAACCGGGTAACGGCATTGGCAATTTTCCCTCCGACACTTTTCACCAGGTTGGCATCTGCCGTTCCGGTTACAGGAGGGTTTTGCTTCAGGAAATCGTGATAACTGGTAAGGCTCATAGACATGAGTTCACTTTCAGGCAGCAGGTTGACTTGCTTTCTCTTGGTGATCGGCACTTTTGAGCAGGCACCGATGAATACCAATGCAACGATACCTGTGAGGAATTTTCTTTTCATAGGAGTATTTATACTGTTTGATTCGGATGGCAATGCTTCCGTCAGGAAAACGGCTTTTCAGGCATTTTATTCAATCACTGCCGATAATCCCCGGTCACAAAGAGCAACCCGCATTGGATTTAGTTTTGAATACGATCCGGACTTTACCGAACATCTTCCCCGGTAGTGAACGATAAAGGTACATTGTTCTGCCTGAACCGGGTCATGATTACAAATTTCAATCAGCGACTCAATCACAAAATCAAATGTGTTAAAATCGTCGTTGTAAAGAACCAAATCCCTCTCCCGTACCACACTTTCTTCGCTGATAATAACCTCATCCTGTTCAGGACTGTTACTGAATGTAATCATGGTAAACCTTGTGAAAAACGTTACGAAATGTAAAATTACGAAAAACGCAGAATAATTCAATGGCGGAGTAACTCAAAAGCCTTCGAAACGGGGATTTTTTCATCCCCTGAAAAAGCTACAATAAATGCGTCCTTCACCCCATTTTCAACAACCTGATTTTTCAGGTCATTGGCATCATTGTAATTTTCAAAATTTCCGGCGTAGAATATATGAAGTCCATTCGAACCTGTTTTTTGTTCTATGCCTTTATCACTCAGTTTTAAGAAAGCTTCCACCACCTTGTAGGGAACCTGCTGGCGGAATGCACCGATTTGTACCCTGAAGCGAACCGGGCCTCCAGAACCTGCAACCGGTGCCGTTGCAGTCACCGAAGTTACTGCCGGATGGGTTTCCGGTGAGGTAACAGGGCTTTTCACATAAGGTTGATCACCTGAATTCTTTATGCCACCTGTTGAATTTGCAGTGGATTCATGTTCGCTGAGGAGAATTCTCCGGCCACCCCGGTACATGACCACAAAGGCATCAGGAACACCTTTTATAACTGCGACAGATTTGGCTGAATCAGCCCTGATGAAATCAGCATAAGGGCCATTCAGGAACCGGTACAATCCGGGTCCGGAAGATTCGGTAAATACGGGTTGCAGTTTTTGGAGGACAGGTGGAAGGTCTGAGAAATGATACACTCCAATCTGAACAGCATATTCAGTACCTGCGGCAGTGGAAACAGACGGGGATGCACCCGCAACAGCAGTTGTATTTGTTCCATTTGTCTGCGCGGCAACCGTTGACGACGGTTCCGGTGATACAACCTGCGGCGATTCAGTATCTCCATCAGGATGTACAGCATCCTTACTCAATTCAAACACGGCAACTTTATCCTTCTCTCCACTATAAAATGAAAGAACATCTGCATCCGTTTCATACGGCCTGATATCGGGAGAAATGGCATGAAGCTGTTTCAGGTACGAAAGTTCGCTTCGGCTGGCATCAGCATACGCAGCAGGCAGGCCCTGCCCGTCTTTGGTCAGTAAGGCAAAGGCTTCATGCAGACTTATTCGTTTCCCGTTGTAATAGGCAACGACAAATGCATCCTTGTAGTTCAGCCTGCGTAATTCCTTCTTCACCAGATTGGCAGGTTCAAAGGTTTTGAACAGGCCGACACAATACCGTATCCACCCGGGTCTGGATGTTTCAGCAGATACCGGTTGGAAATACCGGAAAGTGCTGTCAGATACTGGCTTCCTGAAAGCTCCGATCTGTACCTTAAAGCAAAGGCCTTCAGGTAATCCGGGATTCATGGGTACTGATTTTTCCAATGACCCGGGACGATTTTTATGAATACTGAACATTTCCCTGGACATGTTGGCCATCTCCAAAGATGAAAACGATACGGATGCATCAGTTGTAAACGCTGACAGATCCCTGAAACCTGCCATATTCTGCTGACTGCCAACTCCGTCAGTGGCTGTTGATCCGGTTCTCAGACCGGCATCCGCCAATTTATTATTGCCGGCTGTCGTCCCGGAGTTCATTACGGCAGATTCAGGCTGCACAAGCAATTTCTTCCGGATTGATTCCAATTGCGCCGTCAGGTTCTTTACTTCACCGGTTTTGGATTTTGCCGATGCGAATTTTTCACTACTCACCGATTCACTTTTTGCAGATGCTGCTTTCAGGTTCTCAGCTTCGCTTTCCAGTTTTTGTTTAAGATCCGGATCGCTTACGGTACGCGCACTGTCCATGAGCGCCAATTGCTGTTCCTTTTGTTCGAGAGCCTTCCGGTTCATATTTACAGCGTCCACAAAAATATCAATGGTTTCCTGCTGCCTGGTTTCAATCTTTTTCCGGGTAGCAACAAATTCCGGATAAGCCGGACGGGTAGTATCAATCCTTTCTCCGTTCTCAAGCAAAACAGTCTTTGTTAACTCACGATTCGATTCCCGCGTATTGAATGAACTGGCATTCCCAGAAAACGGCGTAGCACCTGTATTGTCACGATCTCCGGACGAGGGCATTTTATTGTTGCTGGACTCATCGGTTCCCCTGGCGATGGAAGCCACCGTTGCATTTGAATTAACAGGTGAAATTTTCTGACCTGATGTACTCCTGTCTGTTACGTGATTTTCCGCCTGATCGCGGGGAGAGGAACTCGAAAATACTGCCTCATTTATTCCTTTTTTGGTACTTGTCTCAGATAACGCCGCATCAGGAGCATTGATACCTGAAGTTCCCTCGATGTGATCCTGAACAATCCCTGACTTATCGGACGAAGAATCATTGCCTGAAACCTGCCTGTCCGTTGCGGAAGGAACCCTGGTTTCAGTTACAGCAAGATTATCCGACTGGGTCACATCCTGCTCCATATTGCTGGTGGATACTGCACCTGAAGCAGGACTATTTTTATCGTTAACATTTATTTCATCAGCGCCCGAAGCAGATTTCTTCTGTTGTTCAGACCTTCCTGCATCATTTCTCTTTTCTATTACTTCAGCTATCCCGGGCTGAATTTCATTAGCCTTTTTCAAGTCTGCCTGGGCACTTTGCCATGTCACCATAGATTCCCTGTTCATGTCTTTGGCAACCTGCAACAGGCTGTCCTTCTCTGGTGAGTTTTTCATATTCACGATCCGTTCCTGTAATTGTTCGGATTGGATGGCAAGACGCCGGGAGACATTCGTTTTGGTTTCGTAACTCGTGTAATTGAGTCTTGCGGATTCATTCACAGGTTCAACAGCGATAGCCTCTTTTGATTCAGAAGCACGGCTTATTGTAGTGGTATTCCCGGTTGATTCCGCGCCTGCCTGGTTGTTAGTATGACTTTCCTCCATCGCAATGGGCTTGCCGCTCATTTCTTGTCCAGTACTTGTATTCGCCTTAGGCAAGGATGAAATTCCATTGTCCGTAGTATCATTTTCCGGCTGTTGTCCGGAAGCATTTTCCGTTGAATGAACCGTTATGGAATGATTTTCAACGGCTGAATTTTCTGCCTTTGTAGCATTGCCTGCAGTACCCTTATTAGTAATGAGTGCAGTTTCCCTCTTTGTGTTTCCGTTCGATATTTCTGTAGCCCTGTTGGGGGATGCAGTGGCATATTCCGGGTTATTCCCTTTTTCTGAACCCGTCCGGGTAACAGAAGCAATCTGAGAAGACGATTCATGACCGGCAGCCTGTGTTTGAGGCGGCCGTACTCCGGCATCGTCCTTTGCTGCATCCGGGCTGATCCGATTCTCCGGAGAATTTTGAGAAATGCTTGCAGAGGATAATGGCTTTCCTAAAGCATTGGAAAGTCGTTGTGTACTTTCTGCTACCGTATAATCTGTTTTTTGTGGAGACGATGAAGGCGTTGCTTCCAGCCCTGACTTTTCCTGTGATTCACTGATTTTTGATGTTTCATTCTGATCATTACCGGTGCGTTCGGTCGCCGGTGTTTCGGTGGATGAATGACCACTCACCGGCTCCTCCTTCGCTGCCACATTCATTGCAATATCATCCGGAACATTCTTTGCTTCATCGGTGTTCTGCACCGGTGATGACTTCTGTCCTACCTCCGCTGATGCCGGTACCGGGTTGCTGTTATTCTGATCCTGCACAACCGCGAGTTCATGTCCCGGAGAATTTCCCGGCTGATTCGGTACCATACCATCCGGGTTGATACTCATCGCCTCTTTTCCCTCCGGCAGATTTGCAGGGTTTTGATCCGTCGGTGAAGTCTTTGAAGCCGGGTTTGACTGTTGGGTTACTGCAGACCTGACCGGTATAATATTATCTTGTGATTTGACCTGGCCGGTTGGTTTTTTCTCAGGCTCCGTTCCGGCGGTTGAAATTTGATTTTCTTCCGGGTGCAAATTTCCTGCATCGGAAAACTCATTGGTTTTCTCTGATTCCTGCTTACGGGTCAGGGTTGAAGGATTCTCTGAATTTTCGGGTGACTTAAATTCAACATTTCCTCTTGTGGCCTTTTCAACTCCCGGTGCAGTTCCGGAAATATCATTTTGGGCTGATATAATACCTTTCCCTGAATTCCCTCAATTAATTTGTGACGTTGTTGTTTCATGCACTGTTACGGGTGCTGCAGAAGCAAGGTCAACCGTTTCATTTTTTTCAGCAGCGCCTGTGCCCACCGGTGTAGTTGCGGATACGGACTCTGATTTTTTATTCTCCTTGGCTTCATTCTGTTCACCACTGTTTACCTCTGCTGCATTTTGATCAACAGAAGGAGATTCCCTGGTGATTTTATCGCTTTCGGGATTCAAGGTAGTTGCATCGGTGTTCTTTGTTGATTCAGCAGTCTTATCCACCGCCGGATTCTCAGCCGTGGTAACAGACTGGCTCCTGTTATCCGGGTGATTTTCATTTTTCGTTAATGCCAACGGTTCATTTAATGCAGGGGATTTATCCTCTGACCTGTCCTTTGATGTATCATGATTCTCCCCTCCTGCCGGTTCACTTGCTGTGGTGTTCCTTTCAGAAGGTGCTGATACCGCAGGTTGATTTGCTGTATCTGAATTTGTAACGACGGTTTGTTCCGGCTGGCTTTCCTGTTGCCTTTTGATGGTCCCGGTAGGTGGTTGCTGAGGCAGGTCACCTGAATTCTTCGCGGATACTGATACCTGCTTTTCCTCCTGCCCGGAATTTTGTCCGGCAGCGGTTGAATTATCAGCACCGCGTAGCTCTTCCTGATTTTCAGGGTACTTACTGCCGGTTTTCTTTTCCTGCTGTTGGAGAATCTCCGGAGAACTGCTTCCTGATGGCGGCAACTTATTCTCTATGGATACAACTTCCTGTTTAATATTCTCCGATTGTCCGGAAGGGGACGAGGCAGCACCTGCCACCCGGACAGGGTTCTTACCGGAATTTAATTCTGAACCGGAATGATTGACGGAAGCCGTGTGATCCCTCCTGCCGCTGTCTGACGTTGGTTCATTTTCTCCGGATGGATTCTTTACAGTGTTGACTGCAATGGTTTCACCGGTTGGGGCAATGGAATTCACAGATGACGCATTTCCATCAGCAGGGATGTTTTCGGCATTACCGCCGCTATTATTCAATGTACCTTTTTCAGTCCTGTTATCTCCTGAATTCTTACCCGGTGATGCATACTTGCTTCCCGGCTCCTGATTTTCCGGTTCTGGCGTCAGCGGCGGAAGTGCAACACTGGTATTAGCTCCGGAAGCAGGTTTCTGTTTCTCCGATTGATTCTCTTTATTACCGTAACCTGCATTGACTACTGCTTCACGGCTTTCAACATCTGTCTTATCATTTCCGGGGATATTCCCTGAACCCTGATTCAATGCGGTTGGTTCATTATCCTGAACGGGGGCCTTTATGACATCAGGGGATTGAACATCATTTTTATCAGCTACTTCAACAGGGTTTTCTGTGTGACCCGAATCAAATCCAGGGATACCCGCTGCAGATTTATCAGGTGCATTATTCCCGGGTGTTGCTGTTACCTTGCTGTTTTCAGATTGCTGGGTCTTGGCCTGAAGTGATTCCTTGCCACTACCGGTTTTGTCCTGAACGGCAGGTAAACCATAGGGTGAGTCTGTCAGGGTCTTGTCCTTGTCCCCCACCTTCGTAGTATTCACAGCAATCGGTGTCCCTGAGTCCTTCATCAGGCTCTGTGCATCTTTCATTGCAGTACCGGCATCCGCAAGTCTCGAATCCCCGTCTGCGTCAAGTTGCGCGGCTTGTTCAAAAAGGGAATTGGATTCGTCCCTGAGGTTATTGGAGCGATCGGTCAGTTCTGCAGCCAATGTTGAATCGGAGGCAGACAGGCCTGCGGCTTCGGAAGAAAGTGCTTTTGACAAGCTGTCTTTATATTGGGCCTGTTCCCGGGCATCCGTCGCCTGTACTTTTAATTCATGGCCCTCATATTCCAGTTCTCTTGCATCATTGTATGCAATTTTTGTCAGCTCCCGGTTATCAATATCCACCTTGTACTCGGGAATTTTCCCGCTCTCTTCATCTTCAATTTCCTGTGAACGTTCACTTTCTTCCCGTTTCTGCCGCAGTTCATCCTGGGTCGGCGCTGCTGCCAGGTATGGATTATACCTATCCTTTTCTTTGATTTTGATCTGGGGATAACCGGTTGATCGGCTGGAGGACAGGGAATCGTCAATATCTTCAGCAATACTATCTGTGTCAGAACCATCGGCCAGTGGCTGGTTTTGAGCCAATGCACGGGGGGAATTATCATCCGCTTTACTATCCTTCGTTGATCCGGGTGATGTAGCATAGATCAACTGGTTATCAATCTTCACAGACATCATACCTGAAGTATCAGGCTTCACGTGGTCAAATGTGTTGCTGACCACATTGGTTGGCTTGTCTGAAACTGCAATATCCAGGCCTGCAGAAGGGCTCAGTGTGGTGAAGAAATTTGTCAGCGTCAGTTCTTCATTATCTCCGCTGCGGTTCATCTTTACCTCCTGCCGGAAATATGCATTGGCAACCGGAGGCAGGGAAAAGATTTCTGCATGGGGGGAATAACTTCCTCCCTCTACCACAAGAGTGTAATCCTGTCCTGGCGCAAGCAGTAATTCATAGCTGCCGGTTCTGGGATCGGTTCTGACAGATGAGACAATGCCGTGATCACTAGAGCGGATCACCGTAATCCGTGCATCTCGGCGTGTAATCTGATCAAGCGAAGAATAGGTTCCGGTTATGACCGAGAAATTTCCGCCATCCTGCCCCAGATGAATGACACGCACTTTCAATTTGCCAGGCAATGCATCCAGGGAAGTTGCATACATGGCAGTATTATTTTCGGGATTGGTTACAAATAAAAAATCATCATCGGTTGTATTCAGCGGAATACCAAGATTCTCCGGTTCCGACCAGCCACCGGAACTGAAATCATAGGTGGATTTGAAGATGTCATATCCTCCGGTACTGTTATGACCGCGGCTGCTGAAGTACAAGGCACGCCCATCACGATCCAGAAAGGGGAAATCTTCATTCTGGTTCGAATTTATCCTTCCACCCAGGCTGACAGGAGATGACCACTGGCCATTCGCGAGTTTTCGGATTTCATAGAGATCCTTTCCACCAAGGCTCCCTTTCCCAAAACTTGCATAATAAATTACCTGTGCATCCTTACTGATAAACATGACCGGATCCTGCTGATAGTCTTTATCCTGTGTAGTCAGGAACTGCTCTGCAGCAGGTACCAGTTTACCACCGGTATTGCTGAAATCATAGCGTTCATAAAAATTCGACCGGTTTGCATCCAGTACATCTATAATGGAAATATCTTTTCGTGAGGCAGAAAGCTTCATCGCATTTTCTGCGTTGGATTTAAAAAGTTCCGCTTCAAGTTTATGGATTTTTGATTGTGGAGCCACGCGGATGAACCGTTCCAGGCAAATCTTGCTCTGTTCAAACTTTCCTGCATAGAGGTAGGCCCTTCCCAGGTAATACCAGACCTCCTGTTCTGCCAGCGGATCTCTGGATGCGACTTCCAAAAAGGGTACAGCCGTGGATTTTTCCGCACCCGTATAAATAATACACACTCCGTACTTATAATTCAGATCAGCATCGCGGGGATTCAGACTCAGTAACTGCGAAAAAAGAGGTGAGGCTTTTTGATAATCCTCATCATCAAAATACCTTTCTGCCTGTTTTCTAAGTATGGATTCCTGGGCGGATGCCACCTGGCCCGGTAACCGTAATGCGATTACCTGGCACAGTACCAGAATGAAAATACATTGACTCAGGGCTTTCAAGATTCCTTCTCCTTCGGGATCAACGAATTGTAAAAGTTACAGGCAGTATACTTGGGGTAAAAGATTTGGTTTACCTGATGGTAAAATTCGTGAAAAAACAAATGAAAGCATAGGAGATTTTTTGCAGATCAGGAATTGGATTTTTTCCGCAACAAACATAAAAACAGGGTATCTGCATTCCGGTTGTACCCTTCGAAATACATACTTTTTTCCGCCGTTAAAGGCAGTTCATTTTCAAAGTATGAAATATTCGATTCATTTTCAGCCTTCCATACAGAACAGGTGATGTAGTATAATTTCCCTGCCTGTTTGAGGCAATCTGTAAGATTTTTGATAATATTTCTCTGCAATTCCAAAAAACCGCGCAGACCATTTCCTGAGTGGATGGGCCTCAGATTCTCAGGTGTTCTGCCCCAGGTTCCTGATCCGGAGCAAGGAACATCTGCAATGATGGAATCAAAAGACGTATCCGGTATTGAAGCTGGAAGCGTAAGATCCAAAACGTCCGTTTGATAGTTGACGATACCTGCCCGTTGAAATCTGGAGTGCAGGTTTTTCAGAATGGCAGGACGGATGTCGCTGGCAAACAAGTATATCCCGGGAATGCGGTCTGTAAGGGCCAGGCTTTTTCCACCGGATCCTGCGCATGCATCCCACCACCGTTCCGTATTCTTCCCATCAAAGTAATCCGCGGTTTTCTGACTGCAATAATCCTGAACTTCAAACCAGCCTTTATCTGCTCCGGGCAAACCTGACAGATCCGTTCCATTAGGAAACCGGAATGCATTGGGAATGTCTTCGTCCTGCAGATAATTATCATTCCGGTCCGGCAACTGTTGCAGGAACATTTCCAAAAATTGTCTCCTTACCCTGATCCATAAGGCGGGCTGGGAAAAATGTGATTTTAAAAATCCGTTTTTATCTATCCGATCCGAAATCTCAGTGGATTTTGGGAACACATCATCCAGCAGAAACGCAGGCCATTTGTTCCGGATGATTTCAAGTTTTTCATTCAGGTTTTTCTGGCAATCTTCCGGCGGGAGACCGGTAAGTTCGGTTATGAGTTCCTGCTTGTAAAAACGTTGCGTTGTCTGACAGATAAAATTGGCTATACCTGCCCTGGTTTCTACGGATTCATGTGGAAGGCAATTCCCGATACGGAAACAATTACAGGCCCATTCCCTGAATTCTTTTCTGTCACGGGAGCCCATATTCCTGTTCCGGTTGAAATGATTTCTGAGGTACAAGGAAAAAGGTACGGAATGATCATACTGATCCACCTGTTGCAATACAGATTCCAGGAAACGTTGGTTTCGTCTCAAAGTTCAGCAATAAAAAATCTTATTAAAGCGAAATGCTCTCAAGCGAACGAAGTATATTCTCTTTCACCCTTTCCTCCGGATTTATTCCACGGGCGGGTTCAAAGGTCTTGCCACTAAGTTGTTCATACAGTTCCACGTATCTTGCTGAAAGAGTCATCAGCCATTCATCCGTCATCCGGGGAACCTCCTGGCCCGCCTGTCCCTGAAAGCCATTGTCCATCAGCCATCGCCGGACAAATTCTTTGGACAATTGCCGTTGCTCCTTACCTTCCAACTGCCGTTGTTCGTATCCGTCGCTATAGAAATAACGGGAGGAATCGGGAGTGTGTATCTCATCCATCAGGAGAATCTGCGATCCATATTTACCAAATTCATATTTCGTGTCAACAAGAATGAGTCCTTTGGACGCAGCGTATGCCTGTCCTCTTGCGTATAACTGCCGGGTGTACTTTTCAAGCTGAACATAATCGTCCTCGGTAACCAGATCCCGTTTAATGATTTCATCCCGTGAAATATCCTGATCGTGCCCCTGATTCGCTTTGGTTGTAGGTGTGATCAGTGGAACCGGAAAGGGGTCATTTTCCTTCATGCCATCGGGCATGACCTCACCACAAAGTATCCTTTTACCCGATTTGTATTCACGCCAGGCGTGCCCGGCAAGATAGCCCCGGATCACCATTTCCACCCTGAAGGGATCGCATTTTTTTCCGATCGTAACATTCGGATCCGGTACTGAGATAATCCAGTTTGGAACGATATCAGTGGTTGCCTGCATCATCAGGGCTGCAATCTGATTCAATACCTGTCCTTTCCAGGGTACGGGGCGCGGAAGGACGACATCAAAAGCAGAAATCCGGTCAGTGGCAACCATCACCAGCAGCTTGCCGTTAATTGTATAAACATCCCTGACTTTTCCCCGGTAGAAGGCAGTCTGTCCGGGAAAGCTAAACAGGGTTTCTTTCAGCGCGGAGGGTATTTTTTGTTGCTCTACGGTCATGATAATCCCGGTAATTGAGAATGCAAAGGTACGAAGCGGCCATGAATCGTTTCCCACGAAAAACTCACTTATTGTATGCCTCAATAATTTCCCTTACGAGTCTGTGGCGGACCACATCCTGTGCATCCAGATATATAAAATCAATCCCCTTAATATTGTAAAGAAGTTTAATCGCCTGAACCAGTCCGGATGGCTGGTTGCGCGGGAGATCAATCTGGGTAACATCCCCTGTGACAATGAATTTTGCCGAAGGCCCCATTCTTGTGAGGAACATTTTCAACTGGCTTTCGGTCGCATTCTGTGCTTCGTCTAGTATAACAAAAGCATTGTCCAGCGTACGGCCGCGCATAAACGCAAGCGGGGCAACCTCTATAACCCCTGTTTCAATATAACTTTTCACCTTTTCTCCCTGGATCATATCAAACAAGGCATCGTATAAGGGCCTGAGGTATGGATCAATTTTTTCTTTCAGATCACCTGGCAGGAACCCCAGGTTTTCTCCTGCTTCCACAGCTGGCCGGGTAAGGATGATCCGTTTGATCTCGCGGTTTTTCAATGCACGTACGGCAAGGGCAACAGCCGTATAGGTTTTCCCCGTACCTGCCGGACCGATTGCAAAAACAATATCATTTTTTTCAGATGCCTCCACCATTTTTTTCTGGTTGACGGTCCTTGCCCTGACCATGATGCCGTTTTGCCCGAAAACCAGCACATCACTGGCCGGGACAGAGGGTGGTGGGGTATCCGTGCCATTTCTGTCCCCCAGAAAATGCTCTACATTATCCGTGGTGAGGCTGCCGAATTTTTGGTAATGATGGATTAAGCGGTTGATCTTTTCACTGAAAAGATGGATGTTTTTTTCATCACCAATCACCTTTATTTCATTTCCTCTGGCAATCAGTTTTAACTCGGGGAAAGTTCTCCGGATAATTTCCAGGTTGCTGTCGTTGACACCAAAGAATTCCACAGGATTAAATGTGTCTATCGGAATAATAACTTCGCTCAATGCGTATGGGTTTTTAATGGGAACTTTTGTTCTTGAAAATCAGGGGCAGGGATTCCTTACCTCGGGAAAATGCCATGCGTTATAGTTGTCTCACCGGCACGGAATGTTAACTAAATACTGCCGGTAACATATCCATAATTCTATCTCATGTTAGCATACCACCCTTTTTGCATTCATCATTTTCATTATTCACATTTCTCTATTGATGAAATTACATATCGGGGTATGTATTCCGGTTTCAATACTAACGAAATCTCCCTATTTTTGGATTCTCCGAAATTACAAGTTTTCAACAGATTTTCCGGGGATACACTTGCATGTCTTTGCTCACATTAACTACTGACTGGGGAAACCGGGATCATCATCTTGCAGCATTTAAGGGTGAAATTCTCAGGATGGAACCCGGCGTGAACATTATTGATATTTCACATGAGATCGAGATGTTCAATATTATCCAGGCTTCTTATATTCTGAAAAATTCCATTACAAAATTTCCGACGGGTACCATTCATTACATTGGAGTACACAATCTGTGTACCGGAAGAACCAAAGATATCTTTAAGCATTATCTCGGAGTAATTTATCAGGGACAATTGTTAATTGGATTTGATACCGGCATATTTTCACTGATTTTTTCATCCGAAGAAATTCAGATTTTCAAACTTCCGGTGGATCCTTACGATACGGACGAAAATACAAACAACCAACTGATGACGTGTTTGGGTAAATTGTTCCGTGGGGCTCGAATGGAAGAGATAGGAACTCCAACCACGGACCTTGTTCGGAGCCTTCTTCCACAGCCTGCAGTAAGCCCGGATGGAATACGGGGGGCAGTCATATATATAGACGCGAATGGTAATGTGGTAACAAATATCCGAAAGGAGTTGTTTGAAAAGGAGCAGGCAGGACGCCGGTTTACCTTGTTTTTACGGAAAGAGGACTACAATCTGAATTTTATTAAAAAAAATCTGAGGATGTCTGAGGAAACCGACCCTGTAGCATATTTTAATTCATCAGGTTATTTGGAAATTGCCCTTATAGGTGCTTCTGCATCCGGATTACTCGGCTTGAAATTTTTGGATACCATACGCATGGAATTTGAATGATCATCAGAATTGTACAAATGAAATTCCTTTCGGGCAAGGAGGCGGAATTTCTGGTTATTTTCAGGGAATCATCGGAAAAGATACAGCATTTTCCGGGCTGCCGGCATCTTGAATTGTGGCAGGATCCCACCGATACTCAGATGTTTATGACCTATAGCATTTGGGAATCTGAAGAAGATCTGAACCGGTACCGTCAATCACCATTATTCGTTGAAACCTGGTCAAAAACAAAGAAATTGTTTTCAGAGAAACCCACTGTCCGAAGCCTGCGTCAGGTATGGCCTTTCACGCCTTAACACCTCCGAAAGCTTGTCTGGTATTGATTTTTTAGCTACTATTGTGATGGATAAATTTCCCTCCCTGTTGTTTACAGGGCAAGAAGCGACGTTTGCCATGAATTTCCCTGGATTAACAAAGAAATTTTACCAAAGGATACCCACTTGAGTTATTTTTACACCGAATATTCCAACTATACCTATTTAAATATTCAAATCACGCATTAATGATGAAAACTATCTACTCAGTGTGCAATGCAAGGTTCCTCCGACCGGCGTATCTGATGATATTGCTGGCCATGTTGTTTGGTTCCAAGCAAACAAAAGCCAGTCACGCCGCAGGTGCTGACCTAACCTATGAATACCTGGGAAATGGTCAATACCTGGTAACATGGACCCTTTACAGGGACTGTTTTGGTATTCCTGCCCCAACCAACGGATTTCTTTATGTGGAATCCGCATCCTGCGGGAATTTCTCCCAATCGTACACCATGAACCAGGTACCCTGCACCGGCCAGGAAATCACCTATGCCTGTGCTACCGCCTTAACCACCTGTAACGGTGGAAGTGCAACAGGAATCCAGGAGTACGAGTACACCGCCACAGTTACACTTCCTGCACAATGCCCTGACTGGGTATTTCACGTCTCGGAATGCTGCCGGAATACTGCCATCACAACGCTGGCCAATGGCGGTGGTGACAACCTCTACATTGAGGCATACCTGAACAATACCGTTTACGATAACAATTCCCCCACCTTCAGTAACGTTCCTGTGGCCTTCGAATGTATCGGTCAGGATAATTATTTCAACCATGGTGTCATTGATGCCGATGGTGATTCTCTCGCCTATTTCTTCATCGGTCCCAGGACGGATGGAAATTTACCCTGTGTATATGCACCGGGATATTCCATATCAAATCCGCTGACTTCCACACCTGCTGTTTCTATTGATCCTGCAACCGGTGACATATTCATGCATCCGACTACCTCCGAGGTAGCCGTTATTGCCGTACTGGTACAGGAATACCGCAACGGAGTACTGATTGGCAGTGTAATGCGGGATATGCAGATTTATACCGTACAGTGTAACAATACACTTCCTACTGCATCAGGAATCAACGGAACCACCAATTTTGCAACCTCCTCCTGTATCGGCGGTCAGCTTTGTTTTGATGTAATTTCCAGCGACCCGGATCCAAACGATACCCTTACCATGACCTGGAATAATGCTATTCCTGCGGCCACCTTTACCGTTACCGGTACTCCGCACCCTGTTGGTCATTTCTGCTGGACTCCTACCCCCAATGATGCCCGCCCACAACCTTATACATTTACTGTAACGGTACATGATAATGCGTGTCCTTCCAATGGGGTTCAGACCTATTCCTATTCCATTACCGTTTCGAATATGACGGTTAGTGTCACCTCTACTCCTTCTGTAGCCTGCTTCGGTGACCATAACGGCAGCGCGAGCGCGACAGCAACAGGAAATCCTCCGCTCTCGTATACCTGGACAACACCTTCCGGGGAACTTTACTCCCCGTCTATTACACACCTTTCTGCCGGACAATACACCGTAAATATTATTGACGGCACTGGTTGTGTTGGCACTCAATACTTTACTATTACAGAACCTCCGGCACTCACGCTCAGTGTTACCGGTGTAAACGGCGGATGTAATACCATTCTCGGTACTGCCACGGCAAATCCGGGCGGTGGAACCGCACCCTATACGTATTCCTGGAATACCAACCCTGTACAAACCGGCCAAACTGCCGTAGATCTGAACAACGGCACCTATGAGGTTACCGTAACCGACGATCACAATTGTCATATCAGTGATACGGTAAGCGTTACGGCCGGTATTCCGATAACTGTTGATATGGTTTCCACTCCCGCCACATGCGTAGCCAATGACGGTACCGCAACGGTAAACATTACCGGCGGCAGCGGTAACATTACCTACGACTGGAGCCCCAACGTCAGCACCACCAACTCCGCTACCGGACTTATTTCAGGACTATACTCCTGTACCGTTACGGATAACGTTTCGGGTTGCTCGGTAACCGTAAGTACCATTGTAAATAATTCATCCGGCGTAACAGCCACCATCACAACCTTTATGGACGCTACCTGCTCCAACGGCGATGATGGTTCCGCTACAGTTGTGGCATCGGGAGGCACTGCACCCTATACCTACCTGTGGATGCCAAACGGAGATACCACGGCTACTTCAAACCACCTTTCTCCGGGTACCAACACGGTACGTGTTACCGACTATAACGGATGTTCCGCCTATGCTACCATTGATATCGGCTTCACCAACCAGGCGCCTGCCATTGATCTTGGCCCTGACAGCACGGCTTGTGTTGGAACCACAGTAACCCTTGACGCCGGTGCAGGATATGCAGCTTACCTCTGGTCGGATAACAGTACCAATCAGACGCTGGATGTAACAGCAAACGGTACCTATTCCGTTCTCGTTACAGATGCAAACGGTTGCCAGAACTTTGATGCCATCGCAGTTGACTTCATCACGTGCCAGGGTTCTTATCCGGCCCGTAATCATGGC
>JADZBN010000090.1 GCA_020852075.1 Bacteroidia bacterium
AATCCAGGGGCGGACCTAATTATTATGTAATGCAACTTCGCCGCAGCAGCAGGGCCTTTTCAAATATTGTGATGGAAAACTTCAAAAACGGGAAACTGAAAGGCAACACGGCAAGCCGCCTGCTGAATGTAAAAGAAAGCAACTTTGGAAAGTTTGAAAAATACATCTACCGCTGAAATCTGTATAGGATCGTTTTCCGGTAAATCTGTTGACCGTACAGGCTCTTTCCGGGATACTCTTCCCGGCAATACTCCTTTATTAAAACGTAAATCGGGAAAAGTAATCGGCCGTACGCTTACTCTTTAACAATCCTCACTACTGATTGTTCTCCGTCCATGTCGAAACGGACAAAATAAACACCGGAAGGTAAAAGGTCTCCTGCAGGAAGTGTAAAGGAACTGCTGCCTGCCGGAAGTTGCCTGCCGGAATGATAAATCAAATTCCCCAGTATGCCGGTAATTTCTATATGGAGATCTCCACCGGATTTGGCATAGAGGTACACCTCCGGATTTTTCATGAAAGGATTCGGTGAAACCGCTGTAACGGCAAATGATTTCTTTAAACTGAAATCCAGGATAACAATATCTGACCACGTTTTTGTTCCGTCATAATCCACCTGCAACAGACGATAATAATTCTTTCCGTGCACCGGATGATCATCCGGCATTTTATAGTCATGCCTGACGGAAGAATTCCCGTAACCGGGAACACTGCCTATTTGTGTCCAGTTCATTTCAGCACCTGAACCCCGCGAAGCATATACTTCAAAATGATCATTGTTTATTTCAGAGGCAGTGGTCCACCGGCACAATGCTGCGTTATCCCCGGTTTTTACCACAGTAAAATTCAATAATTCAACCGGCAGGGGCGAAGGACCGTTGGCAGCAGCCGTAAATCCGCTGAAGGAGTCCAGGAAATCCCGTCTTGCCCCCTTCAGGGAAGGGTTGGTGATGGAATACATGGCTATGCCTGTATTTGCGCTGATATCGGTTCCATCGTGTGTGCCGGCGGAGGTGGTCCAGGCACCCATTCCCGTACTGTCAGGAATCGCAATACTGGGGCGCTTGATCAGCCGGAGTTCAGAGCCGGTCAATCCGTCCATTGCCAGCAGGTTGAATTTATCTCCGGCACATTCAATGTCATACTGTACAGGGCCCAATGCGCCCGGAGCAATCGCAGGATCGCCTGCTGCACTGGCACCGGTTGATTCAGAGAAGTCCCAATAATAATCCGCCACCATGTCAATTTCTGCGTTATTGCAGGTAACAGCAGTCTGTCCGCCCTGATCGTCAATCTCAAAGGGATTGCCGCAGCCATGACCGGTATTACCGATCCAAACACCGTCCACACGGAAATTGGTATTGGCGTTAAGAAAGGTGCCGGCAAGAAAACTGGAATTGTTCACCGAACTGAATGTAATCAGGGAAGGGCAATAAAAGTAATCTCCCACTACTCCGGTACCGCCGGTGGCACGGTATCCCAGCGGATACAGGTATTCATTTTTTGTAAAAGACGCCTGAATAAGCCGGTTCAGCCTGCCTTCAAAGAAACCATTCCTCGTATTCTGGCCCGCAATGGACTGGCGTGTAACCGCACCCGGGTCATCGTTTGTAAGGGTGATGGTTTTAAAATTCACTGCTGTGTTTTCATCTGCGTTATAGGAAACACCGTTACCTGAAAGAAGAACACCATTGGAAAAATCCAGGTGCTGTGTAATGATGAGATTTCCCTTCAGGATGGCCTCGTGCTTCACGGCTGCAACGGCAACCGGAGCCGTTTTATTAATACGCAACTTGCAGATGGAACCGGGATAGGTATTGGAAGCATTTCTGAAATCCAGTATCTGCTGCTGGGTAGTGCTTGTAACATCAATAAGTCCTTCGGTGAGCGGCAGCGTTCCTGCGGCGCCGGTACAATTGCAGTTGCCTGCCACCGTAATGTTCCCTGTAACGGTTAGCGTATATGCACCGAGATCAATCTGTCCGCTTTTTGCCGGAGCGGCATTGGGCTGCACCGTGAAATCATGAACCGTTACATTCCCGCATCCGATACCGGCCTGCAATAACGGATAATAGGGACAATCATCTTTTATCACGATATCACCGGTGGATGGTGGCACGACCTCGCGCTCCCAGTTGCAGGGATTGCACCAGAGATTGTCAACAGTTCCCAGCCAGGTATAGGTATTTCCGGTGATTGATCCGGCATCATATTCATCGCAGCCAATATCCACACAAGACGGTCTGATAAAATCGTCAATATCATCCACCACCTGTGCCAGGGAAATTCCTGCATTTCTCACGTTGAGATCGCTGGTATGCAGATCACTTACAGAGGCAAAAACAACAGTAACGTTTTTGGAAAGTGGTAACGGATCTCCTCCTCCGCAAGCGGCATTCCAGGCGGCGAGGGAATTACAGTTGGTGGAACTGAAACGGCAAAGCGGTGTGGAGGTTGAATACACGACATTGTTTGTGCCAAGTACCGCGTTGTATGCCGGATTCGGCGCACCGGTAAAATACAAGGCAAGGTTCCAGTTGATGCTGCTCCGGTCGTTGTAAAAAATATTATTGATCAGGCTGAGGGGAGTAAGTGTTGTACCATAAAATAAGGCAGCCGTGACACCGGATCCTGCAGAACCCGAGCCGGAGATCCTGAAAGAATTATTGTACACTTTCTGGTTCCCCGAAGCGATCCACATTCCATAAATATTATGAGAATAGGAATTTCCCACTCCGATGGCCACCATATTATTTATCACATAACTGGTACCCGACCCGCTTGCAGGATACAACCCGGATATTACTCCGCTGATGGTGGCGTTAATGGCCAATCCGGCAATTTTGTTTTTTTCAATCGTTGCATTGCCGCCATTGGGCGCATACCATAGAATGCCGCAAAGGTTCATCACCACCGAGGAAGTAGCTGCCGTAAGGTTCAGGTTCTGAATGGTGTTGCCGCTTATCAGGCTTCCCGGCGCACTGCCGGAGGAAACATCCATGATTCCTATGATGGCTGAATTGGTTAGTGAGCCGCTGTTCAGACCGGAATGTGAAATATTCTGTATGGTGTTCTTTCTGATCACCACCTGGTTTCCGGCAGTGATATTGTTTCTAATCCCGACAAAATTTCCATTGTTCAGGTTCATGGTAATATTTGCTGCCACATTGCTGCCAATGGTGTTGTTTGAAATGTTTACAGTACCTCCGCTTCCATCATTACTAATACCGTAAAATGGCGTCCGGTCCATGTTGGCCACACCGGGCGGACCAAACGTAAACTGTATTCCCGCAATCGTATTGTAATTAATAGTTACCGTGCTGGCATTCCCGGTATTGTATATTCCTACGGCAGGCACCATGCTACCCCCTGATATCGCGGTGGATTTAAGAATAATAGCATTGGTAGCTGAACTGCTGCCGATGACATTCGCCGTAATGGTAGCACTTCCTGCCACAAGGTATATTCCAGTGAAAATATTATTTCCCACTGTAGATTTTGCCCGGCTTGAGGTAAAGTCAAATCCTGAAATAACATTATTGGAAATATTCGACGATGTAGAGGAACTCTGATTCACAATGATGGGTTGCAGCATGCTGGAATAATTCGATGCGGAATTGCTGATCACTGTATTTCCGGTTCCGGAGGCATTTGCAAAGCCGCAAATGTTGCCAGTGATTGTGTATCCCGAACCATACTGCACATCAATGCAGGAATAAATATTATAAAAATCCGTGGATCCGGAATTTGCCCATGTTCTTGTAGCACTTTGATAAAAGCGGTTATTGGTAATAAACCAATCGCTGGAATAATTATAGGCAAGTACGCCTTTGGAATTCGAAATACCGGTGCCGGCCGAAAAATAATCATGAATGAGATTATTGGTAATGGTAGCACTGTTATTCTCCCGCCCTGAGGTTCCGTAACTTTTGATCATCTGATACGGCAGATTCGTTCCTGCCGGTCCGATGTCATTGTTTGACAGGGTGATATTGTCATTCCCTATCCCTGAAATACTGGTCCCAAGCCAGACTACCGCTCCCTGAGAAACGTTATTGAAAGCCCCTGTAGAACTGCCGGTAATCGTACAATTGGTAACGGTATTATTCTGGGCGCTATTCTGAAATTGAATGGTTGCCGCATTGGAAGAGGTGCTTGAATTGGTTAATTGGAGTGAACTTACGCCGTTGTTCAGGCCATTGACGGTCACAAAATCAGCACCGTTTAATTGAATAAGTGCACCTGCAATATTTCCTGAAATGATCCTGTTCCCGGAAGGGCTTATGGTAAGGCTGGCCCAGACTCCTGCATTCTGATTCAATACAGCAGTCGCCGGTTCAACGGTATTTGCTGTAATGGTAACGGTGATGTTCATCCCTACCTGCAGTGGCCCGTTGATCGCGGTAAATGCTGCACCCAGCGTAGCATATATTCCATTGGCACCATTTGAACCGGCAACCGTCACCTGTCCCTGAATGTGTGACCCCCAGAAAAACAGTATCGAAAGGGGAAATAATTTCCACTTCCGGAACGAGATATGTGATCTGCCGGTATTCATTAAGGGTGAAAAAGCGTTTCCTTTTTCAGTGTATAAAATATGAGCAAATCTAAGGATTAAAGGCAGATTTTGGCTTGAAAATAGGTAAACAGGCCTTATTTTTATGTAAAATTCACAATTCCTGCCGTAAAGCATTCACTCATGCAAAAATCCTGGCAAAAAGGTAGGCAGCAGCGGCCGCCAGCACACCAATGGCGGTGGTCCGGAGGGCTCCCTTTGCAGGCGGCTGACCCGTTGCCCTGCTCTTGAAATAACCAAACACCAGAAGACAGGCTACGGTAAACAGTGAGGAATACAACATGCCTTCGTGAGGGGTCACGGTAAACCAGTAAGCAGACAACGGAACGATACCGCCCACGATGTATGCCAGACCGATATTCCGCGCACTTTGTGCGGCTCTTTTAGCGTCAGGTTTATCCAAGCCCAGCTCAAAGCGCATCATAAAATCCACCCATTTGTCATGATCCTTTTCCATTTCTTTCATGATCACCTCCTGGGATGCGGCAGACAGACCATACCGGGCAAAAATTTCCTTTACCTCACTTCGTTCGGTTTCGTAATCGGTTACAATCTCACGGTATTCCCGTTTCAACTCCGACTCATAATGTTCAATTTCGGTTTTACCCGCAAGAAAGCCGCCCAGTCCCATGGCAATTGAACCGGCCACTATTTCTGCCAGGCCTGCAGTAATGATGATTCCATTGCTGGTTACCGCACTGCTTAAACCGGCAGCAAGAGCAAAGGGAACGGTAAGCCCGTCGGCCATACCGATAACTATATCGCGGACGGTTTCAGACTGGGTAAAATGCTCTTCCTTATGTATATGACGGGGCGTAGAGGAATACGGCATAATCAGGGTGTAAATTTGTACGCAAATATACGGTCGTGATTGGGGAATGATCCTTCGTTGCATCCAAACTTACTACCTCTGATGTTTTCCTGAAAGGCCCTCCCGCAATCCGTTGGGTACGGTTCATTCCGATTATATCACGAACTTTACAGCATACTTCAGCCAGGATGCAGCCAGCAGTATATCTTGACAACAACGCTACGACTCCGGTGGATCCAAGGGTTCTGGAAGAAATGCTTCCTTATTTTACCGTACATTATGGAAATGCTTCCAGCAAAACCCACAGTTTTGGCTGGGTTGCGGATGAAGCCGTCAAAATAGCCCGGGAAAAAGTTGCGGCCCTGATTGGCGCACGCCCTGATGAAATCACCTTTACCTCCGGGGCTACCGAAGCCATCAACCTGGGCATAAAAGGATATGTGGAGAGTAACCGGTCGGGCAGACGAAAAATTATCGTATCGGCGGCAGAACATAAAGCGGTGCTGGACACCTGTACACATCTTCAAAAAGTGGGTGCAGAAATAACCGTGTTGCCCGTCGGGCCCGATGGATTGGTGGAACCGGCCGTGCTTGCCTCTATTCTTGATGAACACACCCTTCTCGTGTGCATCATGCTGGCCAATAACGAAACGGGAGTAGTACAACCCATCCGTACATTGTCGGATCTCACCCACGAAAAGGGCGCCGTTTTTTTTTCCGATACTACCCAGGCAGCAGGTAAAATACCTTTTGATGTAATGAAAACGGGAGTGGATATGTGTTGCCTGTCTGCCCATAAATTTTATGGCCCCAAGGGCACCGGTGCTTTGTTTGCCAGAAAAAATCATCCGAGAATCAAATTAACGGCTCAGGCTGACGGAGGCGGGCATGAGAACGGCCTCAGGTCGGGAACCCTGAATGTACCCGGGATTGCCGGAATGGGAAAAGCAGCAGAACTCGCAGCGGCAGAGTGCAACAGCGCTGGTGAAAAAATTTCAGGACTCAGAGACCTTCTGGAGAATTCGCTGGTCAATACCGGAAAGGTTTTCCCAAACGGAAACATCCTGCAGCGGCTTCCCAATACTTCCAACCTTAGGTTCCGCGATATCCGGGCCTCATCACTCATTCCGGTTTTTCCATGGATTGCAATGGCCACCGGAAGTGCCTGTACCTCTGCCCTTCCCGAACCCTCACACGTGCTTCGTGCCATGGGCTTGAGTACGGAGGAGGCCTGGTCCTCCATCCGGTTTTCATTCGGACGGTTTAACACAATGGAAGAAACGGAAAGGGTTGCCGGAGCCTTCAGGGATTTTCTCGGAAAACAATGACCTGATCAGGCATTGGCAGGAATCACCCGGATGTTGTCAATCAGCCGGATTTTGCCGGCATGTACGGCAGTGAAACACCGGATTACGGACGCCTCGTCCCAATCTGTTACCGGATGAAGTGTATCCTCTTCCGCAAATTCCAGATACTCTGCTTTTAACTGTACGTTCGAATGAATCATAGCAAGAGCTCTTTTTTTTATCTCTTCAACGGAAAATATACCCTGATTGTCGCGGACAAAACAAAGCGCTTTGTAAATACCGGGAGCCGCCTTCCGTTGTTCTTCAGAAAGCAACAGATTGCGTGAACTCATGGCTAATCCGTCCGGTTCACGTATGGTAGGACAGGAAGCGATCACTACCGGAAGTCCGAGTTCACGTGTCATAAACCGGATAATTGTCAATTGCTGGAAATCCTTTTCACCAAAAAACGCTGCATCCGGTTTTACAATTTCAAACAGACGTTTCACCACCTGCATAACACCCTGGAAATGACCGGGACGAAATGCACCCTCCATGACGGTCGCCAGCGAACCGGCATCGGGAATTCCTTCAGCAGTTCCGGTTCCATGCGGGTAAATTTCATGAGTCGCAGGAATAAATACATCGGATACTGAGGCAGAGCGAAGCTTTCCGATATCGGCTTCCGGCATCCGGGGATAATTCTTCAGGTCCTCCGGATTGTTGAACTGGGTCGGATTTACGAAAATGGATACTACCACACGGTCACACTCCAATGCGGCCTGACGGACCAGCGCCAGATGACCTGAATGCAGGGCGCCCATGGTGGGAACAAATCCAATCCTGAAACCTGCTGCTTTTTGTGTCCGGATTTCATCCTGAATGTCATGTATTTTATCAAAAATTTTCAACCCTCGTTATGATTTTTCAATTATATTCTTTATATTATCAAATTATTCAAAGTGAGAATTTATTATCAGTTAATTACCAAATGTTTAAGCGTTCACCAGGGAGGAATTTTAATAAAATTGGCTGTAATTCGTTAAGAAGGCTTGTTTCTATTGAAGGATACGCTTATAATTCGTATCTTTGTCCGCCAAATTAATTAAAACCAGTCCTTAAATGAAGAAAGCGAAAGTTTTATTTGTTTCCCAGGAGATTGTTCCATTTTTGGAGGTTACAGAAGTATCAAAAATCGCCCGGCACCTGCCCCAGGGCATTCAGGAAAAAGGCAAAGAGATCAGAACTTTCATGCCCCGTTTTGGCGTCATTAACGAACGCCGGAACCAACTGCATGAAGTCATACGGCTTTCCGGAATGAACCTGATCATTGACGACAGTGATCATCCGCTGATCATTAAGGTTGCCTCCATACAAAGTGCCCGTATGCAGGTTTACTTTATTGATAATGAAGAGTATTTTCAGCGTAAAATGATCTTCCGCGATGCCAAGAAAAAGTTTTTTAAAGATAATGAGGACCGGATGGTTTTCTTTTGCCGCGGCGTGCTTGAGACCGTGAAGAAACTGGGATGGGCCCCTGATGTCATTCATTGCCACGGCTGGATGACTTCCCTGATTCCATTTTTCGTTAAAACAGGATATAAAGACGATCCGATGTTCCGTAATTCACGGATTGTATATTCTTCGTATCTGCATGACCTGGAAGAAATGTTCAGTCCCGGTCTTTCCAGAAAACTGAAAATGGACGGGGTTATTCCGGACGAAGCCAAATTGTACAAGGATCCTTCCATGGCCAATGTACATCTGGCTGCCATGAAACTTGCAGACGGAGTTGTAAAAGGCTGTGATACAAAAAACGCATCTCTGGATAATTACCTGAAGAAGGCCGGAAAACCCGTACTGAATTATCAGCCCTTTGACGACGATGGTAATTTTGTTGCTGCCTGCTCGGATTTTTACGATGAATTACTCGAACAGGAGCCTGCCCTGGTAGACTGATATGACCATGATTCCACCAGGCTTCCGGAAGCCTGTTGACAAGCACGGAAATAATTCCCTGCTGACATTCATATAT
>JADZBN010000091.1 GCA_020852075.1 Bacteroidia bacterium
GCACGGATCTTGTTCAGTTCCTCATCATTCCATTCCTCAACCTTAGTATTAAAGTTTACACCTGCTTCGGTGAGGATCTTCTGGGCAGTTGACCGGCCTATACCATAGATATAGGTAAGGCCAATTTCGCCTCTTTTGTGTTTGGGTAAATCAATACCTGCAATACGAGCCATGTATAGAGTTGATTATTTGTTTTTGTATAATTCCGTTGCGTTGATTCATTAAATGATCCTGTTATCCCTGACGCTGTTTAAAGCGCGGGTTTTTCTTGTTAATCACATACAGACGTCCCTTTCGCCGGACAATCTTGCAGTCAACACTTCGTTTTTTAATGGCGGGTTTTACTTTCATCGTATTTATTGTTAGCACAGACTTCGCTGTTCCAGAATAATTTTATTTGTACCTGTAGGTTATTCTTCCTTTTGTAAGATCATAAGGTGACATCTCAACCTTTACCTTGTCTCCCGGAAGAATCTTTATATAATGCATTCTCATTTTTCCGGAAATGTGAGCAATAATTTCATGGCCGTTCTCCAGTTCCACACGAAACATCGCATTGGATAATGCTTCGATGATTACCCCATCTTGTCCTATGTTAGCTTGCTTGGCCACAATTATTCAATGACTTTATACTGACTGTTATTTTTCAGTGCTTCTTCAACAAAACTGAATGTACTCAACACATCTGCCTTATCCTTCCTTATTGCCAGGGTATGTTCATAATGTGCGGAAGGCTTGTTATCTGCTGTTCTTACCGTCCAACCGTCACCTTCATGAACCACTGCCCTGCCACCCAGGTTAATCATCGGTTCGATGGCAATAACCAGGCCTTCCCTTAGCACCAGTCCTGATCCCCGCTTCCCATAATTCGGAACCTCGGGTTTTTCATGGAGGTGTCTCCCGATTCCATGACCTACCAGTTCTCTCACTACAGAAAATCCGTTATTCTCGGCATGTTCCTGTATGGAATAACTGATATCTCCGAGGCGGTTGCCTGAGACGGCCATTTTTATTCCCTTCTCCAGGCATTCCTGAGTAACCTTCAGCAGTCTGACAGTCTCCGGATCTACATCACCCACAATAAAGGTATATGCAGAATCTCCGTAGAAACCGTTTTTCAGTACTCCGCAATCCACAGAACAAATATCCCCGTCTTTCAGCGGTGTATTGCCCGGAATTCCGTGTACCACCTGTGAATTCACTGAAATACACAACGAATTCGGAAATCCGTTGTAGTTCAGAAAAGCCGGTACTCCCTTATTGTCCCGGATAAAGGTTTCTGCCACCCTGTCCAGTTCAAGAGTTGTAATTCCCGGCCTTATCACAACTGCAACTTCAGCTAAGGCTTTGGCAACAAGTAAAGAACTCTCTCTTATATACTCTATTTCTTCCTGTGTCTTATAGAACAGCATGATTCAAGTCCTCAGTTTATCCTGCATTCCTGCTCCATTGTGACTCCCTTATTCCTGCACTCAGACTGCCGAAGCAACCGGAGTACTCCGTCCCATTATTTTACCACTCTTCATCAATCCGTCGTAATGGCGCATCAGCAAATGACTTTCAATCTGCTGAAGCGTATCCAGTACAACACCCACCAGAATCAGCAATGAAGTGCCGCCATAGAAATGGGCAAAGTTGTTATTCACATTTAACAGTATCGCGAATGTCGGCAGGATGGCAATCAACGCCAGGAATATGGATCCCGGAAAGGTGATCCTGGACATTACATTATCAATAAAATCAGCTGTACTCCGACCCGGCTTAACCCCGGGGATAAACCCGTTGTTGCGTTTCATATCATCCGCCATCTGACTGGGATTGACGGTAATCGCGGTATAGAAGTACGTAAACAGGATAATCAGAACAGCAAATACGAAATTATACCAGAAGGAAGTAAAATTTCCGAATGTCGTCAGCAGCCCTTGTGAGGCTGAGCTGTCAGGGAAAAACTGTGCAATGGTCGCAGGAATAAACATAATCGCCTGCGCGAAAATGATCGGCATTACCCCCGCTGCGTTTACTTTCAACGGAATGTACTGCCTCACACCACCGTATTGCTTGTTTCCCACAATCTTTTTGGCAAAATTAACCGGGATTCTCCGCGTACCCTGCACCAGCATAATTACGAAGCCAATTACTGCTGCAAGTGCAACCAGTTCAATCAGCAGTACTACCGGCCCACCTCCCTGATTCAAACGGGAAAGGAATTCATCACGGAACGAAGCGGGCAGACGGGCAATAATCCCGATCATGATGATTAATGAAATACCATTGCCTATACCCTTATCCGTAATTTTTTCTCCAATCCACATAACAAAAAGCGTTCCTGCAATCAGAATGATTATGGATGTGAACCAGAACTGGAAAGGTGATACTATCTCCGGATTGGTAACAGAAATAATTGCACTTGGCACCTGTGCGCGAAGATTGACAATATAACCCGGTGCCTGAAGCGCGGTAATTGCCACGGTTAGCCACCGTGTAATCTGATTGACCCTCTTCCTGCCGCTTTCTCCCTCTTTCTGCAATTTCTGAAAATAAGGTACCGCTATACTCATAAGCTGGATCACAATGGAAGCCGAAATGTACGGCATGATACCCAGGGCAAATATGGATGAGTTCGAAAACGCTCCACCGGAGAACATATCAAGAAGTCCAAGAACACCACCACTTGTCTGATTTTGCAATGCTGTCAACTGCTCCGGATCAACTCCCGGAAGTACGACATGCGTTCCAAGGCGGTAGATCAAAAGAAAAAACAGCGTATTGAGAATCCTTACACGCAGGTCTTCAATTTTGAAGATATTCTTTATGGTATCAATCAGGTTTTTCATATTCAGAGTATAACGGTAGTTCCGCCGGCGGCTTCAATGGCTGACCGGGCTGATGCTGAAAATGCGTGTGCCTTAACTTCCAGTCTGGTCTTCAGTTCGCCTCTTCCCAGAATTTTAATTTTATCTTTTTTTGACGCCAGGCCGTTATCCACTAGTACACCGGCATCAATTACGGTCAGATTTTTCTTTTCGGCAAGGGCCTGAATGGTATCCAGATTAATACCATGAAATTCCGTACGGAAAAGATTATTGAAGCCAAATTTCGGTACACGACGCTGTAATGGCATCTGCCCGCCTTCAAATCCCCGCTTGCTGCTGTAACCCGATCTTGATTGGGCCCCTGTGTGTCCGCGGGTAGATGTACCGCCTTTTCCGGATCCAGTGCCTCTTCCCAGCCTTTTATTCTTTTTTACCGAACCTTTTGCAGGTTTCAAAGTTGATAGATTCATGATTTTAATATTCTATGAATGGAGCAGTTAAATGCTTCTATTAAACTTCCTTTACTTCTACCAGGTGACGGATTTTTGTAACCATACCCATTATCTGAGGGGTCGCCTCAACCTCAACGGTGTGGTACATCTTACGCAATCCAAGCGCTACAAGCGTTTTTTTCTGTCTCTCGGGCCGGTCTATTCCGCTCTTTACCAATGTAATTTTCAGTTTTGACATAATACTGATCTTTAATTCAGAATGAATGATTTTATCCGTTAAATACCCTCAGCATCTTAATCCCTCTGTGTTGTGCGACCGTCGCCGGATCACGCATATTCATAAGGGCATCAATCGTAGCCTTCACCACATTGTGAGGATTGGAACTTCCTTTTGATTTGGCAAGTACATCGTGAATAACCACACTTTCGAGTACAGCACGCATGGCACCACCGGCAATTACTCCGGTACCGGGAGCAGCGGGTTTGAGGTACACCAGTGCACCGCCATATTTCCCGTAACTCTCATGCGGTACCGTACCTTTCAGTACGGGAACCTTTACCAGATTCTTCTTGGCATCATCAATGCCTTTTTGTACCGCATCGGTTACTTCCTTTGCCTTACCAAGCCCGTGGCCAACCACACCGGTTTCATCCCCTACAACCACAATGGCTGCGAAACTGAATGCCCTTCCTCCTTTGGTTACCTTGGTTACCCGGTTTACTGTTACCAGGCGGTCCTTGAGTTCTATCTCACTGGATTTTACCCGTTTTACGTTTGTTGATGACATGATGTTCTTCTATCGCTGAGTTTCAATGTTAAAATTTTAATCCACCCTCCCTGGCTCCTTCGGCAAGCGCCTTAACCCTGCCGTGATACAGGTATCCTCCCCGGTCAAAAACTACATTGCTGATCCCGTGTTGTATTGCCTTTTCTGCAATGGATTTACCAACGGCTTTTGCCAGTACGGTCTTATTTACATTGGGTTGCTGTAAATCTTTTGACGCAGAGGATGCGGCCGCCATAGTCACTCCGCTGACATCGTCTATAAGCTGAACATATATCTGCTTATTACTGCGGAAAACCGAAAGTCTGGGTCTTTCCTGTGTCCCCTTGATCGCTTTACGGATACGGGCACGGATGCTGTTTCTTCTGACTGTTTTACGTAACATGACGATTATTATTTTTTATTTTTTAGCGGCAGACTTACCGGCTTTTCTTCTGAGTACTTCATTGACATACTTAACGCCTTTCCCTTTGTAGGGTTCGGGAGTACGTAAACTGCGGATCTTGGCGGAAACCGCACCCAGCAACTGCTTGTCAGCACTTTCCAGAATGATGGTTGGATAACCTCCCTTTTCCTGCTTGGTGGACACCTTGATTTCCGATGGCAGTTCAAACACTATATGATGCGAATAGCCAAGCACCAGGTCAAGTATCTGACCCTGATTGCTTGCTTTATAACCCACACCAACAAGTTCCTGCTCGGATTTATATCCTGTAGACACACCATGAACCATATTATTGATCAGGGCACGGTACAGTCCATGGCATGCGCGCTGTTCTTTTTCGTCGCCGGAACGTTCAACATGCAGTGTGCTTCCGTCCTGCTTTACCGTGATTCCTCCGGTAATAGTACGTGTCAGCTCCCCTTTTGGGCCCTTGACCGAAATGGTGCTGCCGGAAATTTTCACTTCCACCTTGGCAGGTATTGTTATCGGTAATTTACCTATGCGTGACATGGTTTTTTCTTTATTGATTAATATACATAGCAAAGCACTTCTCCGCCTACATTTTCCCTTTTCGCTTCCTTGTCGGTCATAACTCCTTTGGATGTGGAAAGAATGGCGATACCCAGTCCGTTGAGTACCCTCGGCATGGAATCCATTCCGGCGTACCGCCTAAGGCCCGGTTTGGATATACGGGTCAGATTACGGATTGCCGGGGCTTTTGTGACCGGATGGTATTTCAATGCAATCTTGATGGTACCTTGTCTGTTGTCCTCATCGAATTTATAGTCGAGGATGAATCCTTTATCTTTCAGGATCTTGGTCATCTCCTTCTTAAGATTCGAAGCAGGAACCTGCACGATTCTGTGATTCGCCCTTACGGCATTGCGAATGCGGGTGATGAAGTCTGCAATAGGATCTGTCATTGTCGTAATGATTACGTTTTCTGATTTCTTATTCTGATTAATTACCAGCTGGCTTTGGTTACGCCAGGGATCTTTCCATCCAGTGCCATGATACGGAAGGTTACACGGGAAATTCCAAAGACCCGCATATAGCCCCTTGGCCTGCCGGTAAGTTTGCAACGATTGTGTTTTCTGATCGGAGAGGCGTTTTTCGGAAGTTTGTCAAGGGCTGAATAGTCCCCTGATGCCTTAAGTGAAGCACGTTTGGCAGCATACTTTGCAGCCATACGGGCGCGCTTAACTTCCCTTGCCTTCATTGATTCTTTTGCCATATCTGTTTATTTCTGATCGTTATTTTAATTGGTGCGGAAGGGCATACCGAATTCTTTAAGTAATTCCAGTGCTTCCTCATCCGTTTTTGCTGTCGTTACAAAGGTGATGTCCATTCCCTGGATCTTTCCAACCTTATCAATGTCTATTTCGGGGAAAATAATCTGTTCTGTAACGCCCAGTGTATAATTTCCGTTTCCGTCGAATCCTTTCGGGTTGACACCGCGAAAATCCCGGATGCGCGGAAGAGCCACCGAAATCAGGCGGTCCAGAAATTCATACATATTCACATCACGGAGGGTAACCCTTACACCAATGGGAACATTCGCGCGAAGCTTGAAGTTGGAGATATCCTTCTTGGATTTGGTGGCAACCGGTTTTTGTCCGGTGATCATGGCCATTTCACCAATGGCCGATTCA
>JADZBN010000092.1 GCA_020852075.1 Bacteroidia bacterium
AGGGATGCTTCCCTCTGACCGTTCATTTTACGGGCAGCGGATCACAGGATGCCAGCCTGTATGAATGGCATTTCGGGGAAGGCATTCCTAACGTCCTGGATACTTCCCGTGCTGCAGATACTCTCCATACTTACAACCGGCCGGGATTTTACACCGCACAACTCATGATTCAGGATGTGCACGGCTGCAGGGACAGCAGTACAAAAGTTATTCATGTACTGGGACCGACTGCCGGCTTTATCGCTACTCCCTTTTCCGGTTGTGCTCCGCTGAATGTATCTTTTACAGATACCAGTCACACTGAAGGGAGCAATTTGGTTCAATGGGTCTGGAACTACGGGCCCGGGCAGGGACCTTCGGATACGACATCCACCGGAACAACTTCACACAATTACCTCCTGCCGGGAAATTACACGATTATCCTTACGGTAACAGACGGAAATGGCTGCTCCGGCGCCTCTACCCAGGTGAATTATATTCAGCCCACACTTCCTCAGCCTGTTTTTGTAAACCTTGACAGTTTTGTTTGTCCGGGTTCTCCTGTAATTATTACGGCAAATCCCGGGCAATATGTAGCAAATCCCGTATCCTATCACTGGTATTACGGCGACGGACAGGATTCCATCAGCACTTCAAACACCACATCGCACACCTATTCCGTAAACGGTACGGACACCCTACGGCTTGTCGTGACAGATGGTAACGGATGCACAGGCAGCACGCAGGCAATTATCAGCGTCTTACAACCTGTTGCAAATTTCACAGTGACCCAGCAGGATACCTGCATTCAGCCTCCGGGCAGCCAGGTGTACGTGGCCCAGTCAATAGCGCTGATTGAGGATCATTCCAGCGGCCTGAACCCATCCGGCGGGAACCACTGGTACTGGAATGTAGGTACAGGAGTACCGGTAAATGACGCCTCCAGCATAACCTATTATTATTTTACCCCGGGCACTTATGATGTTTCATTGATCGTTGAAAACAGCGCTGGTTGCAGGGATACCCTGCTGATGAATGGCGCTGTTGTGGTTCCCGGCCCTGTGGGTTCCTTTACCTTTGTACCGGATAACGGCTGCCGACCGCTCGGTGTAACATTTAACGGGACGAGCAACTCCACCACCAGCCTCTATACCTGGGATTTCGGGGACGGAAGCGTAATCTCAGGTACATCCCAGGATACGATCCAGCATACCTATACGGATGCCGGTGTGTTCACCCCCTTCTTCTACCTGGGTTTCCAGTTGAGCAACGGCCAGACCTGCTATTCCCGAACGGGCTCTCCAGGAACGGTAACAGTAACTCAATTACTGGGTGTTGACATTGTGGAGGATACCCTTTTTATTACCGAAGGTGACCGGGATACGCTTCATACGATTCCCATGGATCCCACAAATAATCCTCCATACACATATACCTGGACACCGGCTTCACACATAAGTAACGATCCCTTGTCCAGTACAACTTTTTATGTACAGGGAGAAGGTTCCAGCGGGTATTATTATGTCCTCATGACAGATCAGAATGGTTGCGGAGGGTATGACTCCGTAATGGTTATCATCAGGTCTTGTGAAGACACCATTCATATTCCGAATGTCTTTACTCCGAATCACGATGGAAAGAATGACAATTATCTGATTAAAGGTCTCTGTCCTTACAAGGATTTCAGGATTATAATTTTCAACCGGTGGGGTAAAAAGATGTTTGAATCCAACAACCCGGGGTTTGTCTGGGACGGGAAAACCGAAGGCGGTACGGATGCTTCTGAAGGAGTTTATTATTACGTAATAAACTCAAAAAATGGTGAACTCAGGGGATACATTGATCTGATCCGGAAATAGTATATCCTTCTTCAGACCGGATCGGCATCAATATGCACGAGTACTTTTGCAAATGTACTGCCGGAATAAAATGCTTTAAGGCTTTTACGGATTCTGTTTCTGACGGCATCCGTGGAGGCTTCTTTTTCGACTTTAATCAGCAATTGCCGGTGGTAAAACTGCCGGATGCGTGAAACCACCGGCACAAAAGGTCCGCTGACCCGGTCACCAAGTTCTTCTTTCAATCTGGACGCAAGGTCACGTGATGCTTCCTCCACCAGGTCCTGCTCCTTATGTTTTAATACGATTTCCGTTAGCCTGGAAAGCGGAGGATACCCAAACCTGGAACGTTCCTTCAGTTCCCGGTCGTAAAATGAATTGTAATCATGATTCACAACATCCTGAATTACCCAATGACCCGGTTGACGGGTCTGGATGATCACCTTCCCTCTTTTCTTTTTCCTCCCCGAACGCCCGCTTACCTGCGACATAAGCTGGAATCCTCTTTCATGTGCCCGGAAGTCGGGGAAATTAATAAGCTGATCTGCGTTGACAATACCGACGGTACTCACATTGTCAAAGTCCAGGCCTTTTGATACCATTTGGGTTCCTACAAGGATGTCAATCTGCCTTTCTTCAAAACCATTCAGGATCTGTTGGAGGCTGTTACGGGTTTTCGTTGCATCATGGTCCAGCCTTGCAACACGTACTTTTGGAAAAAGCAGGGATATCTCTTCCTCGATTTTTTCGGTACCAAACCCGATCACCTCAAGATAATGATGGCCACACTGTGCACATTCCCGTGGTACATCCATGGCATACGCACAATAGTGGCATTTTAGCTGATTACCCTGTTTATGGTAGGTAAGCGTAACCGAGCAATTTTTGCAATGCGGGATCCACTGGCAGACATTACATTGAAGGTATGGTGAAAATCCCCGCCGGTTCTGAAACAGAATTACCTGTTCCTTCAGGTCCAATGCATCGCGGATTGCATGTACCAATACGGGCGAAAAATGTGTCTTCATCTGCTTTTTTCTGGCAGCCTCCGCAACGTCCGAAATAATTATTTCCGGCATCATCATGCCTCCAAATCGTTCTTTCAGGAAAACCAGTCCGTATCGTCCACTCGTTGCATTATGGAAACTTTCCATTGACGGCGTGGCAGAACCAAGCAGCACCCGAGCTCCGTGTATCCTGCCCAGAACAATAGCGGAATCCCTTGCATTGTACCTGGGAGCAGGATCCGTCTGCTTATAGGACGAATCGTGTTCTTCATCCACTATTATCAGCCCAAGGTCAGAAAAGGGAAGAAACAATGCCGACCGGGCACCCAGTATAATCTGGGATTTATTTATTGCCTCACTATTATTGAAGGAAAGAACATGATTCCATATCTCTGTTCTTTCGTTATCACTGTACCTGGAATGATATACCCCTGTACTGTCCCCGAAGTGCTTTCCCAGCCGGTTTATGATTTGGGTGGTGAGCGCAATCTCGGGAAGCAGATACAATACCTGTTTCCCCATTTTCAGTTGTTCCCGGATCAGGTGCATATACAACTCCGTCTTACCACTCGAGGTTACCCCGTGCAACAGGCAGACTTCCTTCTCAGAATGAATCCGGCGGATCGTATCAAGGGCCTCCTGTTGTGCACTGTTCAGTGAAAAAAGCTCAGACAATGAATCCTGTGCAAATGAAACCCTGTCTGTTCTGACCCTGAATTCTTCCAGGATCCCGTTTTTTAGCAGGGTATCCAGTGCAGAAGCGGAAAAACTTTTTGAAGTCATAATGTCCTGCCGTCTTACATACACCCTTTCTTTGGAGGCATAGAGATGTTTCAGGAAAAGCATGAGCATTTCCACCTGCCTGTGTTTTCTCTTATCCTGTTCCAACTGCAGAAAAAGCACCTCCAGCTTTTTTTCATTCATATAGGTCGCGGATAAACGGTATCGTATTTCATATTTGGGCCTGTACCTGTCGTGAACTTCCTCGGAAATCAACAGGATTTTTTCTTCCATCATTTTACGGAGTATGCCCATGATATTTCGCTTCTGTAAAGCTTTCGAGATGGCATCTACAGACATTTCCCCCGATTCATGAAGCATTTCCGCAATGATCTGTTCGGTGGGTTCAAGAATCGTATCAGCGGAATAATCCGGATGTAATATCACCCGCGTTTCACTTTGCATTTTCATGGAAGCCGGTAGGGCAGCATGCAGTACTTCTCCCGTAAAACACATATAATATTCTGATATCCAGTCCCATAATTGAAACTGGCGATCATTTACGACGGGTTCTTCATCCACCAGCGAAATGATTTCCTTAACCTCCTCTACGTTTGACTGATCGTGCAGCCTCCGGATGACTGCCGAGTAGATTTTATGTTTCCCGAAAGGTACCAGTGCCCTCTGTCCCGGTTTCACCCCTTCTGCCAGGTGCCCCGGAACCGAGTATGTAAAAAGATTGGGTACCGATAAAGGAAGAATAACATCAGCAAAAAGTGTCGGGGGCATATTCTGGAAACTATTCATGACCTGTATCTGCAGGTCCGTAACATACAAAGGTCAGGAAATATCCTGTATCAACAACCAGGGTTGCTGGAAACAGGGGTGTTGCGTTGGGCACCTTCCTCGCGGTTGAAACAGAAAAAACGGAGAGGAAAAGCCCCTTCCCGTTTCCACCACGCCGTATCATTTTAGTACTTTGCGTCCTGATGAACTCCCACTTACGGATTCTGTTATACGTCTTCCTCCTTACCGGACCTTCCTGCCTGTTTGCTCAGATCCAGAAAATTGAACTGGTCAATGCAGATGTCAGCGAATTTGACCAGGCGGTTTTTGCAAATGCAACCCGCCTGATCGGGCATGTTATATTCAGGCATAAAGGGGCACTCATGAAATGCGACAGCGCATACCTGTACCGTGATGAAAACCGGCTCGAGGCATTTCATAATATCCGGATTACTCAGGGTGATTCGCTGGTCCTTACCGGTGAACGCCTCCTGTATGAAGGCAATACCGGAATGGCAAGAGTATATGACCATGTAATACTCACAGACCGTAAGATGATTCTGCAGACTGCACTGCTGGATTACAATATGGAGACGGACATTGCATCCTACCCGGACAGTGCTCACATCGTTGATGGCGAAAACACACTGACCAGCAGAATCGGCTACTACTACGGCAATTCGAGGGATCTCTATTTCAAAAAAGACGTATTGCTTATTAACCCCCGGTACACAATGACGGCCGATACTCTCAGGTACAATACCGTTGACAGAACTGCATATTTTCTGGGTCCCACCTACATTCGTTCCAATGAAAATCTTATTTACACGGAAAAAGGATGGTACAACACCCTGAATCAGCAATCTTCATTTTTTGAAAATTCTTATCTCAGGACAAAAGACCGGTTCCTTAGGGGAGATTCCGTTCATTACGACAGGAATACCGGAATTGGTATGGTGTTCCGGAATGTTACGGTACTGGACACCGTTCAGCATATAATCATTTCAGGCGATTATGCAGAGTACCATGAGATCACCGACTCATCCTGGGTTACAGGAAATGCATTGCTGATTCAGAAAATGGAGGATGATTCCCTTTTCCTTCACGCAGACACATTACTCGCCATCGGTGTTCCTTCCCGTGTGCCGGGAGACAGTACAACGCTTCATGACATATTGTGTTTTCATCATGTAAAAATTTATAAAAGTGATCTGCAGGGGAGTTGTGATTCGCTCGTGTATCAGGCGTCTGATTCTACCATCCGGTTTTTCCAAAAGCCCATCCTGTGGTCAGGGCTCAATCAGATGACTGCAGATTCTATTGTATTGCAAACCTCAGGCGGTAACGTTGAGAAAATTTACCTGGTGGACAATGCATTCATTATATCAAGAGCTGACAGCACGGAGAATCAACCTGAAGATTCTATCCGTTTCAACCAGGTAAGGGGCAGAAACATGACCGGATTTTTAAAGTATAACCGATTATACCGGATCAATGTCACCGGGAACGGGCAGACCATCTACTATGCAAAAAATAAATACGAAAAAGTATTTGCCGTAAACAGGGCGGATTGCAGCGATCTGACAATCCAGGTGGATAGCAACAGAATCAAATCCATTACGCTGATCAATGAGCCGGCCGGCACCCTGTATCCCGTCCATGAATTATCACCCCTTGAATTACGCCTGAAGGGATTTCTCTGGATGGAAAAAAAACGTCCTTTATCGAAAGCAGACATCTTCCGCTGATCAGCGCATCAGGTACTCTTCCTTGAATATTTTCAGCAAGAGGATAAAATAAGAAATCAGCAGGGGGCCGAAGATAATTCCCGGAACACCAAATAACTGCAATCCTGAGATGACTCCGATAACTGTCACCAGCGGATGGACATTGGCAAATCTTTTCTGAAAAACGAAACGGAATACATTGTCCACCATAGAAATTACCAGCAGTCCATACAGCAAAATCCCAATCCCCTGCCAGGTAAATCCAGCCGATAACTGATAAATTGCGGCGGGTAACCATATCAGGGTGGAGCCGACAACAGGTAGGAAACTGAAAAAACCCGTCATAACACCCCAGAAAACCGGATCTGGAACTCCGAATAACCAATAGCCAACAGCGGCAAAAATTGCCTGAACCAGGGCCAGCAACGGAGCGGCAAGGGCGTTGGAAAATGTCTGACTTTCCAGTTCTTTTGCAAAAAATCCGAGACGCTCCTCCGTAACCGGAAGATTTTTATTCAGAAATGCTTCGATTCGACCGGTATTCTTCAGTAAAAAGTAGAGTACCAGGTACAACAGTGCAATGTCAGTAAGCAAAATCATGGATTCACCAAGAAAATTGGTGACGAAACCCGCCGCACTTTCCTGCAATTGCAAAATATTTTTTTCAGTGAGCAGTTTATATCCGGTCAATTCGAAGATCTTCTGATCGGCCTGAGTAATAACATTCATGGTGACCGAACCCTGGCTGAAAAGCATGGAGATCTTCGGAATGATCATATAACTCATAAACAGTATCGGTATCAGCACCAGGATAAAAGACAATAATATGACGAGGAGTGAAGCCCACCCCCTGCCCCAGTTCCGTGTGTTAATTAACCGGTGCATCGTGGGCCGGAACAATACATACAGAATCACCGCACCCAGGAACGCATCAATGAACATCCACATGGTGTAGATCAGAAGAAATGCTGTGATCAGCAATGCTACCAGGACAAACTGGTGTGTAAATTTCTTTTTTGTCCACTCTGACGGCATACGGGTGATTTATGACGGTGAAGATACTTAATGATGTGTTACCCTATATTTGCCGGATGGAAAGAGAACCCGGAAAAGTCCGGATTGACAAATGGCTTTGGACGGTAAGGCTTTTCAAATCACGTTCCCTGGCGTCCGATGCCTGTGAAAAATCAAGAATTTTTGTTGGAAATCAGGTGGCAAAATCCTCCCGGCTGATCCGGAAGGGAGACATGGTTCAGATAAAACGCACTGGTCTGACCAGGATTTATGAAGTACTTGGGATGCCGCAAACCCGTGTCAGTGCAAAAATGGTCAGTGAATTCATGACCGAGAGAACTCCAAAGGAGGATATTGATAATTATTTGTCCCGTACCCGAAACATCACGATTTACAGAGAGCCCGGAACCGGCCGTCCTACCAAGAGGGAACGCAGGGAACTGGATGATTTTCTGGATTCAATACCGGACTGATCATAAGAAAAATATATTCCTGCATTTTCCGTTTTTCTGTTGATATTTTCTTTAAAAATGAAATAAAACAACCAGATTCCAAAGAAGCATTTCTCATTACATTTGAAAGCATTACAAGACCCTGTCAACAGCATGTTTTTCGCGGGTACAGGTCGTAAAATTATCAGGCATTCATGGAAACAGAGAAATTGAAAGATATTGCATCGCAGGTGCGCAGGGATATCATACGCCAGACGCATGGAGCCAATTCAGGCCATCCGGGTGGCTCGCTGGGTTGTGCCGATTTGATGACGGCTCTCTATTTCGGATTTATGAAACATCAGCCTGAAAAATTTGACATGGAAGGGAAAAATCAGGATGTGTTCTTTCTCAGCAATGGCCATATTTCACCACTCTGGTACTCTGTTCTTGCCAGGTCTGGATACTTCGACAGTAAGGAACTTGCCACGTTCAGAAAAATAAACTCCAGGCTTCAGGGTCATCCCGCCACCCATGACGGACTTCCGGGAATACGGGTTGCTTCCGGTTCCCTGGGTCAGGGCCTCAGCGTAGCCGTTGGCACGGCTCTTTCTAAAAAAATGAATAAAGATCCCCAACTCGTTATTTGCCTTTGTGGCGACGGTGAAATGGAAGAAGGCCAGATTTGGGAAGCAATAATGTATGCCGGATCAAAGAAAGTGGATAACCTGCTGGCCATTGTGGATGTGAATAACCAGCAAATAGACGGATCGGTAGATCATGTTCTTCCCTACGGAGACCTCCGTCCAAAGTTCGACAGTTTCGGATGGGTAGTATTGCAAATGGACGGGAATGTCATGGAAGATATTTTAATAACCCTGAACAAAGCAAAAGCCCTGAATTTCCAGGGGCAACCTGTGGTGATATTGATGAAAACCGAAATGGGACAGGGCGTTGATTTCATGATGCATTCCCATAAATGGCACGGAGTAGCTCCCAATGAAGAACAAACCAAAAATGCCCTGGCACAACTCCGGGAAACACTGGGAGATTACTGAAAAAGACTGCCGGAGAAAACCTGTATAGTGAAATCAGCCTTTCCCGATCATATTCGTTATTCTCTAAACCGGATTCTTTCTCTGCTTCCGGTACTGTTGTTTTTTCCCCTGCTTGTACATGCACAGGAAAAAAAAAACCTGGCAGCCCCGGTTCTAACGCGTATTGAATTCCTTTTTGATGCCTCGCAAAGCATGTATGGGAGATGGCAAAGCGGTACCAAAATTGAAGTTGCCCGCGAACTGATGACACGGTTGCTCGACAGCATGAGGTACATTAGCAATGTAGAACTGGCCCTCCGGGTGTATGGGCATCAGAAGCAATTTCCTCCCCAGGATTGCGACGACAGCAAACTGGAAGTGCCGTTTTCCAAAGGGAATATAAGCCGTATTCAGCAGGTGCTGAAAACCATCGTTCCTAAAGGAACCACACCCATTGCTGCCTCTCTGGAACTTTGTGCAAATGATTTTCCATCCGGTCCCGGACGAAACATTATCATCCTGATTACCGACGGTATTGAAGAATGTAACGGGGATTTATGCGCTGTCTCCGCTGCACTTCAGAAAAAAGGTGTTTTTCTGAAACCATTTATAATCGGAGTCGGACTGGATCCTTCGCTGAAAAAATCATTTGACTGTGCCGGAAGGTATTTTGATGCATCCAATGAAATTACTTTCCGCCAGGCATTGAATGTGGTCATTGCTCAGGCGCTCAATGCAACCACCTTTCAGGTAAACCTGCTGGATCAATACGGAAATCCGACAGAAACCAATGTGAACATGACCTTTTACGATCACACTTCAGGTGAAATGAAATACAATTTTATTCATACACTGAATGCAAAAGGTAATCCCGATACACTGGTATTGGATCCGCTGCCCGTGTATGATATTGTTGTACACACCATCCCGCCAGTACGGAAAGACTCAGTGGTACTCACTCCCGGCAAGCATACCACGACCGGAATTGAATGTCCCCAGGGTTACCTCCTCATTAAATTTGACGGCAATGCGGAATACCTGAAACCGGCGGTTATAATCAGGAGGGCCGGAACCATGAAGACACTGAATATTCAGGAATTGAATTATTCACGAAAATATCTTACCGGTAAATACGACCTGGAGATTCTGACCCTGCCGAGGATTTACCTGGAAGATGTGGAAATCGGTCAAAGCAAAACCACAACCCTTCAGATCCCAAGGCCGGGGATGGTTACCTGGGTGAGTAATAACCAGGGATATGGCAGTATTTATACGGAAGAAAAATCCGGGTTGATGTGGATTTGCAACCTGGATGAAAACCTTACTAAGGAAACGATCGTGCTGCAACCGGGAAAATACAAGGTGGTGTACAGGCCGAAAAATTCCAGGGAATCCATTTATACCATTGAAAAAGATTTTTCCGTAGTTTCAGGCGAATCTTCTATAGTCATTTTGAACTAATCGGTTTCTTCAATACATCTTACCATGGAAAAATATACGCTGTCAGACAGGAAAGACACACGTTCGGGATTTGGAGCCGGACTGCTGGAACTGGGAAAACTCAATCCGGATGTTGTAGCCCTGTGTGCCGACCTCACCGGATCACTGAAAATGGATGCCTTTGAAAAGGCTTTCCCGGACCGGTTCTTCCAGGTTGGGATTGCTGAAGCTAATATGATGGGAATGGCGGCAGGCTTTGCAATTGGCGGAAAAATTCCGTTCACAGGAACTTTTGCCAACTTTTCCACCGGAAGGGTGTATGATCAAATCCGTCAATCTATCGCCTATTCAGGAAAGAACGTAAAGATCTGTGCGTCACATGCCGGTATTACACTTGGCGAGGACGGAGCCACACATCAGATCCTCGAGGATATCGGTATGATGCGGATGCTGCCGGGTATGACCGTAATCAACCCCTGCGATTACAATCAGACCAGGGCTGCAACCCTCGCCATTGCAGCATACAAGGGGCCTGTTTACCTCCGGTTTGGCCGGCCGGTGGTTCCGGTATTCACACCCGCAAATCAGGAATTTGTCATAGGAAAAGCATTGACCTTTAGCGAGGGCAGCGATGTTTCGGTCTTTGCAACGGGTCACCTGGTATGGAAGGCACTTGAAGCCTGTGAAATCCTGAAAGCAAAAGGCATCAGTGCAGAAATAATAAATATTCATACCATTAAACCTTTGGATACCGCCGCCGTCATACGATCCGTTCAGAAAACCGGTTGTGCCGTCACAGCGGAGGAGCACCAGATTCACGGTGGTCTTGGAGATACCATCGCACATGTGCTTGTCAGGCATCACCCTGTTCCGCAGGAATTTGTTGCAGTACAGGATACATTCGGAGAAAGTGGTACACCGGAGCAACTCATGATAAAATATGGCCTTGAAGCAGATAACATTGTTGCGGCAGCAGAGCAGGTCATTCAAAGGAAGAAACTGGAACTCTCACATTCCTGACCGGTAATTCTCCGGCAGGCTGAACCCGGGGTATGTCGGAATACACTGATGCTGAATTGCTGGAGCAATTCGGAAATGATGGTACACGTCACTATGCGTTTAATCTGCTGGTAAAAAAATACCAGCAAAGGCTTTATTGGCATATCCGGAGAATTGTGATTTCTCACGATGATGCCAATGATGTGATTCAAAATGTTTTCATCAAAGTATGGTGTTCTCTGGATGATTTCAGGAAAGATTCCAGGTTGTACACCTGTCTGTACCGCATCGCCACCAATGAAGCCTTAACCTTTCTCCGGAAAAAAAGAAACAGGTTTTTCCTTCCATTGCAAGACGTTGAAAATACCTTATCGGGTTCACTCGCAGAAGATCCCTATTTTTCAGGCGACAGGATCCAGTTAAAGCTCCAGCAGGCTGTATTACAACTACCCACCCGGCAGCGAATGATCTTCAATATGAAATATTTCGACGGGATGAAGTATGAAGAAATTGCTGAGATTCTGAATCTGACGACCGGCGCTCTTAAAGCTTCTTACCACCATGCCGTAAAAAAAATTGAGAAATACATGCTTGAAAGGAAATGAGTATGAATCAAGATACCCAAAACATTCAGCCGGATAGTTGTCCGGAAGAACACCGTATCCAATCGTTCCATCAGATGCTCGAAATTCCCGAGTATTGGATTTCAGTGATACATGTACCAGACAGGATGAGAATAATTGCCCCTTTTTCCGCAGGACAGATCAATAATAAAATCTTAAACCTTTAAACCCATTGAAGGTCTAATGCTGTGAAAAATGGAAAAATCGAATAAAAAGATGAGTTCTGAAAGGCTTCCGGAAATTTTGGATAAATTATCGGGAAATAATCCATTCAGAACACCGGATTCCTACTTCGAATCCCTGCCCGTTCAGATCCTGTCACGAATAAACAGCGTTCCCGGTTATGAGGAAAAAGCACCTGCATTGCCCTTCACGGTTCCGGATGGATATTTTGAAAAATTACCGGCGGAAGTTTCCGGTCTGATTTCCTCAGATAAAAAACAGGTAAGCCAGGCCTGGATTCCGCTTCTGCGTACGCAGTTAGCGCTTACGGTAGCCGCCCTTATTATCCTGATCGCCTTCAGCATCCGGTGGTACCAGGGTTCCGTAACGCTGAATGTCCCGGAAAAACTCACCGCCGAAGATCTGCGTTCCTCAGGAATAATTACCGATATTGATGAAGGAATGATCATTGATGTCCTCGCCAGTACAACAACCGAAATGAATAATTCCTATAAAGAAAATATCCGGCAATATCTCCTTGACAATAATGTGGATGTTTATCAAATCGAATCCGAGCTATGAAAAAATTACGTTTGTTTCTGGTGATTCTCCTTTTTTGTGAATGGCATCCAGGGCTGGCACAAAATTCTCCTCCACCGGATAGCAGGTCATCACGTGAAAAAATTGAAGCGATGAAAGTAGGGTTTCTGACAAACCGCCTGGATCTGACGGCGAATGAAGCAAAGGAA
>JADZBN010000093.1 GCA_020852075.1 Bacteroidia bacterium
TCCCACCAACGGGGGTATTGCTCCGACTTACGACTGGTACATTGACGGAGTTCAGGTTCAGACCGGTTCTTCCGACAGTTTGTTATCCACCGTACTGGTGAATGGGTCCCTTGTTCAGGCAGTGATGTATTCAAATTCAGCATGTGCTTCACCATCCATTGACACCGCCTCTGTATTTGTTACCGTGAGTAATGCAGTTACGCCGTTGATCAATATTTTTCCCGATACCACGGTTTGCCCCGGAGCGAATGTTACGTTTACGGCGACTCCGACCAATGGAGGCGCAGTTCCGTCGTATCAATGGACGCTGAACGGGGTGGCTGTTCCCGGCGCCACAGCTTCAACATTTTCAACCACCATCAATCCGCCTGATACGGTGGTAGGGGTGGTTCTCACTTCCTCGCTGGGTTGTGTGGTTTCATCCCAGGCAACGGATTCGGCACAATTGATCCTGCTTACTCCGGTACAACCCCAGGTGAGTGTGACTGCGATGCCATCCGGACCGGTATGTCAGAACGATCCTGTTGATTTCACGGCACATGCAGTAAACGGCGGAAGCCCTCCCTTGTTTGAATGGTACCTGAACGGGGTGGCATCAGGCGGACAGTCCACCGACTCAACCTTTACTCTTGCCGGTGCCAACAACGGAGACTCCATCAGTGTACGAATGACAGCTTCGGGCGGATGTGTTACAACGGGTAGTGATGTTAACTATTACCTGGTGACGGTGACGGCAGCCGTTGTACCTTCGTTGAATGTTACTGCAACGCCCTCACTGAATATCTGCCAGGGGGATGCTGTTACCCTGACCGCTGTTTCCAGCGGTGCGGGAAGCAGTCCGGGTTTTGCCTGGTACATCAATGGATCACTGCAGCCCATTACGGATTCAGTTATGACTTCAGCGGCATTCAATGATCATGACAGCATCTCGGTGATTGTCACATCCTCCCTTACATGTGCGCCTGTGGCAAGTGATACAGATGCAGTAGTGATGCAGGTAAATCAAATGGTAGCTCCGGCAATACAAATTGCAGCCACAGGGCAGGCTCAGTGTGAAGGCGATCCCGTACAACTGGATGCCACATATACCAACGGTGGTTCTGCTCCCGTGATACAGTGGACGTTGAACGGGGTGGTGACAGGCGGGAATACAAGTTCGATTACTCTTCCACTTAATAACGGGGACCAGGTCAGTGCTTCCCTGACTTCAAACAGTGCATGCGCCACCGTGGCACAGGTGAATTCCAATCTTTACACGGCTGCGCTGATTCCTTATTCGACGCCCTCCGTAACTATTAGTTCAGGCTCAGGTGATACCATCTGCGACGGGCAGCAAGTGACACTGGATGCTCTTGTTCAGAATGGCGGCAGTCAGCCGGTATATCAATGGTATATAAACGGGATTCCGGCAGGCAATGGAATTGCACAACTCAGTTCCGCTAATTTTTCGCAGGGCGATGTGATTTATCTAGTAATGACATCCGGCGCCCCGTGTATTACCCAGCCAGCAGATACATCCAACATCATCCGTATCATCAGCTATGCTCCATTGCAGGTAGATGTATTGGGAACGCCCTCTGTATGCAAATCAAGTCCGGTAATCTTACAGGCTTTGGCTGGAGGAGGTCATGGTGCGTATTCCTTTGTCTGGTCGGGATCGGTGGCTGATTCATCGGTTATCACAGTGTATCCTTCCGTCACCACTACCTATCATGTAACGCTTCATGACGGATGCGGCAGTACGCCTGCTACGGATTCGGTCACGGTGAATATTCTGCCGGGACCTGTTTCCGGTTTTTCCTATACACCGGAAGATCCGACCAGTTTTAACAGTACGGTAACTTTTGTGAATACCTCCCAACAGGCGATTTCCAATGTATGGTATTTTGGGGACGGGGATTCCAGTTCCATATTCCAGCCGATGCATGAATACCAGCAGCCCGGAACCTATGAAGTGTTACTGGTAACACGCAGCAGTAACGGCTGTCTGGACAGCCTGCGATACAAGGTGGTAGTCCGGGAGGAAATTTCTGTCTATTACCCGAATGCTTTTACACCAAACGGCGACCTTGTCAACGAACTATGGCAGCCTCTGGGTGTCAGCTTAACCCAATATTCTTTTACCATCTGGAACCGCTGGGGGGAGAAGATCTTTGAAGGGAGCAGGGATGTACCCTGGGACGGCAGTGTCATGGGGTCGCAACAGCCTGCTCCGGATGGTGTGTATGTGTATCAGGTTCAGCTGGACGATGCGAAATTTGCAAAGCAACTGGTGACCGGCAGGGTGACCCTGTTACGCTGAGTTTTACGCAAATTATTGAATATCATTTATTTACAGCAGAATCTTTTCAATACAAAGGGAACATTTCCCCATAATGATGTACCTTTGAGTCCCGGCCGATGGCAAAGAATTTTATCAGCAACAAGGATGAAACCGTGAGGATGTTTAAGAACAACCTCCTGGAATCCCTTTCCCATATTCACTATACTGTACCTCTCTTCATTTTTGTTCCGGTTATCCTGTACTTTCTGTATCAATCGGTATTTGTATTTGGTCTGAGTTTTTTAACCATCGCAGGCTATCTGTTGTTCGGGCTGATTGTATGGACTTTTACCGAATACGCATTGCACCGTTTTGTATTTCATTGGATGCCTCCGGGCAAACTGGGGGCAAGGATGCATTTTGTTTTTCACGGGGTTCACCATGATTATCCAAGTGACAGCAAGAGGCTGGTAATGGTTCCGACGGTGAGTATTCCGCTTGCCGCCTTGTTTTATTTCCTGTTTTGGTTGTGGCTCGGTACGGTATATGTGGCACCTTTTTTCATTGGATTTATTGCGGGTTATCTTTTTTATGATATGACCCATTATGCGATCCACCATTACAATTTCAAAAGTAAGTTCTGGCTCGACCTGAAACATCACCACATGCTGCATCATTACAAGGACATGAACAACGGCTATGGTGTTTCCTCTAAATTCTGGGATTTGGTTTTCCGTACTACCTTCCGGAAAGACTAAGGGTTGCTCCCCCATGGATTGCGTAACCAGGGCTGGTTCCAAAAGCATACTCAACCGTTGCATCGCGGATTCGAACCGGTCTTTGCAGGTTGAAAAAATCATTCTTTACGGCTCTGCCTGTTCTGTTTCCTAACACCGGGGTTTGGAATATTCCCTCCATGCCTATTCAACAGCAGGTATTTTTTGGATTATTTTCCGTATCGAATTCATGATAAAGCCAAAAGTCTGAATCCATTTATTGAAACATCAAAAAATTCTAAACCATGAAGTTACTCACTACACTTAAAATCGTTTTGAAGCATCCGATTGTCATTGTATTGTTGTTGTTTATCAACAAATCGAATGGTCAGACCGACTATTTAAACTGGAGCAATGAATTTCCATCCAATTCCGAAAGAGCTAATAATAAATACATCCGCAGCAAAAATGTCAAACTTTCCTATTCTGACGGATTTTTCATTAAGAGCAGCGGAGGTAGCAATGATATCAATGAAAGCACACTGAGGAATAATTCAGATTTGAGGCATTATAAAATTTATGATGCTGGTGTTGTAATGAAGTTTACCACGAACGGCGCGACTCCGGAATGCGGCCTGGGGATGGGGTTCAGCACGTACTCTTCGTATGAAAGCAGGGTAATCACCTTTAGGTTTGTAGTAAACTATGACGGAAAATTTTATTATAATATTGATTCTGCGGAGTATTCAAATTATAAGGGGAAGCTCGATCAGTACCAAATTCTTGATGTTGCGGGTGAATTATTTAAAGACGGCACGGAAATCACAATGACGATTACACGACAGGATGAAGCATGGAAGATCGGGATGAACAACCATGAGATAGCCAGCATACCGGATCATCACTATTATCCCTTTACCCCCGATGACATTACATTTTTATTTCATGGCAAATACACCCTGAAGCTAAACAGCCTGTCTGAAGACTATGCACTGTCCCCTCCAGCCCGTAAAAATCCAGCAAATACCACTGCCGGTGATTCACAACAGGAGATCAGCATGGATGAAGCCTGGAAGAACCTGGGAAAAGCTGCGGAAGATTACTCAAAGCAAAAAGGGTTGTCAACAGGTAATAATACAGGCATTGCACCAAAAATTTCGGTTTTGGGAATGGCGGGTTTTGTTGAAAAAAGAGACCTTGCCGGATTGTTGGAATTTGTGAAAAAAGCAGGAGTATCAGGATTCACTGAATCAAATTCATTTGGCAACGGCTGGGGAAAATCCAACCGGGCAACAGAGGATTCCCTGACAAGATATTCGACAAATGAAAAAATAAAAATATCGGAAGGATTATACGAGGATATGGAAATTGAACACTTCAAAAACGGATCCATTGAAATTATATATCCGTTTCA
>JADZBN010000094.1 GCA_020852075.1 Bacteroidia bacterium
AAGACTGTATATTCCGGAATACATACGTATGATGCTGTCATAAACACAAAAGATTTATCAAAAGGAATGTATTGGGTGAAAGCAAACAGTCTTATGGATGATAAGGGGGCATCTCAAAAAATTTCAATTCAGTGATACGATCATTTGTTATCAAAATCAAGCCGTTACTTTCTGAAATATTCCGTCAGCATCAGCCTCACGGAACGGAAGGTATTCGCAAAAACTTTCTCACGGATCGTTTTTTCATCCATCCAGATTGCCTCCTCAATATGTTCTTCGGTCTGTGGAACCAACTTTTCTTTTCCATCACTATTCATTAAGAACCAGTGGGTCTTTTTCAAAATCCTTTTGCCGTTTTGAGGAAACGTATGAAAAGTTGCGGGCAATTCATCTGTTATCCGGAGATCTGTCACCCCGCATTCTTCCCCGACTTCCCTTACTGCCGCTTCTTTGGGCCCTTCGTCATAATCAATTTTCCCCTTCGGAAGATCCCATCTTCCTCTCCGGAATATTACCAGGTATTTATTTTCAGGATTACAAACAAGTCCTCCCGCTGCTTCAATGATGGTAAACCTGCCGGTGAACCGATGCCAGGCTTCATCCGGATTTCCACACAGGTAAATGACTCCATTCCATTCCTTGTTCTTTTCAAGCACCGATACCATTTTTTCGATATCCATTTCCGCTTCGGAAATGATTCGGTACCCTTCCTTTGCCGAAACACCGGCCTTGTCATCATACACATCCATGAACTGTACCTGTTTATCGTTAATATATGCTGTGTGTGTTTTCATAGTAGAAGCCACAAAATACGAAGCAGATGCCTTCAATCAGAATTTTTTGAAGAATTGGAATTATCACATAAGTTTGCATGGTGCCTATGACCCTTGCAACATCTGCGAAAGTGGCTGATTTGCTGCTTCGTATAAAAGCAATAACGCTTCAGCCGGATCGTCCGTTTACCTGGGCATCGGGATGGAAATCACCCATTTACTGTGATAACCGGATAAGTCTGTCACATCCTGCCATCCGGACATTCATTTGCACCGAACTGGTGAAAGCCATTGAACAGGAATACGGGAACCCCGATCTGATTGCAGGTGTCGCAACTGCCGCCATTGCGCAGGGTGTTCTCGTGGCGGAACAGATGAAACTGCCCTTTGCCTATGTAAGGCCCTCACCGAAAGATCACGGCAGGCAAAACCTGATTGAAGGAGAGGTGCAAAAGGGTCAGGCTGTTGTGGTTGTTGAAGACCTGGTTTCCACCGGATCTTCATCCCTCAAAGCCGTTCAGGCTCTCCGCAGCGAAGGATGCAGCGTTACCGGAATGATTTCCGTTTTCACCTACGGTTTCCCTGTGGCAGATGAAAATTTCCGGAAGGAGAACTGCCGCCTTGTTGCCTTGTGCGATTACAATACGCTACTGGAACATGCCGCCAAGTCGGGGTACATAAAATCCGGAGAGTTGGAAACCCTCAGAAAATGGAGAGAGTCTCCTGATTCCTGGGGTAAATAACTGAATCCTATGACGCGTATCGAAAGCGAAAAAACTGTTGTGGAAAAACCTGCGGATGCTATTTTCAATTTTCTCACCAACTTCAATAATTTTCAAAAACTCATGCCGGAACAGGTCACTGACTGGCAATCCACAGAGGATACATGCAGTTTTACAATTTCAGGTATGGCTTCCCTGGGCATGAAGATCGTGGAGAAGTATCCGAATACGCTGATTAAAATTGCAAAAGACGGAAAAGCACCGTTCGATTTTACCCTTGACATCCAGTTGAAAGACCTGGGAACTTCCAGTGAGGTTCAGATTGCTTTTAATGCCGAACTGAATCCCATGTTGAAAATGATGGCTGTAAAACCACTAACAAATTTCCTTAACCTGCTTGCAGGAAAACTGAAAGATTTACCCCTGAATTCATAGCAGATTGTTGGTTACTTTGCAAGGTCTTCATGCATATTCTTGTTTCCTGCACTTACCTTCGTAGGAACCTAAAAACCGGAGTCATGTCATTTGTCAAAAAGATTCGTTTTCATACCCTGCTCGCCTTGTTCCTGCTGGCTTTTGGAAGTATATGCGCCGTGGCACCACAATGGACACAGATGAATACGGGTACAACCAAAAAATTATACTGCCTCCATTTCCTGGATGATCAGACAGGACTGGTGGGCGGTGCACAGGGTACCATTTTGCTAACCACGGACGGCGGTTCTACCTGGAATGATCTGAATTCATTCGGGTTCACTGACGATATCAAATCTGTACACATGATCAACCAGGATACATTTTTTCTTTCCACCCTGAATCCCATTGCCGGCGGCAGCAAAATTTATGTGACAAAAGACGGAGGTGTTATCTGGAAAGAAGTGGCAGATGACCCGTTGAATTACCATGCTCTCGACCTGTATAGTCCCGGGAATTCATCCATATTCGGTATCGGCAACAACCTTGTTGGCAGTACCAGCCTTGGAGATACCTGGGACACGCTGTACCATATTCCGACATCCACCATTTCACTGGATCATTTGTTCTTTCCGGATTCACTCCACGGATACTGCGCAGGGTTGATTTCCGGTTTTGTCACCTATTCCGCTTATATGATCCGGTCTGCAAACGGGGGAAGAAGCTGGCATGTCTGTGATCCGCTTTCATTTCCAAATGCGGATGCGTTTACCGCTTTTCATTTTAACGGTGACACCGGCTATATTTTCATGAACCACGATGCTGGCTTTGTACCATCCAGCCAAAATTCATTGGTCAAAATTCATTCATTCACTACCTGGATTCCGTCGCCCGGTGATACAGAGTTCCAGTTTACCAGCCAGGTACTGAATGCGGCAATGCCCTTATATACGAATGATGCATGGTTTCCAAACAGTTCACTGGGATATTGTGTTGGCAATGATAGTACGGTATATATTACCACCGACGGCGGGATGAACTGGACACCTGATTTTACCGCGTCCTGTGATACTATCAGCGCCATTCAGTGTATCGGCACCACCATAGCCTATGCTGCCGGAGATGACGGAGTAGTATTAAAACTGGATAATCCAAATGCCATCACCTCTGTATCCGGGAAAAAATCGTGGCAGGCCTACCCAAATCCTTCCCATACCACCGTACGAATACTTTCTCCAACCTATATGCCCGAAATAAAGTTTGCACTCTTCAGCCTGAAAGGGGAAAGGGTGGCCGAGGGAGTATTAAGACAACCGGAAATGAGGATTGATGTATCCGGATTACCGGCCGGAAATTACCTGCTGCGGCTTACAGATATTTCAGGGTTTCCATTGTCTGAAATGACAATCAGCAGGAACTGATTTCGCAGGTTGCCATCCATATCAGATGACAAATCTGACCTCCTTAATGTCAAATTCCGACACTTCGCCGTTTTTCATTTCAATGATCAGGTGACCGGAAGATGCAACCCCTGTAATCTTTCCGGTGAATTCAGTTTCATCTTTGGAAAATCTCTTCCACTCACCTATCCGGTACAGTGACTTCAGATAATCTTCGCTGATGCGCTGATCTTCTCCTCTTTTGAGTTGCAGGTAACGGGCTTCCAGGGAGCCGCACAACAGGGCAAGTTCCTTTTCCAGGTCAAATTCCTTTCCGAGAATCTGGGATAATGAAACGGGGTTGGGAAGGTGTTGAGGAAATTGCTCCTGATTTACATTCAGTCCAATTCCCAGAATACTGTGAGAAATTCCTGAATTGCCAATTGAATTTTCAATAAGTATACCGGCAATTTTCCTGTCATTCCAGTAAATATCATTGGGCCATTTGATACAAGATCTCGGCCCTGTCCTGCCGCGAACGTAATCACACACTCCCAGGGCAAAGGTTTTGCTTAGAAGAAATATATTATTTACCGGTAAAAAAGTGGGAAAAAACACAAAGCTGACCAATATATTTTTGCCCTCATCACTGCTCCAGCGGTTTCCCGCCTGCCCCCTCCCGTCCATTTGCGACAATGCCGTAACACAACTTCCCTCCGGCATTGGCTGAAACCGGAGCATTTCGGCAAGGTAAGAACTGGTTGAATCCACACTTAACAGCCTGATTTTTTGCCTTCCTGTGAATAAGGTTGTTAAATTTTTATCCATTTTCTGTCCTGAAAACTCCACTACAAGGCTACCTTTAAGAGCCACAATATTTTAAGTACTTTTGCGTCAACAATTTTAAACTTCCCCTGTAATCCTGA
>JADZBN010000095.1 GCA_020852075.1 Bacteroidia bacterium
AATCGTTGCCGGTGATGTAAAATCCGGCAAACATGGCGGGCGTGTGCTTACCCGTTTTCCTCCGGAGCCGAACGGCTACCTGCACATCGGCCATGCCAAATCCATCTGCCTCAACTTTGGCCTGGCAAAAGAATTCAAAGGAAATACCAATCTCCGTTTTGACGACACCAATCCCGTTACAGAAGATACGGAGTATGTTGACAGCATTAAGAATGATATCCGCTGGCTGGGGTTTGAGTGGGCCGGTGAATATTATGCTTCTGATTATTTCGGACAATTGTATGAATTTGCCCTCTCGCTGATCCGCAAGGGACTGGCCTATGTAGATGATTCCACCCCGGATGAAATTGCAGCACAAAAGGGCACTCCCACACAGCCGGGAACAGGCAATGCCTTCCGCAACCGTAGTGTTGAGGAAAATCTGGAATTGTTTGAACGTATGAGAAAAGGAGAGTTCCCTGACGGCGGGAAAGTTCTTCGTGCTAAAATTGACATGGCCTCACCCAATATGCACATGCGCGATCCGATCATGTACCGCATCAAGCATGCGCATCATCATCGTACCGGAAATGAATGGTGTATTTATCCCATGTATGATTTTGCCCACGGCCAGTGCGACTCTATCGAAAAGATCACACATTCGATTTGTACCCTGGAATTTGAAGTACACCGGCCCTTGTATGAATGGTTTATCAGTAAGCTTGAAATTTTTCCGAGTCAACAGTATGAATTTGCCAGGCTGAATCTGAACTATACAGTAATGAGCAAGCGCAGGCTGTTGCAGCTCGTGAATGAAAAAGTTGTTTCCGGATGGGATGATCCCCGTATGCCCACGATCAGTGCGCTGAGAAGAAGAGGGTACACTCCCGAAAGCATCCGGAACTTCTGCGATCGTGTGGGCGTTGCCCGGCGTGAGAATGTGATTGATTTCAGTCTGCTTGAATTCTGTATCCGCGAAGACCTGAACAGGAAGGTCAACCGGGTGATGGTGGTCATGGATCCGGTGAAACTAATCATTGACAATTATCCTCAAGGTACCGAAGAGGTGATGTATGGAGAAAACAATCCCGAGACTCCCGAAGGAGGTGGTACGCGCCCTATTCCGTTCAGCAGGGAATTGTGGATTGAACGCGACGACTTCATGATCCATCCCGGGAAAAAATATTTCCGCCTCGGGCCCGGACTGATGGTTCGGTTGAAAAATGCATATATCATTAAGTGTGAATCCTTCACCACTGACGATGACGGCGGACTGATGGAAATACATTGCACATTTATTCCCGGAAGCAGGAGTGGAAGCGATACCAGTGGTGTCCATGTAAAGGGCACGATACACTGGGTAAGCGTCCCGCATGCCATTCCCTGTGAGCTCCGTTTGTACGACAGGTTGTTTCGCGTGGAGGATCCTGCTTCTGAAGAGGGTGATTTTAAGAGCTACATCAATCCGGACAGCCTGAAGGTGATTCATCCGGCATTTGCCGAACCATCGCTTGCATCAGCGCGGGTGGGGGATAAGTTCCAGTTTATCCGCAAGGGATATTTCTGTATGGATCCGGATTCTGCTGAAGGGAAACCGGTATTCAACCGGACAGTAACCCTGAAGGATTCCTGGGTAACGCAGCAGCGGCTGGTAACATTTGAGTAATAACGGGTTTCAGACCGGAACCATTTGAAATTCTTCCGGGGGAAGTAATATGACTGTAATTCGAGTAAACAACATCCGGCTTTATGCATTTCACGGATGCCTGCCGGAAGAAGAGAAGATTGGCGGGCATTACCGGGTTGACGTGAAGATCGAGGCCGAAGTGTCATCCGCCATTCAGACGGATAGCCTTTCGGAGACTGTTGATTACTGTGTTGTATATGAAATCGTGAAGCGGGAGATGGCAATTCGGTCCCGGTTAATTGAGCATGTAGCAGGCAGGATTGCTAAAGCACTGGTTCATGAATTGCATGAAATCCGGAAGGTGAGGGTATCGGTAACCAAGCTGGCGCCTCCGGTGAACGGGGATGTGGGTGAAGTGCGGGTGGATGTAACAGAGAAGCACTGAATGACTTCCAGTTAATGTATTTCAAATCAGTATTTTAAATTATCAGGAAGGCAAATAGTAACAAAAAACAGGGTATTTTTGTATACTTGCAACCCTTCAAAATTCCTAATTATACGTTGGAGTAGAAGGTAACCCAATCAAGGTCCTGTGGCCGAGTGGCTAGGCAGAGCTCTGCAAAAGCTTGTACAGCGGTTCGAATCCGCTCGGGACCTCGATAAATGAGATAAAAATCCCTGCCGTGAAACGGATTGGGATTTTTTATTTTGAAGAGTCCAAACCGAAGGTTTGAAGGCGCGAAGAAATAAAAAAGACCAGGGCGCCGAAGGCGTCATGGGATGGATGAATCATTTTGACTATAGGCGCAAGGCGTGATCACTTCAGGTAATCCGCTCGGGACCTCACATTTCGACTCATCAGGGCTCATTACGCACCAGTACGCGAGAATGAGCCCTGTTGCTTTTCATTAGGGCTCGTTAGGAGCCGTTAGGACGCGGAAGTGTTTCGCTGTAGTTTCGCTGTGGGTGTGAGGAATGTTTCGCTGTGAAGGAGTGTCTGCGGAAGAAGTCTGTATGTCTGAGGCAGGTGACTTGACTTTTAATACACTTTTATTTTTTATTTTGGTATTTCGGTTGGAGACTTGTGGGAAAATTGGGAGAGAGGAAAAATTGCTGACAGTTTTCGTTGGGCGATTATGGAACGATTCGCTGTGAGGGGGTGTCTGCGGAAAAATGATAGTCGACTTAGGTGTTGTAAGGATAAAAATGTATACTTTTATTTTGAGTTTTGCATTTCGAAATGAGACATAAGGTAGTTTCGAAAATAATGAAATCACTAACAACTGTATTTAAAGGATTATTTACTGTTAAGTAAGCATTTCAACATATAGTTCTAATTTCAAAGTCTAATAATCATGAAAACGAAAACAACCTTATTTCTTTTGCATTTTATTTTTATTGTGAAAATCAATTTTGCAGGCGTCTCATGTGGAACACATGCTAGGGGAATGTATGTTGATTGCATGGCTAATATCATAACTGAACACAGTAACGGTAATTCAAGCCCTTGGATTAAGTTGATAAATTATGCACATCATAATTGTTTTTCTTACGTTGCTTTGTTTGGCTTGGATCAGGGTATAATGGGTAATGCCACATTAGAAAATGTATTATCTGATATGGTAAATGTTTTTCATAATGCAGGCATAAGCGTTGGAGCTGTTGGCAGTTCATCAACTTTTTTTAATGATAACTTTATGAGAGAACCACATTGGACCGATCCGATAGACTATTATCAATATGCTCAATATTTTAGTACCGATCAAATCAATGTTCTGCGGAGTATTACAAATCCTGATAATAATAGCAGTTTTAGCACTAAGGCTACGGCTGAGATTGCAAAAACACATCTTCGCACGTTTATTGACTATAACTCTACTCATTCCGGAAAAATAGATGTTTTAAGTCTTGAATATGAGTACTGGAATCTCCCGGATAATTCTACCAATCCGACTACTTGTGATCGAAAAGCAGAATATCAAAATCATAAAAACATTCTTACGGCAATGCAAATAATAAAAAGTGGAAGCGCTTACCCATTGATTGTTGAAGACTATCTGGCGGACTTTAACAATACTTTATTGACTACGCCAGGTACTTGCCAGGTTACCGAAACTACTCAGGTCGATGAGCTTGATTGGCTAGAAGACAGAATTCTATTAACGACGTATAATGCATATACCACTAATTTATTTACGAGAAATTGTAAACGACTTCAATTAATAGGAACATATGGGAAAACTGGATCAGAGATATGGCCGCTTTTTTCTGCAGAAACATATGCAACTGCAACTCCTTCATATCCTTGGGTTCAGAATTTTTGTAATGCTAATCCCGGATATCCGTGGGAATCATTTTTAGGAGGCTTCCTGATGAATAACTCAACCAATGGATTAGAAATTGTCGA
>JADZBN010000096.1 GCA_020852075.1 Bacteroidia bacterium
CACCACATGGCATACTTGTATGACTATTGTGGAAAGCCCTGGAAAACACAGGAACGGGTAAGCCAGATCACAAGAGAGATGTATAAAGCGGGACCTGACGGGCTATCAGGGAATGAAGATTGCGGTCAAATGAGTGCATGGTTTATATGGAGTGCAATGGGACTCTATCCGGTCACACCTGGTTCGGGTTGGTATGCAATCGGTTCTCCATTGTTCCCTGAAATCATTATACATCTTGGAAACGGAAAAACCTTTACCATCCATGGATTGAATGTTTCCTCTTCCAATTCATTCATTCAGTCTGCAACGTTGAATTTTCAGACCTTTGACTCAACATTTGTAAATGTCAATACACTGCTAAAAGGAGGAGTTCTGGAATTTCTCATGGGTTCTGAGCCTTCCATTACCAGGGGTGTACAAACCCCGCCAGCTACGATTCCACCGGGTGTTCCTGCCATAGTTCCTGCTCCGGTTATTTCTGCCCCGGAACAGGTTTTTTCCACTGCCATGAAATGTTCCATATCAAGCGAGGCAGGCGCCAATATTCATTATACGGTTGACGGATCTGTTCCTGATGCTGGCTCCCGGGTATATTCGGTTCCTTTTTCACTGGACACAACAACAGTTGTCACCGCCAAATCTTTTTTAAACGGACAGGAAAGTGCTTCGGTAACAGCGCATTATTACAAAGCACCACATCCGGACTGGGAAGTGCAATTGCATTCACGGTATAATCCTCAGTATTCGGCGGGAGGTGATGAAGGCATAATTGACGGATTACGCGGCGATAAAGACTGGAGAAAAGGCAGGTGGCAGGGATTCCAGGCACAGGACCTTGAGTTGGTCATTGATATGAAACATTCGCAATCCATCAGGGATTTTGGAGCAGGATTTCTTCAGGACATGCGATCCTGGATAGTCATGCCGGTTTGGGTAAAGTTCATGTATTCCCGTGATGGCAATTCCTTTTCAGATGCGGGTACTGTCATGAATACAGTGGATATCAGAGATCCTGAAATCCTCCTGAAAGATTTTACACTCAGGCTCAGCCGGCCGGTAAAGGCGAGATATATTAAAGTAATTGCAAAGAATTTCGGTCAACTTCCTTCATGGCATCAGGGAGCCGGAGGCGAGGCATTCATTTTTACCGATGAAGTCTGGATAAAATAATTATCGTAAAATTATTTTAATCAGGAATTGTAATACCTGCTTTCCCATTTCATATTACTCAGTGTCCGGTTAAAGGTAAGTCCGGCCCAGACACTCATGGCAGACAAGCCGATAAAGATATGAATGATAAGCCAGCCCCTCAGATAGACCTCCGAATCAGGAACTACTCCGTTCATTACCGATGACGGGATAATTAATACCAGCAAAGCCGAAATCGCAAGAATGGTAATAAGAAAGGTCTTTAAATTCTGAAGAGGCCAAAGGGTAAATCGCTTGTGCCACGCCAGGTCGCTGCCCCATTTATGTATCAGGTAATACCTGTCGTCATTAAGTTTTGCAAACAGCAACGGATCCCGGTTGATATTTTCAAGGTGGAAAGAATGATCAGGCGCTATGATTTTGAAGTGTTCCACTTTCGTATGGTATTTTTTCTCAAATGATTTTATTCTGAGCAACACTTCATAGGGATAATCGCCTTTAAAAAAGACAGAGTCCAGAAACCGCAGTCTGTAGCGGATACAGATTCTTTTTATTTCATCCTGACTGAACACCAATTTTTCATCATTTTCATCCGTTGTTGCCGCAACCTCCCAAGCGCTGAGTAATCCGGAGGAAGGCAAGCGGCATGACGCGGGTTCAGCTTCTTTTTTCAGCACCGTGACTTCTCCGGTGGGGTCAGACCTGAGTCTTTTAAGAAGTTCTTTTTCCTCAAGTACAGATTCAAAAATCAGATCATACACTTCATTCAGCAGGCCTTGTTGAAGATTCCGTTCCCTGATAAGAACCGACTGAAGGTTAATTCTGGAAAATAGCATAGATAATGGGGCGATTTAATGCGGTTCAATGTGACACTGATCGGGTAGAAACCGGCCATGAGATTCTCATGAATGATTTTGGCTTGGTCAAGGCCGTGGATATTGCCGGTTACCACGAAATACCACCTTAAAGGTAAAGGTGAAAACGAAAAATTCAAAGCGTCTTCGAATAACAGGATGATCCGCTCTCCAGATTGAAAAGTAAATGCCAGGAAGCCGGAAAGTGTTGTCTTTTGTAACTTTTAGGCCTTGCTGACTTCCTGACCTCTTGAAAAATGCCGTTTATGGAACAAATGAACCTGGATGGGTATTCATTACCGCGTAAACCGGTGTAAGAAACGGGCTGATATTTTCAGTCCTGAGAAAGATAAAATGATGGATTTTGCAATGGACACACCGGATTGTTCATACTTTATCCGAATTGTTCCGGTTCGGGATTTCGAAATCCGTACGGTATATGAGAATTATTCCGATTATCCTGGTTTTGTGGCTGGCTTCGGTGAAAACCTTTTGCCAGTGTGTAGCCGTCGGGCCTTCAGCAGGAAATACTTTTTCAAATAATCCGGTTGTCGGATCCCTTGCCTGGATCAACCTTTCCAACCTGCGTTTGCAGGACAATAATTACGCATCGGTAGTACAATTCCTCTCCTCCAACAGTATAGTCAATTCCAATTATATCATGGCCCAGAATTTTAATTTTTCCATTCCGGCGGAAGCATCTGTATGCGGCATAAAGGTGGATATTTCACACAGGGCTGCTGGTATTTTTATCGGAGCATCCGTCACGGATAATTCATTGATGTTAGTTCGTAGCGGGAATATGGAAGGTATTGATCACGCCTCTCCCGGAGCCTGGCCTGCCTGGAAAACCACCGCCAGTTATGGCGGGTCCTCCGACACATGGGGAACATCCCTGACACCCGCCGATATAAACAGCAGTAGTTTTGGAGTGGCTCTTTCCACCCGGCTTACAACCGGTCTCTTCTCACTCGTACTCACTGCGCACGTGGATCAGATACGTGTTACGGTTTATTTCAATGATCCGCTGCCGGTTAAACTCGAAGGTTTTACAGCCATACCCAGGCATCAGACGGTCGAGTTGAAATGGTCAACGGCTTCGGAAATCAATTGCGGATATTTTACCGTTGAAAGGAGCAAAGACACTACTGAATGGACAGAAGTTTGCCGCGAACCCGGGGCGGGTACGTCCACCATGCAGCACTATTATTCCTGTATGGATTACAACCCCGCAGATGTTGCTTATTACCGGCTCCGGCAGGTGGATACGGATGGATTGGAGCAAATACTGGGCATGAAGTACGTACGCACTCTCATGGAACCAACCCGGGAACTTCTTCTTTCACCGAATCCATCGGATCGTTATTTTAATTTCAGTTTTTCAGGAGATGTGAAGGCGGTTTATATGACAACGCTCACGGGTATCAGAAAAGAAATGCCGTTTGAATTAATTGACAGGGACCAGTATTGGGTGAATGTTTCGGAGTTGCCATCAGGGCAATACCTGATGACGCTGGTAACCCCAAATGATGAATTTCATGCCAGGTGCCTGATTCGTCACTAAACTTTTGGAAAATAAAAAAAGCTGCCCGAAACGGACAGCTTTTTAAAATCTGGTGAGGATATTTTAGTAATCCATTCCACCACCCATTCCCGGAGGCATAGCGGGTGCAGCTTTTTCTTCCTTAATGTCTGCAAGAACACATTCTGTAGTGAGCAGCATTCCTGCAATGGAAGCGGCGTTCTCAAGTGCTACACGGGCAACTTTGGTCGGATCAATCACACCTGCGGCATAGAGGTTCTCATATTTGTGAATACGGGCGTTGTACCCGAAATCCTCTTTTCCTTCGCGGACTTTCTGAACCACGATGGATCCTTCGATACCGGCATTGTCAACGATCTGACGAAGCGGTTCTTCCAGGGCGCGTTTAACGATTGCAATTCCTGTTGCTTCATCCTCGTTGTCAGTGCTGATTTTATCCAGGCCGTTGATGGCACGGATATACGCAACACCACCGCCGGGAATGATACCTTCTTCAACGGCTGCACGGGTTGCGTTCAGCGCGTCGTCCACACGGTCTTTCTTTTCCTTCATTTCAACTTCTGTGGCAGCTCCTACATAAAGGACGGCAACACCACCTGCAAGTTTTGCAAGACGTTCCTGAAGTTTTTCCTTATCGTAATCGGAGGTTGTAGTTTCGATCTGAGCTTTGATCTGGTTCACACGTGCGGTAATATCGGCTTTCTTGCCGGCACCGTTTACGATGGTCGTGTTATCTTTGTCAATGGTGACTTTTTCTGCTTTACCAAGGTAGCTGAGGTCTGCATTTTCAAGTTTGAATCCACGCTCTTCGCTGATCAGGGTACCACCTGTCAGGATCGCAATGTCTTCAAGCATGGCTTTGCGGCGGTCGCCGAAACCGGGAGCCTTGACAGCCGTAACTTTCAAGGATCCGCGGATCTTGTTCACAACAAGAGTCGCCAGTGCCTCGCCGTCCACTTCTTCGGAAATGATAAGAAGCGGGTTGCCGGTCTGAACCTGCTTCTCCAGAAGCGGGAGCAGTTCCTTCATATTGCTGATTTTCTTGTCGTAAATCAGGATGTGAGGCGTATCAAGAACCGCTTCCATCTTGTCGGCATTGGTTACGAAATAAGGAGAGATGTAGCCACGGTCGAACTGCATACCTTCCACTACTTCCATGTGGGTATCAGTACCTTTTGCTTCTTCAACAGTGATAACGCCTTCCTTTTTAACTTTTGCCATCGCGTCAGCGATCAGTTTGCCGATTTCTGCGTCGTTATTTGCCGATACTGAAGCAACCTGCTCGATTTTTTTATTGTCATCACCGATCTTCTTACTCATTTTTGAAAGGTTTTCAATCACCTTTTCAACGGCTTTTTCAATGCCACGCTTCAGGTCCATCGGATTCGCTCCTGCCGCAACATTCTTCAGTCCGGCGGTAACAATAGCCTGCGCAAGAACAGTAGCGGTAGTTGTTCCGTCACCAGCGACATCGGCAGTTTTAGAGGCGACTTCTTTTACCATCTGAGCACCCATATTTTCAATCGGGTCCTTGAGTTCGATTTCTTTTGCAACACTCACACCGTCCTTGGTTATGGAAGGTGAACCGAATTTTTTGTCAATAATTACATTACGGCCTTTGGGACCGAGGGTAACTTTCACTGCATTAGCCAGGGCGTCAACGCCTTTTTTAAGGCGGTCGCGGGCTTCAAGATTAAAGGTGATATCCTTTGCCATTTTATTTTTTGATTAATTGGGTTTGAAATTGCGTATTTACTAAGAACAACAATGCTTGTATCCCGTCATTAAAGAATTGCAAAAATGTCGGATTCACGCATAATAAGGTATTCCTTTCCTTCGATGGAAACCTCCGTACCGGAGTATTTTCCGTACAGAACGCTGTCGCCAACTTTTACGGTCATAGGCTCGTCCTTTTTACCGTTACCAACAGCCACGATTTTGCCTTTTTGGGGTTTTTCCTGGGCTGTGTCAGGGATAATAATGCCGCCGGCAGTTTTTGTTTCTGCTGCCGAAGCCTGGACCAGAACGCGGTCACCAAGGGGCTTTAATGAAATTTTGCTCATTTTTTGATCAGTTTATTACGTTAGACAATAAAATTACATCTCATTTTGAGTGACCGGCCCTGCTCAGAAACAATGCCAATAGGTCAATTTAACAGGTAATATGCCAAGTTTTCCAGTACAGCCTTTTTTCCGAAATTCCTGTCAGCACTGCCGTGACAGGTTGACACAAGGAAAATGCACAACTAAAAACCCCTCCGGTAAGAGGGGTTGTTGTTGCAAATCATTTCCCGGGGGTAGATCCGGAACCGCCCTGTTGTCCCTCACCATTTCCTGGTTTGGCAGGTGCAATGGGAATATTGGCAGGGGTATTGGGAGCGGCCGAAGCATTGTCAATCTGCTCCTGCATACTGGTTCCACCGGCTGTTCTGGCCTCCTTACTGGGCAGCGATAACCCGGCAGCCAGGCATAGCACTACCAGTGCGAGAGCTAGCCCCCAGGTAAGTTTTTCAATGAAATCGGTCGTTTTTTTCACTCCCATAAGCTGATTTGATCCGATTATACCCGAAGCAATACCGCCACCTTTTGGATTTTGAATTAAAACCACCAGAACCAGAAGCAGGCAGGCCAATATGATCAGAACTGTAATCGCGGTATACATTATATATCCTGTTTATTCGATTGATTTAATTGATCGTCAATTTTTTGTACAAGGGCCGCAAAGTAAACGCTTTTTCCGGGAAATAACAAGGCCAATCGTTCGTAACAAGCCCTTGCTTTCAGCAGGTGCCCCTGTTGTTCATAAATCCGGGCAAGAGTTTCTGAGATCAGGTCATCATGCTCCGTAACGGATTTCTTTGCCTGGCCTGCCGGGGAGTAGAATTCTGCCCTCGAGGGTACGATCCTGGGGTCTGTTGCGATAAACCGGTCAATTAAGGTTTCTTGTTCCCGGTGTTCCTCACTTTTTGTCCGCACCGGCAGTTCCAACAGGGTTTCCACAGAAAACAACGAAGGTCCTGTCGTCTTTTCAGGCAGTGTGCTTTCTCCTTCCGCATGTACTATTTCAATCTTGCCGAATTCCTGATTACTTTTTTGTCGCAGCCATTCGGAAAACGTTTTGGGCGTTACCGGTATTTCAGGCTTTTGTGGTTGCTCTGTATGGACGATGGCATTTTCTGCCGGCTTCTGGCTACTGATTACCGGCAGGCTTTCCAGGGAATGCAGAATGGAATCTTCCATGGCATGTTCCAGTTCCGATTTGCGGATGGTATCCGGTAATTTCACCTCATTGCTGCTCACAGAACTCTCCACGGGTTCTTTTTCTTCTGTTGTAGCGGCTGCAGGAACACCGGGAGTAGTTTCGGTTTCACCGGGATGCCCTGCTTCAGTTTTTTCAGAAATATCCTCTCCTGCACTTTCGGCCGGAGGTTCCGTGGGACGTGTCATTTCCACAGCTTCCGGTTCAGTTCCGGAAGAGGTCTCCCCGCGGGTACCCAGGATTTCGGCCAGGCGGTTCCGGATGATATCGTGCGGATCAGTGGTCTCCGGAAATGTTTCCGGCATCGCCTCTTCTTCCTGTATGATCAGCGGTTCGCGGTCTTCAGGAATGATTTCGTCAACCGGTTGCGGTGCCGGGAGGGAGTCGGTAATATCGGTGGCGTGGATTTCTGTTTCCTCCATATCTTCAGAAACAGCTATGAAAGGATTGAGAAGTTCTGCTTCACCGTGTTCCTCTTGTTGGGTTACAATCGGTTCGTTGGTGTCAAGAATAAATGGTGAAACGGTTGTCTCCTGGACATTCTTTTTCACCTCTGAATGAATGAGGGTAAACAAGGCCTTTCTGTCACCGGAATATGCGGCTGCTATCCGCAATTGTTTTTCACTCCGGATGTTTCGCTGGTCATGCAATGCCTTTGCAAGAAGAAGATGGGCAGTCTGGAAATATGGAAATTCATGGAGCACTTCCACCAGGGAAGCAGCAGCACTTTTTTCCGCAAGCCCCTGCCTGTCCAGTAATAATCGGAATTCCCTGTATTCCATTACCAGTTAATTACTGCTTTATTGAAAATATCCTCCACCAGTTGATCATCAATTTCCCGGATCAGTTGATCTTCAAGCGTTGCAATATTCTGAGAACTTTCAAAATCTGCAAACCGGGAAAAACTTGTTTCAAAACTCTGCTTTCCGTCTTTTATATTGGTAAATTTTACACTTACGGTTATGGTGAGCCGGTTTTGGGCTGCCTGTTCATTTGCCTGAATGGCCTGAGGGGAAACGGTATATCCGGTGATGGTTCCTTCCAGGGTCAGGTCGGGATTCTGGTCTGACAACATCAGGCTGGTTTGTGAAAGAAATTTATCTTTCAACGCTTCTGTGAAAGTCTGTGAGAGTGTGGAAGGGCCGAGAGCAGCCGTTTTTGGGAAATACTTTACAGTAAGGGTTTTCACATCCGGTGAAAGGGAAGCGCCGGTCATGGAGTAATTCACCTTGCATCCGGATAAAATTCCTGTAAAAAGTATGCCGGCAATCAGGGTAAAAGGGATACCTGGTTTCAGTTTCATTGTTGCAAACATAGAGTCCGCGTTACCGGATATGAAATCAATGGATTCCGTATTCGTTCATTTTCCTGTAAAGAGTCCGTTCAGAAATGCCAAGTTCTCTTGCTGCCAGTTTTCTTTTTCCTTTGTGTTTCAGAAGGGCTTTCCGGATATACTCCTTTTCCTTGTCCACCAGGCTGAGTACTTCCTCCACAACTTCGTGTTCCTGTATCGGACCGGAAGCAGCCGGCTGGGGCTTAACCGGTGGATGGATACGGACATTAGGGTCGGAGGTGGTAATGAAATGACCCGGATCTTCATGAAGTTTGTTGATCAGGTGTGAATGCTGTTCCTGCCATTCTTCATTGTGCCCGTCACCCTGCATGATCCCGTGAATAAGGGCTTTCATATCGTTCATGTCCTTCTTCATATCAAACAACACCTTATACAACAACTCACGTTCAGAGATTTCTGATCCCCCCTGATGTTCGTCACGAAGAACGGCAGGCAGTCGTGTAAGCGGATCGGGAGGGAGATAATTCAGGAGTGTTTCCCTGTGAACCGTTCTGTCCTTTTCAAGAATTGACATTTGTTCTGCAATATTTTTCAGTTGCCTGACATTACCCGGCCATCTGTATTCCGTTAAAAGTTGTTGTGCTTCGGGCTGCAGGATAAGTGGCGGCACCCTGTACCTTTCGGCGAAGTCGCCAGCAAATTTTCTGAACAACAGGTTGATATCATCCTGCCTGTCACGAAGAGGCGGAATGCGTATCGGAACGGTATTAAGCCGGTAATACAGGTCTTCCCTGAATTTACCGCCGGCAATGGCCTGCTGCATTTCCACATTGGTTGCCGCAACAATTCTGACATCCGTTTTCTGGACTTTGGACGAACCCACCTTCAGGAATTCACCGGATTCGAGTACCCGAAGCAGGCGCACCTGGGTATTCAGCGGCAGTTCACCCACCTCATCGAGAAATATCGTTCCTCCGTTGGCAACTTCAAAATATCCTTTGCGGGATTCATGTGCGCCGGTAAAGGATCCTTTTTCATGACCGAAAAGTTCAGAGTCAATGGTCCCTTCCGGGATAGCTCCACAGTTAACGGCAATGTAGGGCCCGTGTTTCCTCGCACTCAGTTGATGGATGATTTGCGGAAACACTTCCTTGCCTGCTCCACTTTCCCCGAAAATCAATACGGAAATATCGGTAGCGGCTACCTGTCTTGCCACATTGATGGCATGTTCAAGCTGGGATGAGTTCCCGATAATTCCAAATCGTGCTTTTATTTCCTGGATGGTCATTCTTCCGTTTATTTTCCGGCGGTCTGCCCGTTCACAACAGAACCAAGCAGTGTTGCCGGAGTACACTTTTCTATACGAATCCTGACGTAATCACCGGGTTTATAGTGTCCTTTTGGGAATATAACCACCTTGTTCTGACTGTTTCTGCCGGATAAATGTGCATCACTCCGTTTTGATACGGATTCAGCCAGTACTTCAAATTCTTTTCCAATATCTTTGAGATTGCTCTCATGCGACAGTCTTTGTTGCACTTCAATGATTTCTTTCAGCCGTCTGCTTTTGTCCTCTCCCTTTACATCATCAGCATATTGTCGTGCCGCAAGAGTTCCAGGACGCTCTGAATAGTTGAACATGTAGGCAAAATCATACCCCGCCCATTCCATTATATTCATTGTTTCCCTGTGTTCCTCTTCAGTTTCCGTACAGAATCCGGAGATAATGTCCGTGGAAATTCCACAATCCGGAATGATGCTGCGTATGGATGTTATCCGTTGCATATATTCTTCACGGGAATATCCGCGGTTCATCAGCCGGAGAATCCGGCTGTTGCCGGACTGAACCGGAAGGTGAATGTATTTACAGATATTTGTATGCCGGGTCATGGCATGCAGTACCGCGTCGGTCAGGTCGCGGGGATTAGAGGTTGAAAAACGAATCCGCAGGTTTTTATCTACCACAGCTACCATTTCAAGCAGGTCGGCAAAAGTGGTAAACTGACGTTGCTGTGGTTCATCCAGCTGGTGTCCGAGTGCGCCCCGGACAGTTTCCTCCGGAAGGTCTTTCTTCGGTCCTCCTCCCCACCACAGGTACGAATCCACATTCTGTCCCAGCAATGTCACTTCGCGGTATCCCCTGTTGAAGAGATCCGTGGCTTCCGCAACAATGGATTCAGGATCCCGGCTGCGTTCGCGTCCTCTTGTAAACGGAACTACACAGAAGGAACACATATTGTCGCATCCGCGCATGATGGATATGAATGCACTGATATGGTTGCCGCCCAGCCTGACCGGGCTGATTTCCGCATACGTTTCCTCCCTTGACAGCAGCACATTCACGGCTTTTTGACCGCTGCCTGCGGAGGCAACAAGATGGGGAAGGTCACGGTATGCATCCGGGCCGACAACGATGTCAACGAGTTTCTCTTTTTCAAGCAGTTCGTTCTTCAATCGTTCTGCCATACATCCGAGAACACCGACGATGAGATCCGGGTTCTTCTGTTTGCCAGCTTTCAGTTCACGCAGCCTGTTCCAGATTTTCTGTTCGGCGTTGTCTCTGATTGCACAGGTATTCAGAAAAATGGCATCTGCTTCTTCCATTTTAGTGGTGGGAACATAACCGATACCATTCATGATGGAAGCCACAATTTCACTGTCCGAGAAGTTCATCTGGCATCCGTAGCTTTCCAGGTACAGCTTTTTGCTTCCCGGAACTATACCTTCAAAGGAATCCAGGGCTTCTCCCTGCCTGCTTTCAACGATTATTTTTTCCCCTTCCCGGAACATCATCTGGCTTGGTTTTCAGAAATGCAAAGATACAAAAAAACGAGGACGCTGCCAGGTTGACAGTATGCTAACTGACCAGGATATTTAGAATTTCGATAA
>JADZBN010000097.1 GCA_020852075.1 Bacteroidia bacterium
ATTTCCAGCCTCGACAGCCTGATGACTGAGAATTACAGGGAAACCAGTCTGAATAACAGCAGGAACCGGGAGCTGACATTTCAGGCGGATTATGTTCATCCTCTTACAAAAAAATTCATCTTAGAAACCGGAGCAAAATCCATATTCCGTACAGTGTACAGCGATTATGATTACAAAGTATTCGATTTTCCCTCTGATGCATACTTTACAGACGCAGTTAGGAGTAATACATTTGATTATTTACAGGATGTTTATGCAGGGTATGGCCAATTGTCTGCTACCGTGAAAAAATTTGGAATCAAAACAGGAGTGCGGTATGAGCATACCCGCGTTCACGGTTCGTACAGTCAGGGAAGCGCGTCTGCTTTTAGTAATGATTATGACAACTGGGTACCCAGTGCAACCGTATCCTATACGCAACAGTCGAAATATACCCTGAAGCTAAGTTATACCCAGCGGATTCAACGGCCCGGCTTTACCTATCTGAATCCCTATGTTAATCAGAGTGATTCACTGAATATAAGTTACGGAAATCCCCTGCTGGGCCCTGAAAAAAGCCATGCCTTTGAACTGGGCTGGAACTGGTTCAGGAATTTCGGAAGCATCAATACCACTGTTTACCACAGGTTTACCAATAATGCCATTGAAGGTATCCGGTTTGTTGACACCAATGATGTGTACGTCAGCACGTACGGAAATATCGGGGAGAATTATTCCACCGGTATGAGTATCGGTATCAATGTAATGTGGCAGATGAAGATTTTTCTGGGAAGTAATTTCAATATGTATTATTACAAAGTGAAAACGGAAAATTTTTCGCAACACATGATGAACGACGGCATAAACTATAATATCAGTTTTTACGGGTCGTATAAATTTACAAAACGTTGGGGGGTACAGGCTTTTGGGAATTTTAACGGTCCGAGATACAGTGTTCAGGGGAAATCCACCTCATTCTTTTACTATAATCTGAGTGCTCGATGGGAGCTTAAAAATGAAAAGGGAGGTATCGGACTCGGGCTTGACAATTTTGCCTCACCCTATATGAATTTCAGAAACGAATACAAGGGCGAGGGCTTCACCTATGTCAATAATAACAAGGTGACATTTTTTGGTGTAAGAATAAGTTTTGACTACCGTTTTGGGAAAATGGATTTTTCCGGCAACCAGAAGAAGAAAAGGGGAATACGTAACGATGACCTGAAAGACAATGGTGGCGATGGCATGGACGGCGGAATGATGGGAGGAGGGAAATAACAGGAATGCAGGATCAGTGAAAAATCACCATGCAGGAACAACACAAAAAACTCTTCTTACTCGATGCAATGGCTCTGATATACAGGGCGTATTTTGCATTCAGTAACAATCACCGGATTAATTCCAAAGGACAAAACACGTCCGCCATTTTTGGATTCACAAATACCCTGCTGGAGGTCCTCCGGAAAGAAAAACCAACGCATATTGCAGTTGTTTTTGACACGGCAGCACCCACCGGACGTCATGAGGAATTTACCGAATACAAAGCGAACCGGCAGGAAATTCCCGAAGACCTTGCTGCATCCATTCCTTATGTGATAAAATTGTGCGAAGCATTCCGGATACCTGTCCTTTCTATGGACGGATATGAAGCGGATGACATCATCGGTACACTGGCTAAACAGGCAGAAAAGGAGGGCTTTGAAACATATATGATGACACCGGACAAGGACTACGGGCAACTGGTGGATAAGCATACGTTTATTTACAAACCTCCACGGGGCGGAGGGAAAGCCGAGATTCTCGGTGAAAAGGAAATTTGTTCGCGGTGGGAGATTGAACACGTCGGACAGGTAATTGATATTCTGGGCCTGATGGGCGATGCGGTGGATAATATACCGGGCATTCCGGGAGTGGGAGAAAAAACAGCCATTCAACTGATAAAGCAGTTTGGATCCGTGGAAAATCTTCTGGAAAACACAGACCAACTGAAGGGAAAGTTAAAGGAGAAGGTCGAAAACAACAGGGAGAAAGCCATTCAGTCAAGGCGGCTTGCCACGATCCTTACCGACGTTCCTCTTACATTTCAGCCCGAAGAAATGGAAATCAAAGGGGCGGACAAATCAGCACTCCGCATATTGTTTACCGAACTTGAATTCGTGCGGCTTGCCGAACAGTTACAACTGAATGAGGGCAATCCTGCTGAAGTGCGGATAATGCCCCAGGTTGCTTCACCTGCTGTCACCAGGGCTCCCGATTTGTTCAGCAGCAATGATCCGGATTCTGAAATGGAAGAAACTGCCGGCACTCAGCGGACACATCTTACCATTAAAGAGGTTCAGCACAATTACCGTATAGCTGCGGATCGCGAACAGCAGGAACAATTGCTGAAATCCCTGCTGGCAGAAAAACACGTGTGTTTTGATACGGAAACGACCGGACTAAATGTTTTCAGCGCAGAACTGGTAGGTATGTCCTTTTCCATAAAACCCCATGAGGCCTGGTATGTTCCGGTTCCTGCTGACAGAACGGAAGCTATGGAAACGTTGGAAAGATTCCGTGCATTTTTTGAAAGCCCCGAACATGGTAAGATCGGTCAGAATATCAAGTTCGACCTTTCGGTTTTGAAGCGTTATGGTATAGAGCTAAAAGGCGATCTGTTTGACACCATGATCGCACATTTTCTGATACGACCCGAAATGCGCCATAACATGGATGCACTGGCCGAAACATATCTGAATTATTCTCCGGTATCCATTGAAACCCTTATAGGTAAAAAAGGAAAGGATCAGAAAAACATGCGGGATGTTGACCTGGATACTATTTCTGAATATGCTGCCGAAGATGCCGATGTTACCTATCAGTTGTACAGGGTATTTGCACCCAGGCTCCAGGATACAGGTACCTTAAAACTGTTTAATGATGTTGAAATGCCGCTTGTCCCCGTTCTGGCAGGAATGGAGTCCGAAGGCATTCATATTGACAGGCAGGCATTGCAGGATCTGTCAGCCATACTTGCAAAAGATATTCTTGCTGCAGAAAAGCAAATCCAGGAATTAGCCGGAACAAGGTTTAATGTTTCCTCCCCGAAACAGGTTGGAGAAGTTCTCTTTGAGAAGCTGAATATATCCGATAAACCCGCGAAAACAAAAACCGGCCAGTATTCGACAAGTGAAGACGTACTGAGTAAACTGGAAAGCAAGCACCCTATTGTACGTTCGATCCTGGATTACCGGGAGCTGGTGAAATTAAAGAACACCTATGTTGATGTTCTCCCGGAACTGGTGGACAAGGCAACAGGAAGAATACACACCTCATTTAACCAGGTGGTGGCTGTAACCGGAAGACTGAGTTCAGACAATCCCAATCTTCAGAATATTCCGGTTCGTACGGAGCGGGGGAAGGAAATCAGGAAGGCATTTATTCCAAGGAATGAAAAATTCATTCTGATGTCTGCTGACTATTCCCAGATCGAACTCCGGATCATCGCCGAACTGAGTGGCGATGTGGGAATGCTGGAGGCGTTTACCCGTGGAGAAGACATTCATTCAACGACGGCTTCAAAAGTGTATGGTGTACCGTTCGGTGAAGTAACGCCCGACATGCGCAGGAAAGCCAAGATGGTGAACTTTGGTATTATCTATGGTATTTCCGCATTTGGACTTGCCGACAGGCTGAATATTTCCAGAACGGAGGCAAAAGAAATCATTGAAAATTATTTTCGTCAATATCCTTCTGTCAGGGAATACATGGATCAGAGTATTGAGAAAGCAAGGAAGAAAGGATATGTGGAAACAATATTGGGTCGCAGGAGGTACCTGCGGGATATTAATTCAGCCAATGCAACAGTAAGAGGGTTTGCGGAGCGAAATGCCATCAATGCTCCGATTCAGGGGAGTGCTGCCGATATGATTAAAATTGCCATGATCAGGATTCATGATGACATCCGGAAAAATAAAATGAACACCCGGATGCTGCTCCAGGTCCATGACGAACTGGTTTTTGATGCAGCTATCGGAGAAGTGGACGAACTTAGGTTGCTTGTTCAGGATCGCATGAAACATGCACTTCCTTTAAAAGTTCCCGTTGAGGTGGGAATCGGAACGGGTAAAACCTGGCTGGAAGCACATTGAAAGAAAAATCAGAAACTGAAACGAAATTTTATGCCTCCCCGTAAGGTGGGTCTGAAATAGAAACTGTTATCCGTGTAATTTACATCATAAACAGGTGTGACATCACAGACATCCTGTTTCTTTATGTCTTTCCTGACAGCGGATGTGGCATGAAGTCCCAGACCGTAATAAAATTCAAATGCCGTGGATTTGCTCATATCGTAGATTTTCCCCCAGATAAATTCAATTCCAACCACACTTCTTTTACGACTTTGGTAAAGGCACTCTTTATATTTTTCTCCGGTTGCTTCATTGGTCTGACTGTTCTGAAACCATTGCTCGTTAAAATAAAGATTTTTATACATAATCACCGGAGCAATAAATTCCCTCCACTTCGAATCATCCAGTTTTCGTTTGTAGAGTTTGTATGCGGCGCGGATGACAAATCCATGTTCTGAAAAATAGTGTGTATTACTCCAGTCGTCCATCATATCCTCAAGAACAGGATTGGTGAAAACCAGACTTCCGGATAATTCAATACTCCGTCGTGGTGATAAGTAATGCTCATAGCTCAGGTTGAGTTCATTTATCAGAGTCTGGGCAATATCCACCGATACCGAATTTTTCAGGTATTCCGGAGCCTCCTGGGCAGAAACCCAAAATGGAAATGAAAACAGTAAAATCAGGTATTTGAATCTTTTCACAATGCAGGAGGAGGTTGGGTACCGCAAATCTTCAAAAAAAATGGTGAATCCCCAATTATTATGGAATTATTTGCTACGATACGAAGGTTAATATGTTTCCCGCATCCGGTAAAAAAAATCCTCCCTGGAAATTGCCCGGGAGGATTTCGGTTTATTTGAAAGACGATCAGTTCCCTGATACAATCAGTTTCCGGATATGATGATTACCGCCAACCACCAGGTCCACCAGGTAAATACCAGGCGTGGTTATTAAAAGCGGAAATTCATGCAAGCCACCTGCAAGTTCTCCCTTGCTGATATTTGCAACCAGGCGACCGGTAAGGTCGTTGACATTCAGGGAAACATCCTGTTCCCGGGAAAGAAGGAATTGTATTGTAGTGGCTGCAGAAGTTGGGTTGGGATAAAGTGCCATCCCAAGATGAATGTCGTCAATTTCATCAACACTTACAAAGGTTCCGGTAATATTGATGTCGTCAATATAGGTGTTGTTCCCCCTGTCGCTGATATTTGAAAATTTGAAGTTTACTTTTGGCTTAAGCGCAAAAGAGTTAAGAGAAACCGTCTCTTGCCGCCAGTGGGAAGGCTGGTTGGGAATGAAACTGGTGGAAACCACACCTACTGTGGAGAGTGCGGCGCCTGCTTTTGTCCATCTGGGGATCCAGGACTGACCGCAATTAGAACTTGCCCATACCTTCAACTCGTCGTTTGATGTACTGTTTCTCCTTGCATTTGCAACCCAGAAAGAGATGGAAGGCTGGGTAAGGTTGGAAAAGTCAAAGGACGGAGTCACCCAGTCATCCACCTGACCGGCCACATTGCTGTAATTATTACAGCGGATGCTCGAAGTCCCGCTATAACCGGCATTACTTACCCGGATCCAGGTCTGACCGTTATCCGGGTTGATTACATAACCATCCGACCCGGGGAAGGAATTGGCGGTCTCAAAATCCTGGAAAAAGGGAATGGTGTCAATCGGATCACCCGCCACACGAATGAATCCGGTTTTAGTCATCGAATTGGTTCCGGCAGAATTCCCCACAGTCAGCGTCACATCATAGGTTCCTGCCACTGTGTATTGAACCAATGGTGCCGAATCGGTGGATGTGGACGGATTTCCACCCGGAAAATCCCAGGACCAGGTAGTAGGATGGCCGTTCCAGCTCAGGTCATTAAAGGCAATGGTGGCAGGGGCACAGACAAGCTGGGAGAAGGAGTTAAAGTCAGCCACCGGAGCACAAACCTGAACCGGCGATCCATCAGTTCCCGTAGCAGCAAGGTTCGCAGCACTCCAGAGGTTATTTCTACCGCTAATCGCCGAATTTAACGCAGCATGCATCCGGGCTTTCTGGCCCAGTGTAAACATGTTTTCACAGAACGAATATTCCATATAATTCTGCACGTTTTCAATAATGGGAGGATTGCAGATGGAGCCCTGAAGGTTGCAGGAAGTCCAGCCCATGGTAATGGGTGTATCCGAGACATTATCATCGCCACATGCAACGCCCGGCTGGTTATTGTTCCCCCAGACATGGGCAAGGTTCAGGCAATGCCCGCTCTCATGGGTGAGAGTCCTGGATCCTGACACGCTGCTGGTTCCAATACTGCCCACATAATTGTGTCTTGAAATAACACCATCCACGGCAGGGTTGGCAACTCCGGGGTAATAGGCGTAGGCTGCCGCACCGGTATTTGCCAGTGAATTCACAACCCATATATTCAGGTATTTATTATTGGGCCAGGGATTGAGTTTTGAATTATCATCCGCCAGGTAGGTAAGGGGAGAAACAATGCGGTCAATACCATTGGTGCAGTTGCCATTAGGATCAATATTCGCAAGGCGGAATTCAATCTGACAATCTGCAGCGATAGACTGGAATTGAGGAATGATATCAATTGTATCTGCATTGAGTTTACTGTAGTCTTCGTTCATTATCCGGATGGCATCCAATATCTGCTCCTCTGAGATATTTTCAGGGCCATAATTATGAATCACGTGAAATACCACCGGAATGATATAAATAACGGTTCCGGTCCTTTGTACGGACATTTCCTGAGGATGGGAGGAAATATAATGCGCCGTAAAATCTTCCAGTTGCTGCTGGTTTCTCAGTGCATCGGGATTGTTGCGGATGGCCTGTTGGTACATTTCATTGGTAAAGCAATGGGCTTCCTGTGCAATAGCAGCACCTGAGAAGGAAAATACTATCACAAGAGAGAGGAGTAAATTTTTCATTTTATAAGATTCGGATGATACATAGCACCGCCGGCATAGCCGGCGGAATTTTTGAGGTCAGGAACCCATTGTATACTCCGGTAATAAACAGCCGAAATGCTTTTGGGATGAATGACCTGAATGAGTTAGTGTATAGGGCTACAAAAATAAAAAAATTCCCGTTAAATTCCATCCGGGATCAACTTATGACAATTCCCTGACCGCTGGAATATCCTCAAATCCGGCAAAATTCAACCTCCGTAAGCACAGTGTTCCCAAACTTTTTTAGCCTATTGCATTTCGCAGATCCTCCACCAGGTCTTCGGTGTCTTCTATTCCCACACTCAGCCTGAGCAGTGAATCCACAACCCCTGACTTTTCTCTTTGTTCCTTTGGAATGGCGGCATGGGTCATGGAGGCAGGGTGACCTATCAGGGATTCAACCCCGCCCAGGGATTCTGCAAGCGAAAACACCCGGGTTCTGGAGGCAAGTGCAAACGCATCTTCCATGGAATGACTTTTCAGAGTAAATGAAATCATCCCGCCAAACCCGCGCATTTGCCTTTTTGCAATTTCATGGTTCGGATGATCTGAAAATCCCGGCCAGTACACTTTATCCACCTTGGGATGCGACCGGAGGAATTCAGCTATTGCTTTCCCGTTTATACAATGCATTTGCATCCGGACGTGCAGGGTTTTTAAACCCCGCAATACGAGAAAACTGTCCATGGGACCGGGTACCGCACCACAGGAGTTGGCAATAAAAGCCAGGTCTTCATGAATTTTATCATCGTTGGTGCACACGGCACCCATGACCACATCGCTGTGCCCACCGATATACTTAGTGGCGGAATGAGTAACAATGGTTGCACCCAGATCCAGGGGGTTTTGAAGGTATGGTGAGGCAAAGGTATTGTCAACAACAAGCATAAGCCCCTTTTCATTTGCAATTTTTGCGCACCCGCTGATATCAATAATTTTCATCAGGGGATTGGTAGGGGTTTCCACCCAAATCATCCGGGTTTTTTCATTCAGATAGTTTCGGATATTCGAAGCATTGTGCATATCCGCAAAATGAAAAACAATACCAAAGCCGGAAAAGATTTTGGTAAACATCCGGTACGATCCTCCATACAGATCATCCGTAGCAATGACTTCATCACCGGGTCGTAATAATTTTATGATGGCATCTTCAGCGCCCTGCCCGCTGGAGAAGCAGAGGCCGTGTTTTGCATTTTCAAGAGAGGCAATACATGCTTCAAGGGCAACCCTTGTGGGGTTTTTCCCGCGTGCATACGCATATCCTTTGTGTTTCCCCGGGCTTTCCTGAACATACGTTGAGGTCTGGTAAATGGGAGTCATAATGGCTCCGGTAGAAGGATCCGGATGCTGTCCTGCATGAATGGCACGGGTGCCAAATCGGCTTTTTTGTTCCATACTGCAAACGTACTCTTTCGCGGAAAAGTCTGCAAATGACCCTTATTCCTTCAGACCGGGTTTATAAAAATGCATTTCCTCAATGTAATTCCATACGGATTCGGGCATCATAAACCGCACATCCTTTTTTTTGCGGATGGATTCCCGGATAAACGTCGAGGAGATTTCCATCAACGGTGCATTCACTACTTTCACGGAAGGGTGATGAAGCAGGTCCCCGCCTGCAGCATCTTTTCTCGGATATACATACAATTCGTATTCGGCAAGGATTTGGTCATGGTTTTTCCACTTGTGAAAAGACTCCAGATTGTCGCTGCCCAGAATAAGGCAAAACCGGTGATCAGGATATTGTTCCGAAAGGTAGGTGAGTGTGTGAATGGTATAGCTGGGCCTGGGAAGTTTGAATTCAATATTGGATGCTTTGAGTTTCCGGTATTCACCGATAGCCAGTTTTACAAGTGTGAGCCGGTGGTAGTCCTGCAGGAGCGAGGTCTTTTCCTTCAGCGGGTTGTGCGGAGAGACAATGAACCATACCTGATCCAGATCGCTGAATTCCGAAAGATAGCCCGCTATGACCATGTGGCCGTTATGGACGGGGTTAAATGAACCGAAAAACAATCCCACCTTCATGGAGTAAAGATTTAATGTTTGGTGTCCAGAAATTCAGCAGCCAGCCTTTCCGCCTCCTCCAGTGATTTTTCCAGAATGTCATTGACGATTACTTTATCAAAACGGTCAGCATACCCCAACTCTTTTTCAGATTTAGCAATTCTTGCGCCGAAGGATTCGGGAGTCTCACTGTTTCTTGCCCTGAGCCTGCGATGCAGTTCGTGTATATCCGGAGGCATGACAAATACAGCGAGGACACGGTCGCCGAAAATGTTTTTTATCCGCTGTCCTCCCTGAACATCTACATCAAATACTACTGTTTTGTTTTCTTTCCACAGCCGTTCAATTTCTTCCTGTAATGTTCCGTAATACAGGCCTTGATATACCTGTTCCCATTCAATGAATTCGCCGGCATCAATTTTTTTTTTGAATTCATCCACTGAAATGAAATAATAATCCTTCCCATGGATCTCATTTTCCCTTTTGGGTCGTGTGGTGGCTGACACGGAAAATGCCAGATCGTTCCTTACCGTAAGTAAATGGCGTACAATGGTTGTTTTGCCGCTGCCTGAAGGACCGCAAAACAACAGCAGGGTACCGGGATTCTTCATCAGAGAATGTTGAGAACCTGTTCCTTAATTTTTTCCAGTTCGTCTTTGGCTTCCACCACCGCTTTCTGCATCCCTGCATCATTGGCTTTAGATCCAATGGTGTTTATTTCCCTCCCGATGTCCTGGGAAATAAAAGAGAGTTTTTTGCCAGATGAAGCCTGAGAATGGATTGTTTGAATAAAATACTCACAATGACTTTTAAGCCGGACCTTTTCTTCAGAAATGTCAAATTTTTCGATGTAGTAAATCAACTCCTGCTCAAAGCGGTTTCGGTCAATATTATTGGCCTGAATGAATTCTTCCAATCCTGCCCTGAGCCTTTCCCGGATTACTTCCAGCCGGCCCTTTTCGAACGATTCAATTTCTTTCAGTCGACTCAGAATGTTACCGATCCGGAATTCAAGATCGTGCTGCAGGGCAAGGCCTTCCTGTTTCCGGAATGCAATAAAATTGTTTCCAGCCGCTTCTACAGCAGATTTCAAAGCCTTCCACTCATCCTCATCAAGGGCTGCTTTGCCGGTACTCAGAACATCGGGAAGAGGCAGGATAATTTTTAGGAAATCCGGTGTGTGAAGATTCAGGTCAATATCAATGGCTTTCAGGTCTTCATAATAACTTTTTATAAGAGGTGCATTGATGGAAGTCCGGCGCGGGGGCTCACTGGAATCCACCGTGACGGATACCTCTGCTTTACCGCGTTCAACAATTCTTCCGATTTCCGTACGCAGTTCAAATTCTTTTTCCCTGTAGGAGGCCGGAAGGCGCAGGTTTGCATCCAGAAACTTACTGTTTACGGACTTGATTTCAACAGAAATGGTTTTCTGGTTAAAGACAATGCTGGCACTGCCGTAACCGGTCATGGAGCAGATCATGTTCAGTGAATGAAATGGCTGAACAAAAGTAGTTTAAGATTTCGCTTTGGCAAAGCCGGGAGTACTTACCAGATACACTCCTGTAAAAATACAGATACATGCCACAAACTGAAGCAGGTTGGGTTTTTCCTGTGCTATCAGCAGGGAAATAATAGTTGCAATTACAGGCTGCAGGTATATATAGAAACTCACCACCGACGGACTCAGGTGCTGTAGCCCGTATGTATTGAAGAAATAAGCAAGAAATGTTGTTGCAAAAAGGACATAAAAAACGGAACCCCAAACAACCGCCGTAAAACTGTTCCAGTTTACCACTGACAGTTCATGCCAGCCAAAGGGAATGACGAGCAGGGTGCCAAAGAAGAAGGTCCAGTAAATTACGACCCAGGGATTGTATTTCTGCATTACAGGCTTTACCATGACCAGATACACCGAGTAAGAAAGGGCGTTGGTCAGAACCATCAGATCTCCATGCCAGTCCGCTTTTCCGTGATTCCCCGATCCGCTCATCAGAATCAGGGTCCCCGCACCGGCAAGGCCGGAAAGTATTCCCAGCACCCTTCTGGAACTGATGCGTTCATGAACAAGAAATGCAGCCACAATCAGCACCATCACAGGGTTGGCAGTCATGATGAGGGCTGCGTTGATATTCGATGTACGCGACAGTCCTTCGAAAAACAACAATTGATTTACAGCCACGCCAAAAAGTCCCAGCAGAAAAAACTTCAGGTAGTCTTTCTTTTCGATTTTCATACCTGCTTTTAGAACCTTCATCAGGATATAAAAAAGAATGCAGGCAAAAACAACGCGCAACAGAATAAAGCCTGAAGGCTGAATATATGCCGGCAGGGAAATTTTGGCAATACTGAAATTTGCACCGTATAGCAGGTTGGCCAGGAATATGGAAAGGTGGGCCTTACTGTTTGTGTTCATCGGGCCCGGAGCGCTTCTTTGGCCGCCTTCACCGTCGCATTCCTGTTACCAATGAATATGCAGGTTCCCGAGATGATTACAGGACGTTTCAGAAATGTGTATTCCTCCAGAATCCATCGTCGGTAATCTTTTTCATTCAGTTTTTTCTTATCCAGTCCCAGGGACCGGTATTTCATGGCAACCCTGCTGAACAGCGCTTCATAGGAACCCGCCAGTTTAGCCATTTCATCGAGTTGCTCAGGTCGTATGGCTTCTGTTTTAATATCCTGTAATACAACATCTTTACCAGGCTTAATGGTGGCGAGGATGCGCCTGCAGGTTGAACAGGAACCTAAATGATACACCTTCTTCATGCCGGCGCGCAATTTCTGAAATTTCAATATATCCGGACAGGGTTCATGAAAATTATACATCGCCTGCTATGCATTATTTTCTTTGCTCCATGCTGCGGCTTTACAACCGGAGGTCATTTCAGGAAATTTGTGTATGTTTGAATCCTTGCCTGGCAGAAAAATCATCGAACAGACCCTGGTCTGTATCTGTTAACGGGCATCCCATAAAAGGGTGGAAAAAGTATTCGAAATAAAATTGCCGCAGTTCGAAGGCCCATTTGACCTGCTCCTGTTTTTCATAGAAAGGGATGAGGTGGATATACACAATATTCCCATCTCAAAAATTACCAATGATTTTCTGGATTACATCCATCAGATGACGGAGTTGAATATTGAACTTGCCAGCGAATTCATTCTGGTTGCAGCTACACTGATGCGGATTAAGGCAAAAATGCTGCTGCCCAGACCGGAACTTGATGACCAGGGAAATGAAATTGATCCAAGAGCAGACCTGATTGAAAGACTGCTCCTGTACAAGCAGTACAAGGAAGCCTGTGGGGACCTGAGAAATATGGAAGATGAACGCAGCAACAAATCGGAACGTGGAAATATCCAGCGTGAACTCGCCGAAATCGCTCTTCAGAATTCGCAGGCAGAAGAATTGATGAATCTGAATCTGTATCAGTTATTGAAAACCTTCAATAAGGTAATTACCAGGTTTGAGGCAGAAAAAAACCGGGTACGTCATAAAATTGTTCAGTATCCCTATACTATTGGTGAACAAAAGCAAATGGTACTGGAGCAACTGAAGGTAAAAGAAAAAGTTCCGTTTACCGATCTGATACTTTCCTGTGAAAATAAAATTCACGCCATCTTTACTTGTCTGGGTATTCTTGAATTACTGCAGGAACAGGTGATCCGGATTTCCCTGGGAATGGGATTCAATAATTTCTGGCTCAGCAAGGGCTGATCCGGGTTCATTCCATATCCTCTTCATGCAATCCGACAGCAGGCAACTCCTTAAATCCTTTCGGCCGTCGCGGATTTTCCTTCCGGTTCTCATCGGGTTGAGCGCTGCCACCTATCTGCTGTTAAGGAATTTTGACAAGGAAGCCTTTGAAAATATTCACTGGACCTGGAGCAGCTCACTCTGGATTTTTATGGCCCTCCTGATGGTTGCGGTTCGTGACGGGGCATACATGGTACGGATCAGAGCGCTGACAGACGAGCATTTGACCTGGAGAAATTCTTTCAATGTAATTATGCTTTGGGAATTTGCATCCGCCCTTGCACCGGGAATGATCGGAGGCGGATTCATCTTCGCCATTTTCATCCTGAACCGTGAAAAAGTGAATATGGGAAAAAGCATTACTGCCGTATTGTTGTCCTCTTTTCAGGATGGAATATTTCTGGCTGTGATGGCGCCGCTGGTATATTTCGGAATCGGCAGGGACCGGCTTTTTTCTACCATTGACCTGAACAATCTTACACCGGTTACCTTCGGAGAAGGATTTTTTTACACCTTCTGGGTGGTGTATTTCATTATTCTGGCGTATAAGGTTTTTGTTGCCTATGCACTTTTTATCAATCCGAGATTTGTAAAGTGGCTCCTGCTGAAATTGTTTTCGCTTCCGCTGCTCCGCCGGTGGAAACACAACGCACTTGATACGGGGAACCAGCTTGTTATCGCAAGTAACGGACTTAAAAACAAGAGCCGGAAATTCTGGATTCAGTCGTTTGCAGGAACCTTTGTTTCCTGGACGGCACGTTATTCCATTGTCAATTGCCTGATCCTTGCATTTCATAGTGTCCCGATAGATAATTTCATCGTATTTGCCAGACAGGTGGTAATGGGAATAATCATTCTGTTTAGTCCGACACCCGGGGGAAGCGGGATTGCTGAATTTATGTTCAGCGATTTTCTCGGGGAATTTACTCCACCCGGTCTGGCAGCCGGAATGGGCCTGTTATGGAGGCTGCTGAGTTATTATCCCTACCTGTTTATCGGAGCCATTCTGCTGCCCCGCTGGATCCGTTCCAGGTTTTCAAGGGAAGATGCAGCTTCCGTGTAATCTGCGGATGCTTAATCCCATATCTGTTCCAGAATTTTCAAAGAACGCAGGTTGCCAAAACCTTCTACATGAATACTGAAATATTCAAGTAAAATATGCAGCACCTTTTTTCTGTCAGCCGTGGTAAACCCGGTCTGTGCCTGGAAATCCGGAAGTGAAGAGAGGATCCGGTAAACCAGCAGAGAGTCCGAAGGCTCAGTATAAAATGGATGGGGAGGAGGCTCATTTCTGAAGCCTCCGTCCCGGAAATCAAATATGTTATTTACCTGAGAGAAATTGTTTGACGGAAAAAATCCGAGGTATTTGGAAAGCTGAAAACAAAAGAATAGATGAAAATCAGTATTCAGGGGGGATTGTACATCCAGCAATTCCAGGGAATGAAACAGGTAATCAAACAATATCTGGTTGGGTTCTTCCTCCTTTACGGATTTGTATAAGACTTCATTGAGAAACAAAACCATGGAACTCCTTTTCAGATCGAAAGGAGTATTCCGGAATGGACGACAGGGAATTACCTCGGCAATCCGCTGAAGGCCTCCTTTCTCTTTGTGATACACCACCATATCAACCGGTGTGAGTGGCTGAAATGTATGTGCCTTAACCCTGGCATTTTTCTTTCTTACACTGTTGATGATGTATGACTGCAGTCCGAAAAGCTCTGTATATATTCGGGCAATCAGACTTGTTTCAGAATATTCTGTAGTATGGAATATGATCCCCCTGGTTTTATGCAGCATCAGTTGGCAAAAAGAACTTTAGTGGTGCATGTTTGCGAACCGTCATCATTGGATATAAATACGGTATAGATACCAGTCTGAATGCGTTCCCCATTAAAATTTGTTCCGTTCCAGATGGCCTGACCGCCAAGTGCCCTGGTGTGATAGACCAGGTTTCCTGCCACGTCGGTGATCTTTAAGTCTGCATCGGTAACCAGCCCCCGGATGGCTATCGGACCGTGGTATTCATGTTTTACCGGATTGGGATACACATAATAATTATCACACGCATCACTGCCTTCGGTTGCCTCGGCACGGTAGGAAACGATTCCTTTTTCAGTACCAATAAACACCTCGCCCGAAAGTTCGTCAATCGCAATACTCTTAATGGTATTGGAGGGCAGGGGGGAATTCTCCGTGTTAAAATGCAGGAGTTGTTTGGTGCCGTCTGCAGACATCAGAAATACACCACCACTGTATGTACCGAACCATTTTCGGTTACCACCATCCACCGCAATAGCTGTAACGAACTCGGTTTCCAGCAGGTATTGAGCGTATCCGTCCTGCTCAAGGATTATTTTCTGTGCGTCATAGTTCCCGCCGCTGAAAACATTTCCCGGATTGTAAACCACAACAACCCCCTTGCTGGTTCCTATCCATATTGCACCATCCTTGTCTTTGGCAAGTGACCAGACAAAATTATCAGGCAATCCTCCCTTGCCGGTCTGATTTATAAAACGGGTAAAACTGTTATCATTGGGATTCTGCGGATCATTCTCATTGAAAACACCCAGGCCCTGGCCACTGCTGGCACCATCACGGGCAATAAACCACTTCTGACCATAATCATCGGCAATGATCTGGTACAAACCGTAATGGGACATATCCGCATCGGGAATGACAAAGGATTCCCAGTTTCCGCTTCCGGACCGTTTTACATACAGGGGTGAGGTGGTTCCTCCTGCTACCACCCAAAGGTCGTTGTTGCTGTCAAAGGTCATCCCGCCCACAATGATGTAATTGTTGAGGCCGTTGATGGATTTCAGCGGGCTGTTGCTTTCATCATACCTTTTGATTCCACCGTTTTCACCGTATTCAAGTACCCCTCCTCCCCATGAACCTGCAAATGCATGTTTCTTGTCCGAAGGATCAACGGCTACGCATACAACCGATGGCGAGGCACTGTTGCACATGTCATTGTAAACTGCATCATTACTCCGGTTAAATGATTTCCAGAAATTGTCATGCATCAGGTAAATACCGTCCTGTACAGAATAATTGGGCGCATCGCCTGTCAATGCGCCTGAAGCCACCCAGGTATATCCGCCCTTGCTGTCCAGCGACCAAACAGATTCAGATGCTGGCCCGTTGGGGGCAATGATACGCAAACCTCCCGATGCCGGCTGCAAGACCAGTCCGTTGACTCCGTCTGCAACCCAAAAATTACTCTGTGCGTCTGCAAATCCTGAAACCGGATTTGCTCCCTGATACGAATTAATATCTATGTATTTTATTACCGCCCCTGAACCGTCAAATACCACGGTTTTGTAAATATTCCTGTAAAGAAGATAATTGTTGTAACTGTCCACCATGGCTCCGCTCACATCATCCGGAATGAATGCACCCCATGATCCGTTTGAATGAATCAGGACGGAATCGCCGGTACCACCTGCAGTGATCCGGGTAACAACGAATTGTCCGTTGACTGCCGCGGCTGAAGAATAGCTGCCGTATGGATCGTAAATGGTTGTATCGCGGCTCCATGCATTGTAATTGAAAATATTGGGATCATTGTATCCCGCCTGGAGTAATCCGCTGTCCGTTGCTGCCAGCAGGTAGTTACCATCATAGGCCAGCCCGACAACATCCATACTGCCGCCATTTTCTCCAATGTAATAGGTGTCTTTTACCTCTTTGCGGTCAAGGTCAATGACAACAATGCCGAACTCGCAACCCAGGTATGCAAGGTGATTGACAAAAAGAATACAATTGATTTTCTTGCCTCCAATAATATTTTTTCGTTTAATATCCGAAAGATTGACAATGCTGTGATCTGGCAGGATCAGGTCAATGTTGGATGATTGATACGCAACCAGCACGATTTTATCGGCAGGGTTATAGCGGATCCCCGAAATTTCATAATCCGAAAGTCCGCTGATCCTGGAAAACAATTCCGTCTCTCCGGAGGATTTGTTATAGCTGAACAATCCAAACCTGCTGGCACAAAACACCTCTCCGTTTCCGTCGCAAACTGCAATGGCTTTATTGTAAGGATTGTGAATTCGCCAGTTTCCTATGGATACTGAAGGATTCTGTGCTGTTGCAATGCGGGATTCCGGAATAATCAGGCTAAGCCAAAGTACAACCTGTACAAGACGGGATATATTCATACTGAAATATCTTTCTGCAAACGAAGACGGGTTATTAATATTTTGGATTGAGTCCTCAGGAGAGTTTAAAATTACGAATTTTGGACACACCTGTTGGCATCTGATCCCGATTTTGATGTCTTACATGAAACAATATGGTATTGTGGCCGGATAATCCCACGATTCATCTAAAAAAAAGTTTTAAGATGGTCTCCACTGTGGTATTGGTGGGTGCTTTCGCCTTATCCGTAGCAGGCCTTTTTACCACTGTGCGCTGGAACCTGTATTACCATGGCCTGGGTTTCGCCCGCCTCAGCACTCACCCTTTTGATCTTTCCACGGAAAGTGGGCTCCGTTACCGGATTCTTACACCACTATTGGGGTACCTGACATTTCTGAAAGGGCCATTGCTCAAATACCTTACCCTCTGCATCCTTGGGGTTTTTCTGGGCTTGTGTTATCATTATTCCAGGAGGCAGCAATTTTCTCATTCTGAAAGCCTGGGAATTACACTGACTCTTGCTTTTACCACCCTGGTATCCTATCAATTGTATTTTCCGGGATACAATGATTCCCTGTCATATCTTCTTATACTGCTGTTTCTCAATTATTATAACCGTCCAATGCATGCAGGACTGATCCTGATGCTCCTGCTTTTCAATCATGATAACAATATCTTCCTGTTTCCCTTTTTCTTTTTATTAATGACGGGTCGTTCTTTATCAATCCGGAAGGCAGGGCAATCCATACTGGTCATTGCCATCGCAGGTATCCCCTATTTTATCTACAGGCTGATAATCGGAAAACTGGTTCCTGTTGATTTTGACACGAACTATTATTTTACCTCTGTAAACCTGTTCTGGACCTGGGATCATGTAAAATATTTTCTTGGGATGGGCATATTTCAGGCTTTCCGCCTTTTCTGGGTCTATCCTGTCCTGGCTGTATTGATCTTCATCTTCCGGAAACAATGGCATGAAACCCTGCTGTTTCTGGTTTGCTTCCTGTTTGTACTCTCACAAATGATCATTGCATTTGATATTTCACGGCTTGTTGGGCTGGCGTTTCCCTTATTGTTGTTGTCTTTTCCGGTGGTTAAAAACAAATTCGGGGAAAAAACCTTCAGGCGTTTGCTGTGGAGTGTCTTCGTGCTGAATCTGTTAGTTCCCTCTTATTGTGTTGGGGCGCTTGAACCAATTCCGCTTCCTCCGTTCTGGTTCAGGTGGATATTCCCCTTGTAGTCAGTCAGCATACTTTTTCAGCCTGACAGTCAGTTCCTCGTTCCCGGCATGGTACCAGTACCTGAACAGACGGGTTACAGTTTGGATAATCCGTTTCTGAAAAATGCCCGGTGCTTTGCCTTTCCCTCTGAATCCGAAAATATTCATCACCGTCAGCAACAGCATCAGGCTGTCGCCTCCCCGGTACCGCACAAAATCCACTTTCATCCCGGCACGGTTGGCCATTTTTTCAAGTGCACTTCTGTTAAAATGGTTTACATGAACCGGTACCTGCCACCATCCCCAATACCTTCCTGATATTTTTCTGAGGAAGGATCGGTTGTTGGGAACA
>JADZBN010000098.1 GCA_020852075.1 Bacteroidia bacterium
AATAAATATTCTTGAAATAGTGAACAAGCAAGCACCGGAACTCCTGGAAGATATTGATGAGATTAATGAAAAGAATAAGCAAAGCAAAAAGAAGGATGAAATAACTCTAGATATTGTGAAGAAAATCGTTCAGTGGGACAAGAAAAACAAACGACTTGAAGGGTATCAATACAAGTTCATGGCTGAGCTTGCTGAGGGAAAAAAACCATGGAGTGAACATCACAAGAAAATTGCAACTCTGAATTTGAACAAAGCAAAGAGGTATGGATTTAAAGAATAAAGCCCGGATACAAAAAAATACACTCTTAAAAAACGCACAAGCCAACGCTGCAAGCAATTTTTTTAAGAGAGTATTTTTTTCTCCACCCCCCAAAAAAATAAAAAATTTCCCACCCTTCAAAAAAATAGAACTTTCCTACCGCACAACCCAAGACAGGCAAGCACTTTGACAGGTTACGACTTTACACAAGCAGACACAGCAACTGGACACGGACGAAGAAGAGCTACCGCTAACAACCAAGGCTTCGTTGCGTTCGCAGAACGAACCATGAAGCCCATGTTGCACGTAACCCCGCTTTCGCATCGCACAGGGCCAGACTTATGGGGTTTGAATGGGGAGTATTACAGTGAATTAAAAATGAGGTAAACATGAACCATATAAAAGCGATCATAACAATGAAAAAAATGATAAAACTATATTCACCTACTGCAATAGTGTTACTATACTTTTCATTATTAACAGGTTGTACAAATACCGACAAAGCAATACCCGGTTCATCTGAAAATAATTCAGAAACCGCAAGAGAGGAGCTGGATAGTGCCTTTAAAAAAATGTGGCGGAATGTAACGCTGACAAATTTTGCTGACTATGCAAAAACGGATGTTTCTGATGATTTCTTCACAATTGACGCAGATGGAATAGTTCAAAACAAAGAGCAGCTTCTTGCTGACACTATGCGGCTAAGAATGCTTGAAAATCTGAAATTTAAATTCTTCGACCAACAGATAAAGCCATATGGTAATGTTGGAATTATTAATGGAAGGATTCAGGCTTTTGCTGATGATAAATATGTTGCCGAAGTATTATATACTGCTGTGTTTGTTAAAAAGAACGGAACGTGGCAATATAAAAACTGGCAGGGAACATTTTCAAAAAATTCACCACCACCGCCCCCATTCATGCCAGAAAAAAGTAAATAACCAGGTCACCAGTACTGAAATACCGAAAACAACAAAAATGCTAACGCAATCAGCACCAGGCCATGGAACTTCAGCTATGTACTGTGTTCAGAACAGACTCCGGCCAGCCGTTCATTATTCAGTTACAGGTGATATCTTCAGTGCCCGTATTCCACCAGGGAAATTGTACGAGGTGTTACGAATAAAAAATACCCTGGCCAGATTCAAAAAGTAAAAATACCATTCGACAAAAGGCGAAACTTTGCTGGTTCGGAACAGACAATCATTACTTCTTAAAATAATATGAAAACATATTTACATCTTCTTCTGACCTTTTCAACGCCGGTATTGTTATGTACAGGCAGTATAGCTCAAACCACGGTCGCTGATGGTAATTGGTCCAACCCAGCTACCTGGGGCGGCGTTCCTCCAATAGGGAGCGGGGCCGTGGTAATAAATCACAATGTAACCTTAGATGTGGATTATGGTCATACAGCGGGTTCCGTTACCATCAATTCTGCCGGAACGTTAAATGGAAATTCTCCCATGAGGTCATTTGCTCTCAATTATCCGGGCGGTACTGCCACACTCACTGTAAATGGCATTTTGACTGTCTCGAGAGTGTTTTTGGCTTCATCCACGGTAACCAACAATGGAAAGTTCCAATCGGACAGTTTACTAAACTCCGCAACATTTACCAACAATGGCAGTGCAATGATAAATGCAAATCAATTTATGATTAATACCAGTGGAGTGTTAAATAATGCAGGTACTGTAAACGCAGTAAATTTTTTAAATATTGCCAGCGTAATAAATTCGGGGGCAATCTTCTCAAATGATTTCTGCAATTCAAAAAACTTTACAAATTCTAATGCGGGAACCATTACCCTGGCGAATGACTTTTCTAATATTGATACACTCACCAGCCCGGCCATTTTCTCTAATGATGGAATCGTTGCCGTTGCCAACGACTGGCATAATGGAAATCAGATAAACGGATCCGGAAAGTTTTGTATCTGGAACAATACCTGGAATTCGGGAACCATGACCGGTACCTTTGACTTTTGCGACCAAACCGGAGGGAATATTGACCTGAATACAGGAACTGTTGCCGGTACCATTACTTTCTGTGTTAACCCCTGTAGTGTGGGGATAGATGGATTGCCGGTAAACGTGTTGATTCAAGCCTGTCCGAATCCATTTTCGCTACAGGCAGTTTTGAATTCAGGCATTCCGCTGAAGGATGCAACCATTTCAATGTTCAACTGTTTCGGGCAGACGGTTAGGGAAATAAAAAACGTCAGCGGACAAGCCATCACACTTTACCGCGACAATTTACCCGGCGGACTCTATTTTGTACGGTTGACGCAAAACAATCAAATTACCGGGACGGTCAGACTTATCATAACCGACTGACGCTCTCCGTCCGAATGTACTGTGGGTAACGCGGACTAACTGCCTGAACGGCGATAGTACATAATTGAATATTTGTCCAATCATTTTGTATTTGCACGCCTACTTGCAGATTGAATTTTTCCAGAACCTCGTTATTTAAGTTCCGAATGGTTTCCGAGTGTGTCTAAGCTCCCAGATTGACCGGATAGCCCTGAAGGGGTAGGCGTAAGATTTGTTTGAGTTGACTCATAGATATGGATTGGCCTGACATGATGCATTGCTTTAAATTTTCTGCAAAGCGCTAGTAAGACAATTACAATACAAATCCGCCAAAATGAGGGAGGGAGGTACTATCCCGGAATCAACTATCAGGAAGGTGTCAATATGCCGGAATACGTATTTTCAATGGAAGGGGTCAACATGCCGGAACAGGGGAGTCAGTATCCCGGAACAGGGAGTCAGGATGATCAGGAATATACAGTTTAGCTTACCAGTAAGCGAAGGTTTGAAACCTTAAAAATTTACTAAATTGGCCTCTGATATGAAGAAAGCCGGTGCCGTATTTTTCCTGATAATTATCGGATTAACCATCGTTGGCTTTTTTCCGCTTTTTAAATTTCTCCAATTCAGAATCAGGCAGGAAATGAAGATGACCATCAGACAGGGCCTTCCTGAAGAAAAATTATTCATCCTGTCTTTTTCCGAAGGGGCGAAAATAGATTGGACCCGGAAAGGGCATGAATTCCGTTACAACAATCAGATGTTTGATGTTGTGAAACAAAAAACAATAAAAGGGCGGATAATTTACTGGTGTATAAATGACGAAGAAGAGGAACAATTATTAACAGGCCTTGATAATCTTGTTAAGAAACAAATGGACGACGAGAACTCTCCTTTTGGAAATGCGGTAAAAATCTTACTAAAAGTTTTCTCGCAGCTTTATTTTTCAGAAAAGAGGGACGATATTATTCCGGTTTCAAGGGTTCAGGAGATTCATCTCTGCAATCAGGCCGTTCCCTCTTCGGTTTTTGCTAAGACGGAAACCCCTCCTCCAAAGTTCGTTTAGCAGTTCACTTTTTTTCCGGAGTATCATGCCACCATGTTGTATGGCATGCGCTGGATCTTTTTTGCTAAAACCAACATAAGTTAATAAACAAAAAGATGAAAACCATAAAACTGGCAATCATTGGATTGCTAAATACTATTTCGTGCATCTCATTTGCACAATCAACCGATACGCTAAAATCGGTTACCCTGAAAGAAGTTGTTGTTTCGGTCAATAAAGAAGAAGAGACAAGAAAGACCGTTGCGCAGGAGGTGCAGGTCTTAACTTCAAAAGAAATCCAAAATGCAGAAGCCGCCACAACGGCTGAGGTTATTTCTAATGCCGGAATCCCGGTACAGAAAAGTCAGTTGGGCGGAGGAAGCCCTATATTGAGAGGATTTGAAACCAGCAGGATTTTATTGATGATAGACGGTGTGCGGCTGAATAATTTAATTTACCGGGATGGGCATTTGCAGGACATCATTAAGACGGATAACAGCATTTTAGACAGGGTGGAAATTTTGTATGGCCCGGCTTCCACTATATACGGAAGTGATGCGTTGGGCGGTGTAATACTTCTTTATACCAAAAAACCATTATTTTCAATGGATGATAAAGCAAACATTAAGGTAAATGTTCTCTCGAGGTATGAGAGTGCATACAGCGGGCTGACAGAACATTTGGATTTTAACTATGGAGGAAAAAAGGTTGCGTCACTTACATCATTTAGTTATTCAAAATTTGGTGATTTAATGACAGGGAAGAATCAAAATCCATTTTATGGAAGCGAATACGGAACCCGTCCTTATTACGTAAAGTATCTCGGAAACGGCAGGGATTCACTGATGAAAAACGGTGACAGGTATTTGATGGTTGGCAGCGGCTATTCGCAATATGATGTAATGCAGAAAATTTCATTCAGGCAGAGCGACCATTTAACACACAGTCTGAATATTCAATATTCAACTACAGGCGATGTACCAAGATTTGATCGTATGACGGATCCATCCACGTCAACAGGATTAAAATATGCTGATTACCACTATGGGCCTCAAACACGAATGCTTGCTGCATACGATGTGAATCTGAATAATCCAGAAGGCAAATTTGACGGAATTCATTTAGGCCTGAACTATCAGATGCTTGAAGAAAGCCGCCACGACAGAAAATTTAACAGTGCGTCCCTGAATCACCGGATTGAGAAGGTGAATATCATCGGGGTGAACCTTGATTTTCTGAAAAAAATTAAGGAACAGCATGATATCAGGTTTGGGGCGGATATGCAGCTCAACGCGCTTAAATCTACTGCCAATAAGGAAGATATTGTGACAGGTACTACGGGAAAATTAGATACACGGTATCCGGATGGAGATAATATCATGAATTCATTCGGGTTATATTTTTCACATACATGGAAAATAAATGAGCAACTCGCCATGGTTGACGGTTTACGTGCAGGCTATACAAGACTTCATTCTACACTTGTTGATACAGCCTTGTTGTTTCACCTTCCATATACTGAGATTGGGTTAAAAACTCCGGTGTATTCGGGAAATATCGGAATCATCAACAGTCCCTCGGATGACCTGAAACTTTCATTTCTGATTTCAACCGGATTTCGTGTCCCCAATGTGGATGATATGACGAAACTTTTTGGCTCATATCCGGGAATGGCAATGGTCCCCAATCCCGACTTAAAACCGGAAAAAACCATTAACTATGAGATTGGGATAACTAAAATCTTCAATAATAAGACAAGGTGGGAAACGTCCATGTATTATACCGATTATAGGGATATTGTTACGGTGGCTGATTATAAATACAACGGACAGGATTCCATTTTTTATGATGGCACGATGAGCAAGGTTTTTGCGATGCAAAACAAAAAGCATGCTTATATATATGGCTTTACCTCAAACATTTTATCAAATCTTGACGAACATTTTATATGGTCTTTGGGAGTTGATTATACGTATGGAAGAATTAAAACAGATACCATAGACTATCAACTTGATCACATTCCTCCTTTTATGGCACGCACTTCATTTAAGTATAAAAATCATAAATTCAGCTCCGACATTTTCATTATTTACAGCGGTTGGAAAAGGTTGAAAGACTATAATCTGACCGGGGAGGACAATCTGAAATATGCAACAGCAGACGGAATGCCTGCATGGTTTACCTTGAACCTCCGCGTATCATATCAGGTCCACAAATTTGTTGCACTTCAGGCCGGAGTTGATAATATATTTGATACCCAATACCGGACATTTGCAAGCGGAATAAATGGCCCGGGGCGAAACTTTATCGTTGCTTTAAGAGGAACATTCTGAAAAAATACAAAGGGAGAAACAGTTCCGTCAGTTTTCTTTTTCCTTCAAATGGAAAATGCTTATCTGACGAAACTGCTTTCCCTACATTTGAATGCTCCTGGTGTTGTCATAGCCCCTTAATAACCTGGTGAAATGATCAAATCAAATTAATCACGGTACATTATCGCTTATTACCACCGAAAAAACATCAATCTGGCGGCAGGTCACCGGATAAATTGCTGAACCTTTCAATAAAACTGAATGCGGTTTAAACCGAAAATATTATCTTGGCAAAGTAGCCTTGTAATCTAAAAAACGGGGAGCATTCCAGTGGCTTCGTACAGCCCAGACAAACCAAACAAAACAAAACAGGATGTATTCGCTTAACGGGGAAACAGGATTTCCGGGATTTATTAACAAACTAATAAAGAAAAAAATGTCCGGCTACATGGAGCCTGAAACAGGTACTATATAGTGTATGAATGTTCGTAATGCCTAATCGTATTATATACTTCAAAAACAAAATTAACTTGAAAACGATCAAACGTTTTTATGTAAGCTTCCTTACTATTGTTTTAGGTATTGGAGCGCTGCATGCCCAAACTCAAACAGGCATTGACATTGACGGGGAAGTGACAGGTGATGAGTCGGGCTACTCTGTCAGCATGCCCGATGCCAATACAGTAGCCATTGGGGCTATTGCGAATGCCGGAAACGGTTCTGAAGCCGGTCAGGTAAGAATATACACCTGGAGCGGAAGCACCTGGCTGCAAAAAGGAGCGGACATTGACGGGGAGGCAGCAGGTGATCAGTCGGGCTTTTCTGTCAGTATGCCTGATAGTAATACTGTGGCAATTGGAGCTCCTTATAATGAAGGAAACGGTTCTGAAGCCGGTCAGGTAAGAATATACATCTGGGACGGAAGCGCCTGGATACAAAAAGGAGCGGACATTGACGGGGAAGCGATAGGTGATTTATCGGGCTTCTCAGTCAATATGCCCAACGTCAATACGGTGGCTATTGGCGCACCTTCGAATAGCGGAAACGGAACTGATGCCGGCCAGGTGAGAGTATACAACTGGAACGGAAGCGCCTGGCTGCAAAAAGGAACGGACATAGAAGGGGAGGCGGCAAACGATTGGTCGGGCAGCTCAGTCAGTATGCCTGATGCCAACACGGTAGCTATTGCGGCTCCATGGAATGGCGGAAACGGATTTCGTGCCGGTCAGGTTAGAATATACACCTGGAACGGAAGTGCCTGGGTACAGCAAGGAGCGGACATTGACGGAGAGGCAGTAGGAGATAATTCGGGTTATTCAGTCAGTATGCCAGATGCCAACACAGTTGCTATTGGGGCTTATCTAAATGACGGGAATGGGACTGATGCCGGTCAGGTTAGAGTATACATCTGGAATGGAAATTCCTGGCTGCAAAAAGGAGCAGACATTGACGGGGAGGCGGCAGGTAATTGGTCGGGTTATTCAGTAAGTATGCCAGATACCAGCACAGTGGCCATTGGGGCCCCTCTTGAAATAGGCACCCTGGTTCAATCAGGGGTAGTAAGAATATTTAGTTGGAGCGGTAGCGCCTGGGTGCAGCAGGGGGCGAACATTGAAGGGGAAGCGGCAGGTGATCAGTCGGGTCATTTTATCAGTATGTCTGATAGCAATACTGTTGCTATTGGAGCAAATGGGAATGACGGAAACGGGGCAAATGCCGGCCAGGTAAGGGTGTACTCCACAAGAACCGGTGTAGGTATTGTTGAAAGTGCATTGGCGACAATGGTTTCATGTTATCCAAATCCCAACAGCGGCACATTAAGCATTGATTTGGGTACACTTTTTGACAACATTACAGTTGCCATCACAAACGTCATAGGCCAACGTGTGCAAACAGGAAAGTATAACGCCACTCAAAAACTTGACTTGAACATTACCGCAGATCCGGGCATTTACTTTGTTCAGATTACTGCTGATGATAAAAGAGAAGTAATCAAAGTGATAAAGGAATAACACTTGTTCAAATTGATTTTACCTCAACCACCCCTATACAAATAATCATATTATAAATTTCAAAACAAAATTAACATGAAAAAAAGCAAACAATTTTTTTTTAGTATCCTTATTGTCGCTTTTGGTGTTGGAACACTACATGCCCAAACTCAAACAGGCATTGATATTGACGGGGAAGTGACAGGTGATGAGTCGGGCTACTCTGTCAGCATGCCCGATGCAAGTACAGTGGCCATTGGGGCTATTGCGAATGCCGGAAACGGTTCTGAAGCCGGTCAGGTAAGAATATACACCTGGAACGGAAGTACCTGGCTGCAAAAAGGAGCGGACATTGACGGGGAGGCAGCAGGTGATCAGTCGGGCTTTTCTGTCAGTATGCCTGATAATAATACAGTGGCCATAGGGGCACACTATAATGAGGCAAACTGGATACAAGCCGGCCAGGTGAGAATATACACCTGGGACGGGAGTACCTGGGTGCAAAAAGGAGTGGACATTGACGGGGTGCAAGGTAGTTGTTTGGGCCATTCCGTCAGTATGCCTGATGCCAATACGGTGGCTATCGGGGCAGCTTATTATAACGGAAACCTGCCTTTAGCGGGTCAGGTAAAAATATACACCTGGGACGGGAGTGCCTGGGTGCAAAAAGGAGCGGACATTGACGGAGAATCGGCATATGATGCCTCGGGCTACTCAGTCAGTATGCCTGATAGTAATACGGTTGCTATTGGGGCTCCTTATTATACCGGAAATGGGGTTGATTCTGGCCAGGTAAGAATATACACCTGGAACGGAAGTGCCTGGGTGCAAAAGGGTATTGATATTGACGGAGAAGCAGCAGGTGATCGGTCGGGCTATTCAGTAAGTATGCCTGATGCTAATACAGTTGCTATTGGGGCTATTGAAAATAGTGGGAACGGAGATAATGCCGGCCATGTAAGAATATACGCCTGGAACGGGAGTAGCTGGGTGCAGCAAGGATCAGACATTGACGGGGAGGCGTTATATGACTTGTCGGGCAACTCAGTCAGTATGCCCGATGTCAATACCGTGGCCATTGGGGCTCCCGGAAATAGTGGAAACGGGACTTCTTCGGGCCATGTAAGAATGTACACCTGGAACGGAAGTATCTGGATACAACAAGGAGTGGACATTGACGGGGAGGCAATAGGTGATTATTCGGGGTATTCAGTCAGCATGCCTGATGCAAATACAGTTGCCATTGGAACTCCTTATAATGACGGAAACGGAAATGCTGCCGGTCAGGTAAGAGTGTATTCCATCGGAACTGGTGTAGGTATTGTTGAAAGTGCATTGGAGACAATGGTTTCATGTTATCCAAATCCCAACAGCGGCACACTAAGCATTGATTTGGGTGCACGTTTTAACGACATTACAGTTGTCATCACAAACGTCATGGGCCAACGTGTGCAAACGGGAAAGTATAACGCCACTCAAAAACTTGACCTGAACATTACCGCAGATCCGGGCATTTACTTTGTTCAGATTACTGCTGATGATAAAAGAGAAGTAATCAAAGTGATAAAGGAATAATAAGCACAAACATAGCTCCTGTGTAAGCCGGGAATTTCTGATACGGTGATATAATTTTATATTTGGGAATATCACAGATGATATTTTGAGTGATTGGCTTACATAGGAACCCGTGTTGTACGGCTCCCCGCGGATTCCTTTAACAAACTAAAAACAAAACGTATAAAGGTATTTTCAGATGGTCAATTTGGGCTGAAACGGGGAGGCTGTTTAACTGAAGTATCCAGATTACTTGTTGCTTGTATTATTTCAGAAGAATAATTAGTTATTTTAAGACAAAAAACATTAAAAAATGAAGATCGTGGTATTAATGCTTAGCGGGGCGCTTCTTTATTCATGCGAGTCCAATATAAAGGAAGGTCCTTCCCTTAGTGAAAACCCTGACAGTCTTGCCGCTCAGTTGCTGGCATTAGATGGCCGGTGGAGTAATGATGCAATTCATGAAGGCTTTGCCAAATCATCCGTAAAATATGCTGCGGATAATGCCATTGAAATGTCCCAGAATGAAATGCCATTGGTCGGAATAGCAGCTATCCGCGCAAATGCTGAAGGGAAAACGGAACCTTTTTCCATGCATTGGTATCCTATCCGCGCCAAAGTATCCTCCAGCGGAGACCTTGGGTACACATACGGTGGCTGGGAAATGATGACTCGTGGGGTGGCCGGTGATGACACGCTGATCTTCGGAGTTTATTGCACGGTCTGGGAGAGACAGCCGGACGGATCCTGGAAATATCTTATTGACGGAGGGGTACACACCCCGAATCAGGTGCTTCCGTGAATAAAACGGTCAGTTTTTTGCCGGAATATTTTTTAGTGTATCGAGCAGAAAGCCCCAGAATTTCTGTACGGATGAGATCTGTACTTTTTCATCGGGGGAGTGCGCACCCTGAATATTAGGTCCGAAGGAAATCATTTCTGTACCGGGATAATTTGCACCGAGTATTCCACATTCCAGGCCGGCATGGCAGGCATTTACAAGCGGTTCCGAATTAAATTTTTCCCGGTACAACCGGCTCATGAGTTTTACAATCCCTGCCTCGGGATTCGGAGTCCACCCGGGATATGATCCGGAAAAGGATACACCGGCATTCATGAGTCCGAATGCGGCACGAATTGCCGAAGCCTCATCCATTTTTTCAGAATCCACAGAACTTCTGGTAAGACACATGACGGTGCATTTTCTATCTTCCACCAACACCCGGGCTACATTGTTGGAGGTTTGAACGAGTCCCTGAATATCCGGACTCATGCGGTAGATTCCGTTCGGGCAGGCATACACCGCACACAGAAGGGCTTTCTGAAATTCTACCGGCAATACTGTTGCAGGTGGTTCGCAGGGAGCAATAATAATTTCAAGATGCGGGTCCGTGGTAGCATATTCATGTTTAAGTATGTTGGTGAGTGACTGAACCAGTGCAGTGCATGCCTCCCTTTTTTCCTGAGGAACTGCAAAGACTGACCTGGATTCGCGGGGTATTGCATTTCGTAAACCGCCACCGTCAATACTCTGAATCCTGATTCCGCATTGTGCAGTTACCTCTGACAACATGCGGTTCATGATCTTGTTTGCATTGCCGCGTCCGCGGTGGATATCCATCCCCGAATGTCCTCCTGTAAGACCCTTTACCATAAGGGTAAATCCTGAAAATCCACCGGGCAAATTCTCCGTTTTGTATTCAGCCGTTGCAGTAACATCAAGACCCCCGGCGCAGCCAATGGTGAGTTCACGGTCGTCTTCTGTGTCCAGGTTGAGCAGAATGGAAGCATGGAGCAATCCGGATTTCAATCCCAGGGCGCCGGTCATTCCGGTTTCTTCATCAATGGTAAACAAGGCTTCCAGTGCGGGATGCGGAATATCTGTGGATGCGAGCAGGGACATGATGCTGGCAACACCTATTCCATTATCTGCTCCCAGCGTGGTTCCCTCGGCTTTGACCCAGTCACCGTCCACTTTCATTTTGATACCCTGGGTGTCAAAATCGAAACGGGTGTCGGCATTTTTCTGGTGTACCATGTCTAGATGGCCCTGAAGTGCAACCGTCTCTCTGTTTTCCATTCCTTTGGTGGCCGGTTTTTTAATGATAACGTTTCCTGCCTGATCCACCGTAACCGGAAGGCCGAGAGATTCACCAAAGGTTTTCATGAATGCAATAGCACCTTTTTCCTTTTTTGATCCACGGGGTATGGCGTTCAGACTTGCAAAATGATTCCAGACGGGTTGGGGACTGAGGCTGCTGAAGGATGATGACATATAGAAAGAATTTAGGCTATAAAGGTAAAGGTTATTAAAGAGGAATGAAAAGAATCAGGAATGAATCCGGGTAATGGAACTTCTGGTTTGATTTTTTCCCCTGAGCCCATCTAAATAATTGTAGTTATAGAATTTATCCAAAAAAGAATAGCATTCACCGAATAGTAAAAGCTGTTTCCCGCGAACGAGAGCCCTGCAAAAATGCTGAAAACACAGGTGGTGTGTGGCGGACAGCATTTATTATTTGCGTACATAGTGCGTATATTCTTTCTATTAATTTTTTGTTGTATTCAAGATCCGTTGGAGACGTATTTCCAGGCTCTAAATTTACATTTTGGGATATCACTACATTTGATAATATTGCAACATGCGATTTCAGACCTGCAAATTTCTCTTGATCCTGTTCCTGGTCCCGGTTATCCGTCCTGCAGCCGCTCAGCTTCAGTTTCAGTGGGCCAACAATTTCTGCTGTTTCGACAGCCTTGCCATACACAGCTTTTCCTATCCATTCGGTTATGTGGTGGATGGAGACACACTTCTCCTGTCTTTTTTTGAAGATGGAACGATTCATCTGAAAAAAATCCTGAAGACCTCCGGCACGGATGTTCAGCTGGTTACCCTGGCAAATGACACGGTGGAATCACCCTATTATTTCGGCGGCGGAGCCATTTTCAGGAATTCATTTGTACTGACCGCTGCAATTTCAATCAATGGACTGACGGGTCAGTCCGCCAGTCATATACATGTACGGGATCGTAACTTCAATCCACTTTGGAATACAACCATTCCGGGCTGGCGTTATATTTCCGAACCTGTAAGCGACCTGCAGCAAAATATTATCATGGCTGCCACGGGGGATTCCGTATCCGCAGTAAGTATGACTCCGCAGGGGAGCCTTAACTGGCAGACGTCTTATTTCTTCGAAGGAATAAATGACGGCACTCCGCCAAAAATATTTTTTACTTCTGCTGGCATTGCAGTTCTGGTTTTTGAAATTCAGGACAGCCTCACGTCCGATAACTCGTTAGGGATATTCAGATTGGATGCTTCTACCGGTACTTTACTTGACAGTACCCGCGTATTGTCAGAACCCGGTGCGGATATTGTCCTGGTTCAAAAAGGAGATTCGCTGATAATAGGATGGCAAAAAAACTCCAATCATATTATTTCCCTGGCACACCTTAAGCTGAGTAACCCTTCTGTAACGTCAGAAACGGAAACGAATCTGCCACCCTTTACCAAACCGGTGGAATTGCTGTACGACAGTACGGATGATAGTATGTATCTGCTGACAGAAAACTCCATTTCAAAATTCAGTGCAGCAGATTCCATGTTATTCTCTGCTGGAACCGGCCAAAGTATGTTTACCGAGTACCCGCGGAAATCCCTGAAAATTTTTCCGGGCGGAATCATTGCCGCAGGGCAATCCTTTTACAATACTTCAAATGTTCCACCCAATGCAGACCTGAGGCTGGTACTCCTGAGTACCCAGAATGGATCGTGGGTGGATTCTTCACTACTTAACAGTCCGGTAAATACTGCTGATATCATGCTGAGTGTTTTAACGGACGGAATTGAATTCTACCTGCTTTATGCCTCAGCCTTCGACAACATTTCCATCCTTCATGAAGAAACACAGTTGGGTATTGCCTCTTACCGGTTTAACAGTACAGGCATAACGGGCACTAAACATAAACAGGAATTCAGCATCATTCCGAATCCTGCAAGTGACCGGGTACATATTATCTCTTCTATGAACGACGACTTTTTCAGGATAAAGATATTCGATGTCAGCGGGAAAATGTTGTTGGAGAAACAGGTTGACGGATCAGAAACCACCCTGTCCCTTCAGAACATTCCCCCGGGATTTTATATCGTGACCCTTACTTCAGAACGGGGAAGGTATTCGGGGAAACTGGTTATTGAATAATCCGGAGTTTTCCCGAACAGATAATGCCTTCAGCGATGATCCGGATAAGAAGAACGGAACCTGCTGCAGGATTTACCTGAATCCCCTGATTCACATCGTTCAGTATGCCGGCAGCTATTACCTTTCCCGAGAGGTCTGAAACCAGGTAATTGCATTCACCGGTAATTCCTGAAATTCCGATTTGGTGTGTTTCTGCATTATACGTAAAACGGACAGGAGAATGAACCGGAAAGAGTATGCCACTACCCGTAATGAATTCAAAAGCTCCCACATCCAGGTTTCCTGAAATGTTCCGTGGAAGGGAATCGGCGGGATAACCATATTCTGCATCCGGTGAAAGGGAGATGCCCCCTGTGGTATTACCGGGATTTATCCCTGCGTCAATTTCAGGCGCTCCGGGAAGCAAGTGGTAGTCAAAATTGGCCGCGTCAATAAATCCTGCAGCACTTACGCTGCTGAAGCGGAGGTCCGATGCGGTATCGGCCAACTGTGAGGTTCCGGAGAGGACGGAACCAGGACCTGCGAATACATTATTTCTGGCAAAGAACAAATTGGTACCGTTTTGAACTGACACGAAAGTTCCGTTGGCATGGTCATTCACCAGGGTGTTGTTTACAAGATAAATTTCGTGAGGACCAGGATTGATTAACCCTTCTGCGCCATAGCCAATGATGTTGGAATTTTGGGAATTAGGTCCCTGCTCAACCATGTTTCCGCGTATGATGGCGATTCCTCCGTTAGGTATATCCATTTCCCTGCTTGCAGAACCGGTCTGCTCATTACT
>JADZBN010000099.1 GCA_020852075.1 Bacteroidia bacterium
ATATTCCAGGCAAATGCTGAAGAAGCAGATCCTGCAAGAAAAATACAGACACCCGTTATCAGGATTTTTTTCCTGCCAAAGACATCAGCAAGTTTCCCGTAAACGGGGATGGTTACGGTCTGGGCAAGTAAATAGATGGAAAACACCCATGATAATCTTGAAAATCCGCCAAGGTCTGAAACGATCTGGGGAATGGCGGTGGACACTATCGTTGTGTCCATGGCGGCAAGCATCATGGTGAGCATCAGTGATGCAAGAACCCAGTTTCTTCTCATCGGCATAAATGGGAAAATCCGCTACCGCTTGCCATTTATCTCAGAAAATAATACAACACTCCAAGCAGTAACAGGATGACTGCTACCCAGACATATATTCTGCGTTGAACCGGAAATTCATATCCGCACACAGGACATTCTGCGGCATCCCCATCTACCTCCATCGCACAAGAAGGGCATTCCTTTTTCAAGAGTGAGAAATCAACTACAAATTTATCATATTTTATTCAGGAACTCCATACCGGTATCCCGGTAAGGCCGGATACAGCCCGCTCCAATACTGTGGTATAAAAAAATTTTTTGGGGAGGCATTTCACCCAACCTTGCGTACCGGAGCAAACCCGGTTACCCTTCAACAGGCGTTCTTTTTTTGGTGAATTCGGAAAGGCGGGTGGAAATGGAGAAATGACTGGCTCCGCCTGCCAGGTGATAATTGCCGAAACCGTAACCCAGGATAAACTTACTGATCTTCAGCCCTACTCCAAACGAAAAACCCACAGTGCCGGGACGGGTCGAGACCTGCAGTTCCTGGCGGCGTTCAAAATTATACGCGGCACGCAGGTGAAAATTTTTTGAAAGGAGAATTTCAGTTCCGATAATAAAATGGCGTGCCAGCTTACCGGAAAACTTTGTTTCCTTAATGGTTGCTTCACCGGTAACGGGATCCACATCACCGGTGTTTAACGGGTCAGTATAGGTTATGTCGAACTTTTCAAGATGACGGTATGTGATATTGAATCTCAGCGGGGTGTGGGTCAGGCGTTTGGATACGGCTATGAGCGCTTCCGCAGGAAGCGGCTCATTATTATTCCTGACATAATTCTTAAGTTGAGAACCAAAATTCCGGAACAGGAGTGTTGCTGTCCAGTGGGAAGTCGTGTCGCATAGCGTGGCTGAAACATCGGCAGCAATCCCGAAGGCATTATATATGTAATAATCACTGTAAATGCCTCTCAGGGTAGCGCCGACTGAAAAAAGTGAATTCAGGTTATATCCCCAGCCCAGATCCAGTGCATAATCGGAAGCATGAAAGGTGCCCGTAATGTCGCCAAAATCATTTGTTTCCAGAAACTGACCGTAGTTGGCATAATGGATGTGACCCATGAAGGTTCCAAAACTTTTGTAATCACGGGCGTATGCCGCATCTCCAAACTTCACGCCGTCCACATAGGTAACTGCATTCAGCGCCAGCGCGCCATTCATGCCCGGGTTGATCAGCGAAGGCGCCTGCAGGGCGGCATTGATGTCATCATCCCTGACAGAAATCAAGGTTCCTCCCAGCGCTGCAATTCTGGCGGATGCCGGTACGTCGAGAAAGGAATACACCGCACCGCCACCTGTCTGGGCAACGCCCGTAAAGCAAGAGAAAAGAAATACCAGGAATGACAATGAATTCCTCATAAATGCAAAGAAAGGGAAATAAATATCTGCCTGAACGGCTGTGTGTAAAGAATATTATATGAAGGAAGTGCTTTTGATGCAGTGCCCCGATACTTCCGGGCTTAAATTTTAGTACCTTTGCAAGTCCCGGTTTTTGCAAATTATGCCTCCCCATTCCGAACAGATTGAAATATACGGTGCCAGGGTTCACAACCTGAAAAACATCAGCCTGACTATTCCCAGGAACAAGCTGATTGTGATTACCGGTCTCAGCGGAAGCGGGAAATCCTCCCTGGCTTTCGATACGATTTATGCCGAAGGGCAACGAAGATACCTGGAAAGTTTTTCCGCGTATGCAAGACAGTTTCTCGGCACTATGGAACGGCCGGACGTTGACAAGATTAATGGATTGAGCCCGGTGATTTCCATTGAACAGAAGACCACGAACCTAAACCCCCGCTCTACGGTCGGCACCATCACGGAAATCTACGACTTCCTGAGACTGCTGTTTGCCCGGACGTCCGAAGCCTATTCCTATGTGACGGGGGAAAAAATGATCCGTCTCAGCGACGACCAGATTCTTGACCTGATCATTAAAAAATTCGACAGAAAAAAGATCATGCTCCTTGCTCCGCTGGTCAAAGCAAGGAAAGGTCATTACCGGGAGTTGTTCGAACAACTGATTTCCCAGGGTTATCTCAGGGTACGGACGGACGGCAGGCTGGCCGAACTCAGGAAAGGCCTTCAACTTGACAGGTATAAAACCCATGACATTGAACTGCTGGTTGACCGCCTGGAAGTTTCGGAAGCGTCAAGGCAGCGGTTGATGGAATCCATGGCAGTAGCCATGAAACTTGGCAAAGGCTCGATCCTTCTTGTGGATGATGAAAAGGACAAAGAACATTTTTACAGCCGGCATCTCATGTGCCCGACTTCGGGAATTTCGTACGACGAACCGCAACCCAATACTTTTTCTTTCAACTCACCCTACGGCGCCTGCCGTACCTGCAACGGACTGGGAACGGTTTCGGAAGTGGATCTCAGGAGTATTATTCCGGACCCTTCCATCAGCATAAAAGCAGGGGGAATTGTTCCCCTGGGACATCAGAAGGACAACTGGATATTCAGACAACTTATTGCGCTGGGAAGAAAATATAATTTCAACCTGAGTATGCCGATATCCGATATTCCTGAGGAATCCCTGAAAATTATCCTGTACGGTTCCGATGATGTATTGAATGTCGCCATGGAAGGCAGTGCGGGCTACCATCATGGAATTACCTACGAGGGTATTGTGAATTTTATCGTCAGTCAGGAAGATGAGCACGAATCCGGATCACTGAAGAAGTGGATTCAGGGATTCATGCAACAG
>JADZBN010000100.1 GCA_020852075.1 Bacteroidia bacterium
CGGACTGCAGGAGCATACTTCCGGTCGTTCAGTCATTTTGAATGGAAAGAAATCGGTGAACGGACATCGGTTCTCCTGGGTTTGAAGAAGGATCCGTATGACACCTATGAAATAATTTCAGGGATCAGTGATCGTTTCCAACTGGAGCCCATATACTTCTTCCTCCTTGGAGATTACGGGGAATTTGACCGAAATATTTCTGTCAGTAAGAAAAAATTCCAGTCCCTGATAAAAGCAATTGCAGATTATCATGCAGTTGGAATTCATCCATCCTATTCTTCTATGGAACAGCCAAACCGGTTAAAACTCGAACAATCCAGGCTGATGAAGGTGGTCAAAAAAGACATTACCAAAAGCAGGCAACACTTTCTGAAAATTAATTTTCCGCTGACATACAGAAATCTTGTTGATTGTGACATTACCGATGACTACACCATGGGCTTTGCCCAGGAGCCGGGATTTCGTGCAGGAACATGCACCGCTTTTTATTTTTATGACCTCGATAATGAGCAACCTCTTCCCCTGAAAGTTCATCCTTTTGCTGTCATGGATGCGACGCTGAACCTCTATATGAAAATTTCTCCCGGAGAGGTGATGAAATATGTGGAACCGCTGATCCGGAATGTTAAAGCCGTTGACGGGACCTTCATCACCTTATGGCATAATGAGAGCCTGAGCGGGAAAAAGCCATGGGAAGGATGGGAAAACATTTATGAAGAAATCGTGCGTTCCGCCGTTCATTAACAGCAACAGGTCCGGGATCGTGATACGTTATCTTAAACATACGGAAATAAACAGGAAAGCATGGGATGCCTGTATACAGCAATCTCAAAATTCGTATGTGTATGCATATTCCTGGTACCTGGACATAGTTTCTCCGGGCTGGGATGCTCTTATCGGAAATGATTATGCCGCCGTTTTTCCCCTTACCCACCGAAGCCGGTTCGGTTACAGGTATCTGTTTCAGCCGGCTTTTACTCAGCAGCTTGGATTATTCTACACCGGTGAGAATTATAAAGACAGCATCCTGGATTTTATTGGAACTATTCCTCCCGAATTCCGGCTCATACAGATCCAGCTAAATGATGGAAATCCGTTCACCGGCAATTTACCGCCGGAATTTACATGCAATAAAAGGCGAACTTATCACCTGATGCTGAACAGGGATATTGAAACCATCAGGAAAGCGTATTCGGAAAACCTCCGGAGAAACATAAAAAAGGCCGGCAGGGAGGGACTTACCACACCGGAACGGGTTGACGTAACGGATATTATCCGGTTATTCAGGAACAACCGGGGGAAAAGACTGAGCCACCTGGGTGAACGGGAATACGGAATGTTACAGAAACTCCTGGACGGGGCGGCCCAAAAAAACCTGATCCTGTCATCCGGAATTTATACTCCTGAAAAAGAACTTTGTGCCGGTGCCGTATTTCTGAAATCACGGGAAAAGTACATTTTCTTTTTCTCGGCCGTGAATGAAACAGGAAGGAGTAAGGGCGCCATAAGTTTTCTTATTGATTATTTCATTTCCATCCATGCCGGTGAAAGCGTCCTCCTCGATTTTGAAGGCTCCATGGATCCAAACCTGGCCCGGTATTACAGCAGTTTTGGTTCACAGGAAGTTGTATATTTACAACTCAAACGCAACACTCTACCTGCAGCCATTCGATGGCTGAAAAAATAATTTCTTATCCCTTATGGTCCATAACCTGAGTCTGGCTTCTTCCATTGTGAACCAGTTCGTCGCAGAGATCCGTGACACGCATATTCAAAATGACCGGATGCGGTTCCGCAGAAATCTTGAACGACTGGGAGAAATATTCGCCTATGAAATCAGTAAACTGATGGTATATGAGGTTAAGGAAATCACTACTCCTCTTGGCATTGCCAATGTACCCATGCTGATTGAACAGCCGGTGATTGGAACCATTCTCCGTGCAGGGCTTCCCCTGCATCAGGGAATACTGAATTATTTCGACCAGGCATGCAATGCGTTTATCAGCGCCTACAGGAAGCACCACAAAGACGGTACTTTTGAAATAAAGCTTGAATATGTTGCCAGTCCCCCGCTGAAAGACCGGATATTGATCCTTTGTGATCCGATGCTTGCCACAGGCTCCTCGATTGTAAGCACCTTTAAAGCGCTCATGGACAAAGGCAACCCGAAACACACCCACATCGTAAGCGCCCTTGCAAGTATCCAGGGAGTGGAATATGTAAAAAGCCATCTTTCGGAAAATGTTACCATCTGGGCAGGTGCTGTGGATGAGGAGTTGACTGCACAATCATATATCGTTCCGGGGCTGGGAGATGCAGGTGACCTTGCCTACGGAGAAAAACTCTGATCCGTCACCGCTCCGTTTCATGTATCCCAAATCTCCGGATCATTACTTTTGTTACGGTGGATGAATTCCTGAAAATATTATCTCTGATTCTGATCAGCAGTGTAAAATTTGCAGTCGGTCCTCCTCTGGCATACATGAATGAAAAATATGACTTTACCTGGCTCGAAACCAACCTGTATGCAGTAATGGGAGGTATGATAGGAGTCATTGTATTCATGCATGTCAGTGAATGGTTGTTTGATATCTGGGAAACGCTCCGGTTATATTTTTTCAGAAGAAAAGAAAGGCGAAAATTGCGCCGTAAGCAGTTGTTTTCTCCGCCTGTGGCCGACGCGAATGAACAGTTTGAAATTCATTACCAATATGTCGGATCCCCTCCTCCGCACCGGAAAGTTTTCACACCACGGACCCGGCGAATGGTCAGGATATGGAAGAATTACGGTCTTATTGGCCTTGCCGCTCTTACCCCGGTCTTATTTTCCATTCCCATCGGAACTTTTTTTATGACCCGGCTGGAGAAAAACAGGAAAAAAATTCTGTTATACATGTTTATCTCCATAACCTGCTGGTCGCTTCTCATAACCACAGCATTTGAAATTTTTCATGCCCGCTCTATTCATGAAATACTGAAATGAAAATGTACCGGCATATTTTTTTTGATCTGGATAATACCCTTTGGGATTTTAAGAAAAACTCCCGTGAAGTATTAACTGAACTTTATCATACGTTTCAATTGCACGCACTCGGGGTACCCACCCCTGAAATATTCATTAATGCATACGAGGAACGTAATGGAATGATGTGGGAACAATACAGGCTGGGAAAAATCAACAAACCCGCCCTTCGCGACCACAGATTCAGACTCACTTTCTGGGATATGGGACTTGACGCCTCCCTTGCGCCCAGGGAATTAGGTGCAGAATATATCAGGATTAGTCCTACCAAACCGTACCTGATTCCTCATACCCATGAAATACTTTCCTACCTGAGTGAAAAATACACCCTTCATATCATTACCAACGGGTTTGCAGAAGCCCAAAGCGTAAAACTCAGGGTATCGGAGCTGGAAAAGTATTTTACCGAAATAATCATAAGCGAACACACGGGCTTTAAAAAACCCGATAAAAGTATTTTTGAATATGCCCTGGGCAAAGCAGGTGCCGTTGCAGAACAAAGTCTGATGGTAGGAGACGGACTGGAAGCGGATATTCTTGGAGCCATGGTGGCCGGTTTGGATACAGTGTTTTTTAATCCCGAAAAGATCCCACATGATTCAGTGCCTACCTGGGAAATCGAATCGCTCAGCGAATTGAAAAATATTCTATAGATTGCAGATACAGGTCATTGAAGGAATAATGAATGACCCTAAATGGAAGGTATCTGATAAAATTCTTTAGGATATAAAACTTCAACTATTCCGTACTCCGTTTTTAGGATGAGTTCCAATAAAAAAGCCATCCCGTTTTTTCAGGATGGCTTGATTGGTAAATTACCGGATTATTAACGTACAGCTTCCGGTTTTGTTTTCTCAATTTGTGCAGGTGTTTCGGAAGCCTGAGCCTTCTCTGCACCAGCTTTTTCACAGGCTGCTTTCTGCGCCGGAGTACATGATTTTTCGGCACTGTTGTTCTTACAACATGCTTTTGTTGCCTTCACACAGCAGGAATGACCCGATTTGTGTTCTGCAGGATTTACTGTAGTCTCTTTCTTGATTTCATTAGGTGTCTTCGCAGGCTCGTCAGCAAAAGACAGCATGGTGATGAAACACAGCACGGATAAAGTGGCCAGGATTTTTTTCATAGTCATAGAATGGTTGGAAATTTCAGTTTTTAAAGATACGGAATAAACGGTTTCCGGTCACAAAAATTGAATACAATTCTTACCCGGGTAAAGAAGCGTGAATTTTCTAAAAACACTGAAATTAACAAAGATTAACGGATTGGTAGCTACAAGCGGTGATTCCTTTTGTATTTTCACGGCTTTATGCACATCCTTGAAAACCTCAAAGTTGCCTCCCGGAGCATTCGCAGCCAGTTGTTGCGGACCATCCTTACAGCCCTCATCATTGCCATAGGCATCATGGCTCTGGTTGGTATTCTTACCGCCATTGATGCCATAAAAGGTTCCATCGCAAGTAATTTTTCCAACATGGGCGCCAATTCATTTACCATCCAGAACCGGGGTATGCATATCCGGGTAGGAAACCGCGGCCATAAACCAAAAAACTTCAAGCCCATTGAATACCACCAGGCAATACGATTTCAACGTGAATACAGATTTCCGGCTACGGTTTCCATTTCCACCAGAGCAAGTGCCATTGCGACCTTACGGTTTGATGATAAAAAATCAAATCCTAACATCATGGTAATGGGCGGTAATGAAAACTATCTCATTACGGCAGGTTACCAGTTGGAAAAAGGAAGAAATTTTTCTCCCCAGGAGGTTCAGTACGGATCTAATGTGGTTATTATCGGAAAGGATATCGTAGAAAAACTTTTTCCAGCCACAGATCCGGTAGATCGGATCATTTCAGTAGGTAGTATCAAATACCGTGTTATCGGAGTGCTGAAAGAAAAGGGAAGTGCCATGGGCTTTGGAGGTGATAAGATCTGCATCCTTCCCCTGTTCAATGTGAAACAGAATTATTCCAGGCCCACTCAGTCTTTTGCAATCAATGTCAGCGTCAGTGATGTTAAAACGATGGATGCAGCGATCAGCGAAGCGACCGGTTTATTAAGAACCATTCGCGGCGTCCGGATCGGTGAGGAGGATACCTTTGAAATAACCAAAAGTGACAGTATTGCGAACCTTGTTATATCCCAGATGAGTACGGTCACCATTGCTGCGACGGTTATCGGATTTATAACCCTGCTTGGCGCCGCGATCGGACTGATGAACATCATGCTGGTTTCCGTCACTGAGCGTACGCGTGAAATAGGAATCCGGAAAGCACTGGGTGCAACTTCCTCAGAAATTAAACGTCAGTTCCTTACCGAGGCGGTGATGATCTGCCAGGCCGGAGGAATATTGGGAATAGTTCTTGGGATTCTGACGGGAAACGGAATGAGCCTGTTGCTCGATTCGGGATTTATCGTACCCTGGCTGTGGATTGTATCAGGGCTGCTTACCTGCCTACTGGTCGGTATTATATCCGGATATTACCCCGCAAGCAAAGCCTCACAACTTGATCCCATCGAGGCGCTTCGTTACGAATAAAAAAAGCCGCCTTATGGTAAAGACAGCTTTTACATTCCTTTAATACATCCGGGTTATTCAGCTACCACCTCGAAGGTAACTTTTGCTTTAACGTCTTTATGCAGGTTCACTACTGCGGAATACGTTCCGAGTGTCTTGATGTGTTCTGTTTCAAGGTGGATCTTTTTGCGATCTACATTGACTCCATGCTTTGCCAACGCGTCAGCAATCTGTAAAGAGGTAACGGATCCGTAAATTTTTCCACTATCACCAACTTTTGCACCGATGCTGAGTGTAATGCTTTCCAGTTGTTTTGCAACTGATTCAGCGTCGCCTTTGATCTTTTGTGCCTTGTGGGCGCGCTGTTTCATGGTTTCACCCAGGATCTTACGATTCTGATCGTTGGCAATTATGGCGAGTCCACGCGGAATCAGGTAATTCCTGGCATAGCCCGGGCGCACTTTTACAATTTCATCGGCATACCCGAGATTGTCCAAATCTTGTTTCAGAATAACTTCCATTTCCTTGCCTCCTATTTTAAAAGATCTGTTACATAAGGCATGAGTGCAAGGTGGCGTGCCCTTTTAATCGCCTGACCGACCCTGCGCTGGTACTTCAGAGAGGTACCTGTAAGACGGCGGGGTAAAATCTTGCCCTGTTCATTAACCAGCTTCATAAGGAAGTTGGCATCCTTGTAATCAATATACTTAATGCCGTTTTTTCTGAACCGGCAGTATTTTTTCTTTGACGTATCAACCGCAGGCGGATTGAGGTAACGTACTTCGTTGGATTGTGTACTCATTGGGTTCTGGATTAAGCGGCTTTTTCTTCTTCTTTTTTCAACGCGGCATTTTTGCGTTTTTTCTCGTTGTAGGTAATGGCGTGTTTGTCTAACCGGACGGTGAGAAAGCGCATAATACGTTCATCGCGTTTAAACTCGGTTTCGTACCTGGTAATCAGGTCACCCGGTGCTTTGAACTCAATGAGATAATAGAACCCGGTATTTTTTTTCTGGATCGGGTAGGCCAGTTTGCGCAATCCCCAGTTGTTCTCATGAACAATTTCGGAACCGTTATCGGTGAGGATTTTCTTGAATTTGTTGACAGTATCCATCATCTGTTCCTCCGAAAGAACAGGCGTCATGATGAAGACCGTCTCATACTGGTTTAACATGTTGTTTTTGAATGGATTTTACGGAGTTTTTTAATGGGTTGCAAAGATAGGAAAAAGGGATTTATATCCAATAAGTACTCATTAATAATGCCGGTAACAGGATTGAAAACACATTTGGCCGCTAAAACCACATTAAAATATTATGAACACATGTTGATAACTTCTTGACTTGAGCTTCATATAACTTATCTTTGTGAACGCATTTCCCTGTTTTTTCAGGAATTCCCCTGTTGGAATTTAATGTATTGAAAATGAGCCTTTTGGAGTATTTTCAAACATTTTAATTGAAACAGATAGGCAGGAAGGGCAATGCTGGTCCAGGAACAAATAAACCGGAAGAAACCAATGCTCTCCAAATTGAAAAATTACGCCTGTGGCGCCTGGATGGAGGGAGAAGGAACCGGGGCTACCCTGTATCACGCCGTTACTGGTGAGGCAATGTTCCAGGCAACATCCAACGGGCTGGATTTTAAAGCGATGTTGGAATACGGGCGTACCATCGGAGGACCGCCTTTACGCAGAATGACTTTTCATGAACGCGCAAGAATGCTCAAAGCGCTTGCCATGTACCTCAATGAGAAGAAAAAGATTTTTTACGACCTCTCCCCGGCCACCGGCGCAACCAAACCCGATTCATGGGTAGATATTGACGGCGGAATCAGTACCGTTTTCGTTTTTGCCAGCAAAGGCAGAAGGGAATTGCCCGACGAACCCTTTTATGTTGACGGGAATATGGAAATGATTTCCAAGGGCGGAACCTTTGTGGGTCACCATATCTGTGTTCCTCTGGAAGGTGTAGCCGTCCACATCAATGCTTTCAACTTCCCCATGTGGGGTATGCTGGAAAAAATTGCTGTTAACCTTCTTGCCGGTGTTCCCTGCATTGTAAAACCTGCAACTTCTACCTCTTTTCTTACCGAGGCTGTCGCACGGGAAATCATCACATCAGGAATTCTTCCCGAAGGTTCCCTTCAGTTGATCTGCGGAAGCACCGGCGATTTGCTGGATCATCTCACCTGCCAGGATGTGGTCACCTTTACAGGTTCTGCCACTACCGGCAGAAAGCTGAAAAGTCAGCCTGCAATCATTGAAAATTCTGTTCGCTTTAATATGGAAGCGGATTCTCTCAACTGCTGTATCCTTGGCCCGGATGCAACACCGGACACCGAGGAATTCAAACTCTTTATCAAAGAAGTCACCAGGGAAATGACCCTGAAAGCAGGACAACGCTGCACGGCCATCCGGCGGGCTCTGGTTCCGGAACATCTTACAGAAGAAGTAATTCATTCCCTCCGTGAAAGATTGAAAGGAACCGTAATCGGGGATCCGGGAGTAGAAGGTGTAAGAATGGGACCGCTTGCCAGCAAGGGACAGGTTAAGGATGTAAAAGAAAAAGTGCGGCAATTGATGAATGCCAGTGAGGTAGTGTACGGTGACCTGGACCATGTGGATGTTGTCGGGGCCGACAGCGAAAGAGGAGCCTTTATTTCATCCATGCTCCTGTATTGTAATGATCCGCTTCACCGGATGGAGCCCCATACCATCGAAGCATTTGGACCCGTAAGTACAGTAATGCCCTATAAAAATGTAACGGAAGCCGCCGAACTTGCCAAAATGGGTAAAGGCAGTCTGGTCGGTTCGGTCTTTACCTATGATAATCATTTTGCAAAAGAAGTCGTATTGGGGTCTGCTGCCATGCACGGAAGGATGCTCATCCTGAACCGGGACTGTGCAGCAGAATCCACCGGTCACGGTTCGCCACTCGCTCACCTGGTACACGGCGGACCCGGACGTGCAGGCGGCGGCGAAGAAATGGGAGGAGTCCGAGGTGTTCATCATTACATGCAGCGTACCGCCCTTCAGGGATCACCCACAACGCTTTCAACAATCATGAATACCTATCTCCCCGGAGCAGCCATCCGGGAAGATGTTGTACATCCTTTCAGAAAATATTTTGAAGAAATACAGGTTGGCGATACACTGATCACTCATAAGAGAACCGTAACGGAAGCTGACATTGTAAATTTTGCGGGGATCAGCGGGGATTATTTTTATGCTCATACCGACGAAACATCGCTCGAAGGTTCCATCTTCGAGAAAAGAGTTGCACACGGCTATTTTATCATATCTGCCGCTGCCGGTTTATTCGTGGATCCCAGGAAGGGTCCGGTGCTTGCCAACTACGGGCTCGACAACCTCCGGTTCACCCAACCCGTATATGTAGGTGATACCATACAGGTTCAATTAACATGCATGAGGAAGACCCAGAAGGACAAACGTGAGGGGCAACTTAACCAGGGTGTGGTGGAGTGGTATGTAAAAGTAACAAATCAAAAAAGTGAAACAGTCGCCCTGGAAACAGTGCTGACGCTGGTTGCCTGCAAAAAACAATAATCCGAAAAAACATCTTCTGTATATAATTTTAACCAAAAACCACCACGGTCATGTTACTTTATGAAACCTTAGATCGCTTTGAAAAAAAGTTCGGATACCTTAAAAAGAAAGGGCTCCGGATCAATGGTCTCAAGATGGTTGACCCGAAACGTAAAAAGCACGTCATTGACGTAAGCCGGCCGCTTGTGTTTGACAACAGGCTGCTGCCGAAAGTTTTTGAAGGATTGGAAATTAAGGCTGTAATCCACGGAGATCTTCCCGTTGAATTCAAGGTTGACCGGAGCAAACCCGACTGGCAGAAGAAAGAGTATATCTGGGCACCCGAACGCTTCGAGCATTTTGTTGACAGGTGTTGTAACGATATCAAAAAGCAACTGGGCAACATGGGTATGTCGAGGGAGGATGTTCTTTCTGCATTGTGTTTCGGTGATTTTGAAGCTCACAAACAAAAAATCGAAGCCATGGTAAATGAAGGCAAATTGCCCGCGTACGGGAAAAACTGAATATCTTCTTAGAAATTGAAATTAGAAATTGAAAAAGGTAAAATTCTGCTTTTACTTTTAAATAGCATAGTTCAGTTTACAGTCTCTTCGTATGCATCAAGTCCTCACATAACCAACTTCCCCGGAAAAACCACATCCGCTTACCGGATCTTTCTGAACAGATAATTTGGGTTTTTCATCACCAGTTCATACCGACCGGTTGCAAGCATTTCTTTCACCACCCGTTTTACCTCCCAGTCCGTATCATCCGCAGAGTCGTCAAATAGAATAAATCCTCCTGTTTCAAGTACGTCATCGGTGTTCTCGAAATCCTGCTTCGCGCCCGCATAAAAATGATCACCATCAATGTAAACAAAGCTGACCGGCCCTCCGAGGGTGAAGGATGATCCGTAAATATCCTGCGTTGTTCCTTTTGCCTTCCACAGATCAAAGAATTTTCCTGAAAACATTTTAATGGACCGCGGCAAGTTGACACTGCTGAAGATATTCAGGTTGTGCTTGTAGGAATTCAGAATCCATTCATTGAACTGCATGTATTCAAAATCTGTATCTCCGATCTTATTGTGTGTTATCCGGATCATAGTCCCAGGCATCCACACTGTAAAAAATGTTTTTCTTTTTATATTTCCTCATAAAATAGCAGATCATATTTGTGGATAATCCACAGAACGCCCCAATCTCCATTATTGGAGCATCAGATGAAAGATTCCGGATCACATAGTCGAAGCAATATGTGTTTCCCGGATGCAGCATCCCGGCATTACAAAATCCCAACCAGCGGGTAAAATCATCCTGGTAAGTTTTTATGGGATGTATCAGTCGTTTGACCCTGGGGACGATCGTTTGAACTTTCATGATTTAAAAGATTAAATTTTTTTATCAAATGTAAAATATTTTCTGGCCCATAAAAATCTTAAAATAAAACATCCACAATGAACAGTACTTTAATCTGGCTGTTGGTTTTTGTTCCCGGGTGAACAATATGCACTTGTTCGCGGCGGCGGGTCCAACAATGATAACCTGCGTATCCACCGCGTATTTCGCCGGAAAGTAATTCCGGTAAGCTAATAAGGACTGAACGAACTCAACACCATTTTTTAATGTACACTACGGCAGTGACCCGGACCGCGCCGGCAGTGCAACCAGGAACGACACAGAAGCTTTTGAAACTGAATTGATCTCCACATATTGATGAAAGGACCTGTGTCTCCCCATTCCATATTCAGGTAAAGAACCTTGAGAGAATTTGTTTAGTACCCTTTCATGTATTTTCTTCGGGTACTCTGGCCGGATAAAATTTCAGAACCACGGAAATCCTTACTTTTGGTCCGGAAACATATATCCGAACAGATTATGAAAGACGGAACAGTAAGTACCGGGATCAGGAACGGCATTGCTTCAATAGAATTTTTCCATCCTCAGAGCAATTCATTGCCGGGTGTATTACTCAGAAAACTTGCAGGAGAAATCGAGGCTGCCGGAAACAACAGTGAGGCAAGGGTTATTGTTCTCCGCAGCGGTGGTGAAAAAGCATTCTGTGCAGGCGCTTCCTTTGACGAACTGGTTTCCATTGAGAACATAGAGCAGGGAAAATTTTTCTTTTCCGGTTTTGCCGCGGTCATAAATGCCATCCGGAAAGCACCAAAGTTTGTGATTGCCAGGGTACAGGGAAAAGCGGTTGGTGGTGGCGTAGGACTGGCATCCGCAGCAGACTATACGCTGGCCACCGAAGCGGCATCCGTTAAACTCAGCGAACTTGCCGTGGGTATAGGGCCTTTTGTCGTAGGACCTGCCGTTGAACGAAGGATCGGAACTGCCGCCTTCACCGCACTTTCGATAAATGCCACAGAATGGCAACGGGCTTCCTGGGCGAAGGAGAAAGGATTGTATCATTCTGTCTTTGCCACCATATCCGAACTGGATGAAGCAGTAAATGTTCTCGCGCATAAACTTTCGCAAAGCAATCCTGATGCCATGATGTTATTGAAAAAAATTTTCTGGACCGGTACCGACCACTGGGATGCATTGCTCAGCGAAAGAGCGGAGATAAGCGGAAAGCTTGTACTTTCTGATTTTACACGCAAAGCCATTGCGGGATTTAAAGCCGGCATAAGGTAATCAATCCTTTAGAACGAATACGTAAACCCGCCCAGCAGGTTCAGGCGCTCGGAAGGATACTGGTACCAGCGCTGGTAGCGCGAAAAGCCAAGGTTGTTCAGGTTGAGAAACACGGAAAGTATCTTGCTGTACCGGTATTCAAGCGCCAGATTGCCATCCACATATCCGTTGACCTTTTCTGAAAAATATCCCGATATTCCGGTTTTACGGACATAATATTTACCCCGCGCATACACCGACGCTGTCATGAGTACTTTGTCCCGCAGGTTATAGCTCAGAATAAAGGATAGGTCATTCAGAGGTTTCTGCCATGCCTTCTCTTCAAGATCCATGTTATAACTGTATTGGTTCACATGCAGTGACAGATTCAACTTCTCACCGGCCCGGTATCCCAGCTCGGCATGCAGGTTCATCTCACTTCCGTCGTCATATACTACATTGAATTTATTAAAATAGGTACTATCATTGACATACAACATCATATCCCTCATTTTACTGTATCTTACCCACGCAGCAAAGAAAAAATTACCGGTAATATTTCCCTTCAACCCTCCGTGTAATTGAATACTTTCGGTGGTATTCAGTGGAATCACGGCCGATGTGATAAAAGGGTTTTCTCCTGCCATGGTTGCATAAGTGTTCTTTATGACTTTCCCGTCAACACCTGCGAATGCCGAGAGGATATGTTCTGAAATCGGGACATTGAGTTCCGCAACAGGAAAAAGGTGGGCTTTTGACCGGTCATTCTTCTCTGCTTCAAAACGGAAGCCAAGCTCCAGGTGAGCCCTGTCCTTAGTCAGCAGTAATGTTGGTTTGAAACTGATGAGATTCCTGCTCAGGTCTGACAGCTCCGTCAGCGGTTGGTAAGAAGCATCACTCTTTTTAAAATAGTTGAAGGATGCATCTGCATTCAGAAAATAATCGTCAATCTTTTTCCCTCCGTTCAAATCAAGATGAAAATCAGTTTCAGTAACGTCGTACAGGTCGCTAATGGTACTGAATCCGAATCCTGCACCGTATTTCAATCTGTCATCATCGAGGTTATTGCTGGCAATTCCTGCATCAAAGCCAAAAGTGCTGAATCGTTGCTTGGAATCTGCTTTGTTGATAATGGTATCATCGCTGTTGTAACCATAATAATGCACCATGTCACGGTTGTAACTAAACTTTCCGTCAAATGTGGCATTTTCAAGGAAATACTTTCCGGTCAGACCGGCAACATTACTGCTGAATCCGGCATCTCCCACACCCGTCAAACTGGGAGATCCTGAAAAATGTTTTGCCATCAGGCCTAGTGCACCTTTTTTTGACCGCAGGGAGTTCACATACAGTTCACCGTTATAGGTGGTATAATTCCCTAATCCGAGTTTTACCAGGTTCCTGTAAAGCTTTTGCAGGGATTCATCCTTCAACCGGACTGCTTTTATCGTTGCGGCTTCGTAGTTTGTCTCAAATTTCCTTGCATCTATCTGGTATTTTAAGACAGGGGGTGTTGCTGAAGAAGTATCGCCCAGGGGCAGGTCGGAAATCCTGTAACTTTCACCCAGTACAGGCCGGTAATCTTTCACAATAATATACTCCTTATTTCCCAAATCTTCTTTATCCTTACCTTTTTCCTTATGTGCAAAGAGCAGTTGCGGAGTGCACCACAGCGCCAGAAGAAGGCAAATTCCGGATACATGCCTGTTCTGAAACTTGTATGATAATACGTCCGCCATCAGTTCTGCATATCTGTATTAATTGGTAGTATCCTGTTCCACAGGCAGGTTTTTCAGTATTTGTTCCATGGCATCTTTGTCCCTAATCTGTTCGGCGGTAATCAGAGATACCAGCTTTTCTTTTGCAATGGATTTCAGGTCATCGGGATCCGAGGGATCTTTTTGATAATTTTCTACTATACTCTTGTAGGTTTCTTTCGCCTGAAATGTATCCTTTTGAGCAAGGTAATTATCACCGAGGAGAATGAACCCTTTTGCAACCCAGTAATCATACGACGGGACCTGTTTCTGAATTTCAAAAACCATCTTCTGACATTCTTTATAATTTCCCATTTTATACTCTATCACTGCAAGATAATAGCGGCTTTCTGCAGTCATTTCACTGTTTGTTCGCTTTGCCACAATGGTGAATGCCGTTTTTGCTTTGGTAAAATCTTCTGATGCAAAGGCACATTTCCCTGTAATAAACTCTGCCTCGTTGATAAGATCTTTATCGGGCGAACCGGATTCCAGTACCTTTCCTGCGGCCTCCATGCCCCGGCTGCAGTCCTGAAGTCTGGCTGCCGCGTGCATTTGCCCGGCCTGTGCGGCCAGGATATTATCTTTTACCTCGGCTATCTTCTCCAGCAGGGTATAATTTTGCAGCGAAGCGTTAAAATCTTTACTTCGGTACTGAATCCAGGCAGCATTCAGCAGGGACTTTTCGGTGAACGGACCTTTGGGGCTTTGGATTACAATCAGGTATCCGGCAAGCGCCTTGTCATAATCCTTATTTCTAAACATGCAATCCGATTTGTAATAGGCTGCATTGATTTTAAAAATACCATCGGGGAAACTGCTGAGATATGAATCAAAATCCCTGACCGCACCCGTGCAATCACCCTGGGTATAGCGTAATTCTGCGGCTTCATAGGTGAGTGAATCCTGAGCGGCTTTCGACAAGTCAGCATCCGGAATACTTCTGGCATAATCCAGGTACTCATTCACTCTGTTCTGACTGACCGATATATTTTTAATCTGCATCAGAGCCTCACGGGATTCAACGGTATTGGGGTAGGTGGAAACAATATTTTTATACGCTTTCAGCGCTTTATCATCCTGCCGTGTATTGAAATAAACAAGGGCCTCTCCAAGTTGCGCTTTTCTGAGATAACTGCTGTTGGGATAATCGGAAATGATTTTCCGGTAATATTCCAGTGCCTGTTCATTTTTCCCAAGTATCAGGCTCCCCTGTCCTGCTTCATACAAGGCATCATCATAATAAGGAGATTTTGGGAACTTGTCAAAAATCCGCCGGAGGGTTGAAATTTTTTCTGTGACCTTACCCTGAATTCCCAGTATTTCCGCTTTCTGAAAAATTGCATAATCGGCAGATTTTGCATTTGCAGCGATGGCTGCATTGTAGTATTCCATGGCCCCTGCCTGGTTTTTCAGCATGAAATAACAATCCCCTATTCTGAGGTTCGCATCATTCAGCCGCTGATTATCGGTCGCCGGTTTATCAGAGACATATTTTCTGAAAGCTGTTTGTGCGCCGGCATAATTCTCCAATTTGAAAAGACAATATCCAATATTGTAATTGGCAAGGTTGTATTCCTGCAGTTTCAGTGCCGCAGGTGTATAAAGAAATTCATTGTATGCCTTCACCGCGTCCTCAAATTTATTCATCTTATAAAATGATTCACCTTTCCAGTACCAGGCTCTGGCAACAAGAACCTGGTTAACAGGATAAGCCAGGGAAGTGGTAAACATCTGCACGGCATCTTCCGGTTTATTATCAAGATAACATTCGAGTCCGCGATAATAGGTGACTTTCTGGGTGGCGGCTTTCAGGGCATCGGTCTTGTTGGGTATCGCCTCCAGTGCTGTTATAGCATCCTTATAGTTATGCGTACTTTCGTAAATAGAGACAAGCAATTCATTCGCTTCATTGATATGAAGGCTGTTTGGATATTTCTTTATAAAGAGCCGGAATGCCTCCAGAGCGGAGGACTGAAATGAAAGTTCATAAGAAAGCCGGGCATAATTAAATTGCGCTTCCTCATCAATGTAAGTATCGAGGTCCGGTGATACTGCAGAGTGAAACGCGTTCCGGGCAGCAGCTTTATCGCCGGTTTTCAGGAAACAATCAGCAAGAAGAAAATAAGCGTTCTGCGACAGCGAATCATTCAGGTTTGTCACCTTTTGAAAGCAGGGAATGGCTGGTTTATAGTCACCCGTTTTATAATAGGAAAATCCAAGCTGATAATAATCGTCCCTCCCGGCATTTGGAGAATTTTTTTCGTAATCAAGAAGGTAAGGAATCGCCTCCCTGTAATTTCCGGTTTTGAAAAATGACTCGGCAACCATTCTTGAAATTTCAAGGCCGTTGTGAGTTTCCGTACTATCCAGGGCGGAACCTCCGTATTTCAGCACCTCATCATATTTTCCCTGGCGATAATAGATCTGCGTTATGTAATAGGGGACAACGGGAGCAAACGCTTCTGAATCCCTGAGTTTCAGGAAAGATTGAAGGGCTGTTTCATAGTTTCCGTTTACGTACTCCATGTGGCCATAATAATACTGTGCTGCGGTTGCATATTTACTGTCACCGTCTTTCACAGCAAAGAAAGCCTTCGACGCCTTGTCATAATCCCCTGACATATAATAACAGTAGCCCAGCCGGAAATTCACCTCATCTTTCCGGTTTCCGTTCAGCCATTCCGGATCCAGTTGTGCCAACCATTCTACTGCTTTTTTATATTGTCTGAGTCGGTAATAATATGTGCCCAGGGTATAAACAGCATCCTGGAATTTCGGACTTTCAGGATACTGTTTCATGAACTGAAGCAACCGGTAAGGTGCATCCTTATGAAACAATTCTGCTGCGCAACAGGCGGCAAAAAATTCTGAATTGCCTCTGGTTTCCAGGGAAATTTCCTGGCGTGACGAAAGGATTTTTTCAAATGCTGCCTGTGCGGCTACATATTTCTGTTTTGAATACAGATCGTATCCTGTATGATACGTTCTTTCGGCATCTGTATAAACCGCCGTTTGCTGGGAATACACCGGTAAACAAAAAAGCAGGAAAAATCCAAAAAACCATTTGGACATATTGAGGCGCAACGTGTTAGGTAGTCAACGGATATCATGCAAAATTATTGGAAAGCCTCGGCAGGCCGGTTTTTTACGGTTGTAGTTACCAACATAGTTTTAAACACAAAAAAACGGATGACATCAAACTTATTGTATCATGCTGCGTTAAACCCTCTTAACTTTACAACATCCAACGGAATCAATCACGGAAAACTCATGAAAAAGAAACTATTTTTTTCGCTTCTGCTTTCTACCCTTTGTGTGGGAAGCATTTTTGTTTCCTGCAAGAAAGACAAACAGGAAGACCTGGAATACGACACACAGACCTCACAGGACAATGCACTTGCAGAAGGAATCTTCAACGACGTAAACAATATTGATCAGCAAGCCGTGGATAATGGCTCCGGAGGCCTTTCTACCTATCGCAGCGGTGAAAACCATGAAGGTGCGGGAATACTGAGTACCTGTGCGCAGGTCAGTGTTACCCCTGATTCAACCGGAACCGGAGGTACACTTACTGTAGATTTCGGATCCACGAATTGTCTGTGTTATGATTTACGTTACCGAAGAGGTGTAATAAACGTACACTATTCCGGACTATACCGTGATTCCGGTACGGTTATTACTACCACATTTACGGATTACTATGTCGGCTTTGCGCCGGCCTATATGTTTCATGTGGAGGGTACTAAAACAGTAACCAATGAAGGGCATAATTCCGCAGGCCACCTGGTGTATTCAATCAGTGTGAACGGACAAATCACTAATTATAACAACGAGGTGATGACATGGACCTCCAACCGGCAACGCGAGTGGACTGAGGGTGAGAATACCACAGGCTGGTCAGGTTGGCTTGATGATGTTTATGTAATAACAGGATCTGCAAACGGGACGAACTTTGAAGGCAATGCATATACGGCAAATATCACATCCGGCCTGGAAGTGGCACTTGATTGCCGTTGGATCCGGAAAGGCATATTCGAACTTACACCTGCCGGAAAACCTACCCGGACACTGGACTATGGAAACGGAGGTTGTGACTCGCTTGCTACCGTTTCTGTGAATGGTATTTCATTCAACATCGTTCTTCGTTGAAAAACCGGTTATTCAATTGTTGAATAAAGGCCCGAACCCAGTCGTTCAGGGCCTTTTGTTTTAGTAATTTTGCCGTATGTATATCCTTAAAGTGAAAGGCACGGCACGGATACCGGATTATGTGCAGTTGCGTGACGACAACTTTACCTTGTTGGCCTATTTCCGGGTTGACCGTCCTGAGAAAGCCCTGGCTAAGGCCGGACTTGGTGACCGGGAAGAAGAGGTAATGAAAAGAGTCATTGAAATTCCTTATGGAAAAATTCAGAAACTCTGAATCAACCCATCAATAAAATATGTCTGAAAAAATAATCGTCTCCGTCCAAAGTGCTGATATTTTTCAATCCAGCAGCCTGGTACTGTCTTCCGTAACACTGGATATTGAGCAGGGGGAATTCGTTTTCCTCATCGGTAAAACAGGAAGCGGAAAAAGTTCTCTGCTAAAACTCCTGTATGGGGATCTGGAACTGAAACAGGGAACTGCCTCTGTTGCAGGCTTCAGCCTGAATCATCTCCGTACAAAGCAGATCCCATTTCTCAGGCGGAAGCTGGGTATTGTATTCCAGGATTTTCAACTGCTCAGCGACAGGAGCGTCAGCGATAACCTGATGTTTGTGTTGCGGGCTACAGGATGGAAAGACAAGGCAAAAATGAAGGCACGCATAGATGAGATCCTGGATATGGTTGGACTGAGCACCAAAGGATTCAAGATGCCGCATGAGCTTAGCGGAGGTGAACAGCAACGTGTGGTGATTGGACGTGCATTGCTCAATGATCCTGAACTTATTCTTGCAGACGAACCAACAGGAAACCTTGATCCTGAAACCTCGGACGGAATCATGAAGTTATTGCTCGATATCAGCCGTAGCAGCCGTGCAGTACTTATGGCTACTCATAATTATTCTCTCATTGAAAAATACCCGGCAAGAATTATTAAATGTGAAAACGGAAAACTGATTGACAGCAAGGCACTGTATGAAAACGTCAGTTGAAAAGCGATAACACCTTTTTTGCGTTATTCAAATTACTGAATCCGTCTTCCAGAATTCTTTTTCTGTTTGCAATTTCATCAGAATTCATTTCTCCGGTTGACATTATCTCCAAAATACTGTTACGCATATCTTCGGCGGTATCTGCAATGAGGCAAAGGCTTTCCAGTCCGGTATCCTTAACCATCGGAGTATTCACCTGGCCTCTCCGGCCGCAGAATAGTGCAGCAAGCAATTTTAATTTTATACCGGTTGACTGAAAGGTGGGAAGAACATTACATTGAGCCTCCGCAATAAGGCGGTAAATTTCTTCGGGTTTTTTCGCTGGCAAAAGTTCTATGTTTGATTTTCCGCGTACCGCTTTTTGAAGTTCCTGTGAAGGTTTGGATCCTGCAATTACAAGCCGCACTCCGAATCCACTGAATACCTTGTTTACCAGCCAAAGCGCAGCCTCATTGTTTTCACCAACACTCAGATTGCCGTGATAAAAGGCAAAATCCCCTTTGCCCGGGTTAACCTGAACACTTTCATGCGGATGAAAAGCAGGAACATACATCACGTGTGGAAAATTTTCCATGAAATGCCGTTTATCATTCTTCGAGATGGCCGCAATACCCTGTGCATAGCTTAACACCGATTCATGTTTTTTCAGCTTCATCGCCTCATTCAGAAAATAATATCGCTTAAAGATATTCCTCTCGACCCTGCCAAGGTTCTCATAATATTCGTGTTCCACGTTATGGGTACGTACAACAATTTTCCTGTGTCGCATTTCCGGATTTTGGAGCAGAAAAGTTGAATGAAGGCCCTCCATCAGGACCGGGTAATTATCGTTTAGCAGCCGCTCTTTCAACTCTTCGGATTGCCTGCTTAATACGATAAAGGGCAGGGTATTAAACAGAAAACTTTTTGAATTTTGCCTGGGATAATAATGCACGGATTCACACAGGGATTCCAGTTCCGCGGAAGGGGGTCTGCCATATGCAAAACAATGCAGATGAATCTTCACTCCCAGGGCATGAAGGCTCCTGATTTTGTAAAACACGTCAATCACACCTCCGTAATCCGGAGGATGAGGTACATCAAATGCAATAATATGCAAGGGCTCAGACAACATCTCTGAAAATTGATTCCAGTTTCTTTTCTTCCTGTTCCCAGGTAAGGATTCCGGCTGCAAGTTTTACATTTTTCTTCCACGTGTCAAGCCGTACCGGGTCCCTGAAAATTTCACGCATGTTCCATGCAAGCTGTTCAGGTTCATGTGAAGTTGCAACGATACCAATGTTAAATTTTTTTACGATTCCTGCGACTTCTGGCAGGTTGGAAACCAATACAGGGATCCCGGCATGTATGTAGTCAAAAAGTTTATTCGGCAAGGAATACAGGTAATTCATATTGGTTCCTTTATCCAGCGACAATCCTGCATCCGCAAGGCGGGTCAACTGGCGAAGAATTTCAGGGGATTGCCTGGGAATAAATATCACGCTTCCTTCCAGTTTCATGGTAACCGTCTGTTTTTTCAGATATTCAATCACATCTCCCCCACCGGCAAATACCAGCATCAATTCTGGCGCATACATCATCGCTTCAAGGGCTTCCTCCGCACCCCTTTGAATATTGATCCCGGCTCCCTGGAAGATAAGCACTTTTCTGTCTTCGGGTATTCCAAAATCCGAACGGGATTTGCCGGGTACTACCTCTGGTGCAGGCATTGGTATGTTCCGGACCACTTCCGGAACAATTCCGTATTTATTCCGGTAAAGTTCCGCAATGGAATCATTTACGGTAAACATGTGTTTCAATCCGGGCACACATTTTTTTTCTATCCATAACCAGAAATTCCTGACATGCCGGCGATGAATCAGTTCGGGGACTTCCGTAAAATATTCATGGCTGTCATAATACAATTCTGAACGTTTTAACCAGGCAGAAATCCGGCAAGCGGGCAGCGTATCCAGGTCATTCGCCACAATGACATCTGCTTTATGGCAAAGCAGGAAAAAGAACAGCCGAATATTATACACTGCGTAAAAAATAGGACCCCTGTCAAACCAAAGCCTGAAACGCTTCACCCGGTACGGACGCTGAGGCATAGGGGGGCTTATTTTACGTATCCTGCCCACAAGGCACACCTCTAATCCCTTCCGACTTAAAAAACTTGCAGTTCTGTGTACCCGCTGATCCGTTACCAGATCACTGATCACGGCAACAATTGCGTGCTTCGTCTTCGTCTTCATAATTCCCGGCTACCTGGCATTTGCATTTTGCAAGGCGGATAGCCAACTATCAGGCATTCGTTTGGGATGGCATATTACCATATTATTCTCTAAACTCATCAATACGTTGAATTATTCGGCAAAACATGAAATAACACCTTCTTGCCCTCAACGATCAAAAAGCGTAAATTTGCAGGTAATGAGCTGGTTTTTAATAAAAAATCAGGTCAACGGACGGAATTGTGAATTGCCAGTTCACGAATCGTCACCAAAGGAACAATTAATCCATACGAATTCACGATGAAAAATCTAACGGAACAGGAAAGAGAAAAAAAATTCCAGGAACGGATTGACCGGGGTGAAATTATCGAGCCCAAAGACTGGATGCCGGAACGGTACCGCAGCCAGCTTATCCGCATGATGAGTCAGCATGCGCATTCGGAAATCGTGGGCATGCTTCCTGAAGGAAACTGGATTACCAGAGCCCCCAGTCTGAAACGGAAGGCTGTTCTGCTTGCCAAGGTTCAGGATGAAGGCGGCCACGGCCTCTATATTTATAGCGGGACAGAAACACTGAACATTTCCAGGGAGGAGTTGGTTGGAGAGTTTCTTTCAGGCAAGGCCAAATATTCAAGTATTTTTAACTATCCGACTCTTACGTGGGCAGATATCGGAGCCATTGGATGGTTGGTTGACGGAGCAGCCATTGTAAACCAGACAGCGCTGGCCAAGTGTTCTTATGGTCCTTATGCCCGTGCGATGGTAAGAATTTGTAAGGAAGAAAATTTTCACCACAAACAGGGTTATGAAATCCTGGCAACCTTAATGAAGGGTACGGAAGGACAAAAAGCCATGGCACAGGACGCAGTGAACCGGTGGTGGTGGCCATCCCTGATGATGTTCGGACCTTCCGATAAAGATTCACCCAACAGTGCCGAACTCATGCGATGGAAAGTGAAACGGTTTTCCAATGATGACCTGCGCCAGCGGTTCATTGACCGTACCGTACCACAGGCAGATAACATTGGAATTAAAATCCCCGACCCGATGCTGAAATTTAACGAAACCACATCCCATTATGAATATGGACCGATTAACTGGGAAGAATTCTACAATGTAATTAAAGGGAATGGAATCTGTAACCGGGAAAGAATGAAAGCAAGACGGGCTGCACATACGGATGGCAGATGGGTCCGGGAAGCGGCAGAAGCGTATGCAAAAAAACAGACTGCAAAAGGAATTGAAGCATAATTAATACAGATAAACACAAACTGAAATATGAATTCAACTGAATGGCCATTATGGGAAGTGTTCACCCAGAAAAAATCCGGGCTGCCGTTTGAACATGCCGGATGTATACATGCACCGGATAAAGAAATGGCGTTGCTGAATGCGCGTGACGTATATTCCAGAAGAAATGAAGCCACCTGCCTGTGGGTAGTCCCATCGGGTGCAATTGTAAGCAGTACACCGGATGATATGGGCTCATTTTTTGAACCGGCCAATGATAAAATTTACCGTCATCCGAATTTTTATAAAACACCAGGGGCAAATTTTGACTGATATTACCCGGCTGTTACAGAATAATACAATTATTTATGAAAAATGATGCCCTTTTTGAATATTGCCTGAGACTCGGCGATACTTCTCTGATACTATCACAAAGGCTTGGCGAATGGTGCGGACACGGACCGATACTGGAAGAAGACATTGCACTCACCAATATTTCCCTGGATCTTCTGGGACAGGCGAGATCTTTTCTTACCTATGCCGGCGAAACGGAAGGCAAAGGAAGAAATGAAGATGACCTTGCGTTTTTCCGCGACGAAAGGGAATTCAGGAATTTCCTGCTGGCTGAACAACCCAATGGGGATTTTGGTGTAACCCTGTTGCGCCAGTTTCTTATATGTACACAGCAATATTTCCTGTACCAGGAATTATCCAACAGTAAGGATTCATCCCTGTCTGCACTGGCAGCCAGGTCATTCAAGGAGACGACCTATCATCTGCGTCATTGTTCAGGCTGGGTTCAGCGTCTGGCTACCGGAACAGAAGAAAGCCGTCAACGTATGCTCGATGCACTGGACTCCCTGTGGCGTTACACCGGTGATATGTTTGATACGGACGAATTGGAAAAAGGGCTTATAAAAAGCGGAATTGCACCTGATACTGATTTAATCAGAAAGAAATGGGATACCAGGGTACGTGAGGTTTTTTCAGAAGCTTCATTGTCCATTCCTGAAAATGTATTTCAGATAACAGGAAGCCGGCAGGGAAGACATACCGAACACCTTGGTCACCTGCTTGCAGAAATGCAGGTTGTTCCCCGTTCGTATCCCGGAGCCGTCTGGTGAAAAACCAATTGTATGTGGTGAAGACAGATATCCGTATGAATGACGCAAAAGGAAATATGGCGGAGGAAAAAAAGATATGGTTATTGCTTGAAACCATACCCGATCCTGAAATTCCTGTAATTAGCATCGTGGATCTGGGAATCGTGCGTGAAGTAACTGTTCAGGACAATACTGTTGAAATTTCAATCACTCCGACCTACAATGGTTGCCCGGCCATGAAAGCCATCGAGCAGGAGATCCAAAAAGTTCTTAAAGAAAAGGAATATTCCACCGTTCATGTGCGCAGGGTATATTCACCTGCATGGACAACTGACTGGCTGAATGCAAATGCGAAAGATAAACTGCGTACTTATGGCATAGCTCCTCCCCTTTCTGCCTCTTCCGGTACTGTCATTACAGGTGGATTTGCACGTGTCATTGCCTGCCCTCATTGCGGATCAAAAGACACGGTATTGGTCAGTCAGTTTGGTTCCACAGCCTGTAAGGCATTATACAAATGCAGTGATTGTCTGGAACCTTTTGATTATTTCAAGTGCCATTGAAGTATTGAATGACACAATATTGACTTTGCGTTTTTTTTCTGTTCTTCGCTGGAAATTAAATCACCATCAATATGCCCTCCATTATTTTCACCCGTGAAGGTGCTGTGGCTAAAATAGTACTCAACCGGCCGGATAAGTTCAACAGTTTCAACAGGGAGATGGCGCTGCTTCTTCAATCTGTCCTGAAGGAAGCTGCATCCGATGACAGTATCAGATCCGTGTATCTGACCGGTGAAGGGAAAGCATTTTGTGCAGGTCAGGATCTTTCGGAAGCCATTCATCCGGATGGACCGGGGATCCAAAAAATCGTAAGGGAGCATTACAATCCGGTCATAAGGAGTATCCGGAATCTTGAAAAACCGGTCGTTTGCGGAGTGAATGGTGTGGCTGCTGGTGCAGGGGCCAATCTTGCCATAGCATGTGATATCTGTATTGATTAGCGCAGTGCCTCCTTCATTCAGGCTTTTAGTAAAATCGGGCTGGTTCCTGACAGCGGCGGGACATACTTTCTTCCGCGACTCATTGGATGGCAAAAAGCCACAGCTCTGATGATGCTGGGAGATAAAGTAACCGCAGACGATGCCCTTCAGATGGGAATGATTTACAAAGTGGCGGATGATGATGCACTTCAGACCGAAGGAATGGCCATTGCCACCACTCTTGCAGGGATGCCTACACGCGGCTTGTGGTTTACCAAGAAACTGTTGAATGAATCCCACCACAATGACCTGGAAGCACAGTTAACGTCAGAGGAACGCATGCAGGCCGAAGCGGGCAAAACCATTGACTATAAAGAAGGCGTTCAGGCATTTCTTGAAAAGCGAAAACCACATTTTACCGGAAGGTAAATACGGAAGGTCATAAAAAAACCCCGTCTGATGACGGGGTTTTCAATTTTCGCAGGTTGATTACCTGATCCGGGAAGCGAGTTCAGCACCAGCCTTGAATTTTGCCACCTTCTTGGCAGCAATTTTAATCGGCTTGCCGGTCTGCGGGTTACGACCGTTACGGGCAGCCCTCTTAGCTACGGTGAAAGTTCCGAAGCCAACAAGCGCAACGCGATCACCTTTCTTCAAGGTTTTGGAAGTAACTGTCATGAATGCTTCCAGTGCACGACCTGCATCGGCCTTTGTGATCTTCGCTTCGGATGCCATAGCATCAATCAGTTCAGCTTTGTTCATTGTTTAATAGTTTTTAGTGGTTTAGTTATTAATGACGCCGCCAAAAGTAGTATGGCACAATGCCGGATGCAAATTCCCTGAGAGTAAAACAGTTGATTTGTTAATAATTATACTCGTTTGTTGAAAACTTTTAATCAACCCCGCACTCATAGCGGGTTCGCAACTGTTCTGTTTCCGAATCGCAGGAGTACAGCACATTTCATCAATTGCAGTATTGCAAACTCAGTTGCAGTGCAGCTTTCATTCGATGGCGAACAACAAAACCGGGATATTCGTTTGCATTACAGCATGACAGGTATGGCACGTTTAACCTCAGAAAATTTCAGGGATTAAACTCCGGTTTGCATTCTTTATTAAGGCAATCGCTTATCTTTGTTACATAGAATCCGACCATGGAGAATTTTATTGTTTCTGCCAGGAAATACAGGCCTTCCACCTTTAGCACGGTGGTAGGTCAGCCGTCCATAACCCAGACATTAAAAAATGCAATCATCAATCATCACCTGGCGCAGGCATTCCTTTTTACAGGCCCGCGCGGAGTGGGAAAAACCACCACCGCACGGATTCTTGCCAAGACCATCAATTGCGAAAACATCTCTGCCTCGGCGGAGGCATGCAATTCCTGTCCTTCCTGCCTGACCTTTAATTCGGGACAATCACTGAACATTTATGAACTGGATGCAGCGTCCAATAATTCCGTGGATGACATCCGAGCACTGGTGGATCAGGTACGATATCCTCCGCATCTCGGGAAATACAAGGTGTACATTATTGATGAGGTTCACATGCTCAGTCAGAGTGCATTTAATGCCTTCCTGAAAACGCTTGAAGAACCGCCGTCCTATGCCATTTTTATCCTTGCAACTACCGAGAAGCACAAGATTATTCCCACCATCCTTTCCCGATGCCAGATTTTTGACTTCAGCAGGATCAGTGTGGAAGACATCGCAAAGCACCTCGCAGTAATTGCAACGAAGGAAAATGTGAATGCGGAAGAAGACGCTCTTCATGTGATTGCCCAGAAAGCAGATGGTGCCTTGCGGGATGCCCTAAGTCTGTTTGACCAGTTGGTAAGTTTTGCGGGTAACCACCTTCGTTACAGGGATGTAATCACTAACCTGAATGTTCTGGATTACGATTATTATTTCCGCATAACGGAAGATCTGCTGGCGGGAAATATGTCTTCGGTATTACTTGTGTTTAATGAAATTCTGAACCACGGTTTCGACGGACATAATTTTATAAATGGTCTTGCTTCCCATTTCCGTGACCTCCTTGTTTGCAAGGATATTGAAACCCTTGTATTACTGGAAGTCAGTCAGAATATCCGGGAAAAATATAAAATACAATCTGGTAATTGCGGCAGTTCCTGGCTTCTCGAACTGCTGGAGATTGCCGACAAGTGTGACATGGGTTACCGCACTGCGAAAAATCAGCGGCTGCATGTAGAACTTGCCCTGATCCGGATGTGTTCTACAGGAAAAAGCAACAATACCATTACGGAATATTCCAAAAAAAAAGCTGAGTCCGCAGCAGGTAATAATAGTCCCGCCGGAATAAAAGAAGGTGCCGCTGCTGTTCCTTCAGATCCGGCTGTTAAAACTACTCCTGCCGGAGGTCAGAGCAAATCACCCCAGCCTGTTTCGGCTACACCACAGCCACCACCCGTTACATCATCCCCTGCATCAAGAGGTACAAAGACCATTTCCATAAGCAAGGGGTTGTATAAAAGCACTGAAAATGGAAGTAACCAGGCAGCCGAAAGCCTGCCTGAACTTTCAGGAAAATTCACCCAGCAGGAACTTGAAATTGCCTGGAATGATGTTGCAACCAGTGTGGAAAAACAGGGAAAAATCAGTCTTCATACGGCCTTGGTGAAACGAAAACCTGAGCTCAGGGAAAATAATAAGGTTCACTTTGTCCTTGACAGCGCTGCCATTGAAAAGGACTTTTCTGAAATGAAATCTGAATTACTGGCCTTTTTAAGAAAACAACTTTCAAACACCCAAATTCAGGTGGAGACGGTGGTTGAATTGAGAACGGATGATACATCCACTCCATACACTCCTTCTGAAAAATTTCGCAAGATGGCGGCATCCAATCCAGCTATGCATGAGTTGAGGAAAAGATTTGATTTGGATATTGAATATTAACCGATAGCAAGGATTGAAATGAGGCTTTCCGGGCAATAACCTACCCCGGCAAAAACTCTTCCGGAGAATTTCTTATACATTTACAATACTAATTTGAAAGCGGCCGGACTTGGGCAAATACTCCGGCTCCATTGCTTCGGGCAAACCTCAAGATTAAAAATCAATTACCCTGAATTTATTGATCTCCAATATGTGTTCGCATACCGGATATCAGGAGAAATAGCAGCATATACACTTCAAAAAACTACGGCTATTAGGTCACAAAAAACAATTTAACCCTTTTATCCATGCATAGGTACCGGCCGCATTAGCCGACAGGTTACACCAAAAAATATAATACATTTAATTATTCATCATATTTGGAAGTTACCCCGTTGCATTATTCATGTTTTGCTTCACTTATTTTTCCTGTAGTGCTGCAATCCTGTTGCTGAATCCGTGAAGGAATGAAATTTGTTCCGGTTTCAGTTTATCTATGTAAAATCCGCTGAATGGGGTATAATTCATGCCTTAGGTCTTTCCATTTTTTGCGCTCATTTCAGGTTTCTCAGTCGCGCCAAAATTGCCAATAAACATCCGTGTTACTTTATATTTCTCTTTGGGATTTATCCATTTTCAAGGCATGTTCCACTCAATCACATAACTATCTGTTGGTCAATATATTATGAATAATCCCATACACCATAACCGGTAGGTAAATACTGCATTTCAGACGGGGAAACTCTTGATAATCCAGATCATATTTTGTATATTTACAACATATTGAAAGCTGATAATGAATCAGCTATTTTTTATTTCAGGCGCGGGATGAACCATTCCTGAAAGGGGCGGGGGAAATAAACCGAAACAATACGAATGAGTGATCTTATTAACGACAAAGTGAGCAAATCTGAACCTGTTTCCGACCTTACGGCAAAGAAAAAATCCCAGGAATATTCAGCAGAAAGCATTCAGGTACTGGAGGGGCTTGAAGCCGTACGAAAGCGGCCGGCCATGTACATTGGTGATACGGGGATCAAAGGCCTTCACCACCTGGTTTATGAGGTCGTGGATAACTCCATTGACGAGGCCCTGGCAGGTTATTGCCGGAATATTGATGTAATTATCCGGCAAGACAACAGCATTACCGTGCAGGATGACGGAAGAGGAATTCCCACGGATTTTCATCCAAAGGAAAAGAAAAGTGCCCTTGAAGTTGTAATGACAGTCCTGCATGCCGGGGGAAAGTTTGATAAGGACTCTTACAAGGTTTCCGGTGGTTTACACGGAGTAGGCGTTTCCTGTGTGAATGCGCTTTCTTCACATCTTAAGGTGGAAGTACACCGTGAGGGAAAAATATTTATACAGGAATATAGTTGTGGTAAGCCCTTGTATGAGGTCAGGGTAGCAGGTGAAACTCAAAAAACCGGGACCATTACTACATTTACTCCTGACCATTCAATTTTTACGTCCGTAGTTTACCTATATGATAACCTTGCCACCCGGCTGCGTGAACTTGCGTTTTTGAATAAAGGCATCCGCTTGTCCATCACGGATGAGCGTACTTCCGAAGGCGATGACAAAAATCATTCGGAAAGTTTTTTCAGTGAAGGGGGACTCAGGGAGTTTGTTGAATTTCTGGATGCCAACCGGGAAAAGCTGATCCAGGAGCCTATTTATATGGAGGGTGAACGATCAGGAATACCGGTAGAGGTAGCCATGCAATACAATACCTCGTTCAATGAGAACGTACATTCTTACGTAAACAACATTAATACCCACGAAGGTGGAACGCACCTTGCGGGCTTCCGCCGTGCACTTACCCGTACGCTGAAATCCTATGCGGAAAAGTCAGGAACACTCGAAAAACTCAAATTCGAGATCAGCGGGGATGATTTCCGCGAAGGCCTCACAGCCATTGTATCCGTAAAGGTAGCCGAACCCCAGTTTGAAGGACAGACAAAAACCAAACTTGGGAATAACGATGTCATGGGTGCAGTTGACCAGGCCGTGAGCGATATGCTCAGCAATTACCTGGAGGAACACCCACGTGAAGCAAGACTTATTGTTGACAAGGTTATCCTCGCAGCAACTGCACGCCATGCAGCCCGTAAAGCAAGGGAACTTGTCCAGAGAAAAAATGTCCTTTCAGGTTCAGGTCTTCCCGGTAAACTTTCTGACTGTTCCGACAGCGATCCCGAAGTATGCGAATTGTTCCTTGTCGAGGGAGATTCTGCGGGCGGCACCGCCAAACAGGGGCGTGACCGTGGTTTTCAGGCCATACTTCCGCTCCGTGGTAAAATCCTGAATGTGGAAAAGGCCATGGAGTATAAAATTTATGAAAACGAAGAGATCCGGAATATTTTCACGGCGCTTGGAGTTTACAGGGACGATAGCAGGGAAGGCAGGCCACTGATCATGGACAAGATCCGTTACCACAAGATCGTTATCATGACCGATGCCGATGTGGACGGAAGCCATATTACCACCCTGATCCTTACATTCTTCTTCCGGCACATGAAAGAAATGATCGAAGAGGGTTACCTCTATATTGCCACTCCCCCGCTCTACCTTGTTAAGAAAGGTAAAGATCAGGTATATGCATGGACAGATGAGGAAAGGCAGAACGCAGTACGCGAACTTGCAGGCGGAGGAAAAGAAGATAACGTAAATGTACAGCGATACAAAGGGCTTGGTGAGATGAATGCGGAACAGTTGTGGGAAACCACCATGAATCCTTCAACCAGGACGCTCCGTAAGGTCACCATTGAAAGTGCCGCAGAGGCAGACAGGATATTTTCCATGCTTATGGGCGATGATGTTCCTCCGAGAAGGGAATTCATTGAAAAGAACGCCAGATACGCAAAGATTGATGCCTGACTATGGCAAGAAAAAATCCCGGTTAACCGGGATTTTTTAGTTTATTCAAACTGCTTTTTCTCCTGTAATAACAATCCCTCCCATAGGCAGCCTGACATTTCCATCCTGACATCTTTCTTTCACTGTGACATAAACTTTTTCACGGATTTTTGTAACGGTGTTCTCATCAGCTTTTGAAAGAACCGCAACAAATGGAGCTGAAAGTTCGGTTAAGCTTTCCCAATACTTTTGAGCGGTTTCGAAATCACCGGTCCCGTCAATTACTTTTTCAGAAACATTCATTAATCCGGTACTGGTGAAAATATTTTTCATTAATCCGGGTGCGGCGCAACGGAACATTCCCGGGGCGCCCGGTGGTGGCGGCTGAACTTCAATAAATTGAGAAATAGACTGCAACATAATAGTGATCCAGGGATTGGATTCCGGCCCCGTCCACACCGAGGCGCATATTTTTCCTCCGGGTTTCAGAACACGCACCATTTCAGACAGGGCCATTTTCATGTCAGGAAAAAACATAAAACCCATGCGGCAACTGACATGATCAAATGTACTATCCTCAAATGGAAGTTCTGAAACATCCGCTACCAAACAATCGTAGTTTCTGATTCCTTTAGCAACAGAATGTTCTTTTGCCACTTCCAGCATTCCTTCAGAATTATCAATCCCGGTTACTTTACCATTGGGCATCATCTTAGCCATTGTAAGTCCCGGCTCTCCGGTTCCGGTCGCAACGTCCAGGATATGCTGCCCATCACGGGGCGAAAGCATCCTGATGATTTCCTCTCCGAAAGGTTTCAGAAATCTCATTGTCCAGTTATCCCATTTTTTCCATCCGGGTGAAAAATGGTTCCACGATTCTTTCTGCTGATCGCGGATTTGTTCGAGTTTTGTTTCCATGTTTTCGGGGTTAAATGAAGTGTAATTTACAGGTAAATTTTGAAAAATGCCAGAATAGTTGGCATTAACTTCAACAAAAAAACCCATGGCCAATGAAACATGAAATCAGATGGTCAACAACAATGCAATCTCCAATCCGGATCTGAATACCACTCCAGCGGAAATATGGTTCGCAGCATTCCTTTTTCTTGCAAAATCCGCAATCAATTCCATCGTACTTTCTGTGAATGGCATACGATCAAGAAGTCAGCGTTTACAAAAAGTATCCGGACTCTGAAGGATCCGGATAAACCGGTCAACTTCCCAGCTCACAAACCGCCAGCCAGGCCATAAGGCCCATGCCGGTTTCCAGGGCGGCTTCATCAATATCGAAGGTGGGAGTATGAACCGATGAAGTGATTCCTTTATTTTCGTTGCGGATACCCAGGCGGTAAAAACAGGACGGCACTTCCTGCGAATAAAATGAAAAATCTTCGGCAGCCATCCATATTTCCAGCTCTTCCACATTCTCCTTCCCAAGGTAATGCTCCGCAAAACCACGAAGCCGGCCTGTAAGATTTTCATCATTGACCAGGAACGGGTAACCCCTCCTGATTTCAAATTCGCACGCTCCTCCCATGCTCTCCGAGATTCCTTTCGCCACCTGCTTCATGAGCTGATGCGCCTCATCTCTCCAGGATTCATTGAGTGTGCGAAAGGTTCCTTCCATATACACTTCATCCGGAATGACATTGGTGGCTCCTTCTGCAATCACCTTTCCAAAAGAAAGAACCGTGGGCAGGGAAGGCTTTGCCTTCCGTGACACCAGTTGCTGAAGTGCGACAAGAACCTGTGCAGCAATCATTACCGGGTCAATGGTGAGATGGGGCATAGCCCCGTGTCCCCCTTTGCCCTTTATCCGTACGTAAAGCTCATCGGTACTAGCCATGTACAGCCCTTTCCTGAAGCCCACCTTTCCGGCATTGATCTGCGGCATAACATGCTGTCCGATCATGGAAGCGGGCCTGGGATTTTCCAGCACTCCTTCTTTAATCATCATGGAAGCCCCACCGGGGAGTTTTTCTTCACCAGGCTGGAAAACCAGCTTTATGGTTCCAGTGAAATCATTGCGCAGATCGTTCAGAATTTTTGCTGCACCAAGCAGGGAAGAAGTGTGGACATCGTGGCCGCAGGCATGCATGACACCTTCATTCCTGCTCCGGTATGCCACCTTGTTTTTCTCAACAATGGGAAGAGCATCCATGTCCGCCCGAAGAGCAATAGTCTTTGATGATGGATCTTTCCCTTTGATCTCAATAACCACCCCGGTACCGGCCATTCGTTTATGTTCAGTAAGTCCGAGATTGTCAAGTTGCTGTTCAATGATTTTCTGTGTTTCAAATTCATGAAAAGACAATTCCGGGTGCATGTGCAGGTGTCTGCGCAATTCAACAATCTCAGGAAAATATTTTTTAGCCAGTGACTTTATCGGTTCTGTCAGCATGCGTAGTGAACATTAGCACCAGGTATATCTATAAAAAAGAACGTATCAGAAATCAAGGCCGAGAGAAAAATAAAATTTATACGGCAACACCACCCTGTTTTCCACTCCCCAGGCCCAGTCGGTACGCAGGAAGTACCCCAGTAACCGGGCACGCAGGCCGAAGCCAAAACCTCCCACAATCGGTTCGTTCTGGCTGGTAAGAGTGATCAGGAACGGCTGGTTGAAGATCGTTTGTGTATTCAGGGTGCTTGTGGAGTCGTAAGGATCCAGGCCGTTCCACGCAGAACCGATATCTCCGAAACCAATTACCTGGAATGTGTTGAAGAAATCCGATTTGATAGGCCGGTTAAACAGGTAACGGAATATGGGTATCCGGAGTTCTGAATTGATTAATGCAAAAGTATTTCCATTTCTTATATTCTGATCAAAGCCTCTCATGTTTGTCGCCAGGGCCTGGAAATAATAATTCTGTGAGTAATCTATGGTAGTGTTGTAATTGAATTTCGGAGAGAACCAGTTGTCTGTTGCTCCCAGAAAATAAATAAGTTTCTCCTTACCGAATGAAGTGCTGGTAGCGAAACGGTTGGCCCATATAATTTCCCGGTGGATTTTCAGGTAATGCCTGACGTCAGCACCGATGATCACCATACCCGTGTTTTTCCTGTCGGCCTGCTTGTAGTACTCTCCGAAAATTTTCAGGCGTGTTCCGTTATACAGGTTCAACCCCATATTCAGGGTATTATCCAGCACGTATTCCAGTCTGCCGTTCACCCAGTGCAGGTAATCATTCGGTATCGTAAGTGAATTATAATCCGTAGCAAGCACGGTCAGCCTGTCGTTCCGGTATGCGGCGGAACCTCTGATGCTGGAAACATCACTGAAGGGCCAGCTTGCACCAAAGCGGATTTCATGTGAATGTAGCTTGGCGCCATATTGCGGCAACAGCAATGCCTGACGGTAAAATGTTATGGATTTATCAAGCCGTTTTTTGAAATTCTCGTAGCTCAGGAAATATTCATTTGCATCCAGGTTGAATGCCAGCCTGAAGCCTCCGGTAATTCTGTAATCATCAAGCAGATCACTGATCCCGAGCTTGAAAAATCCGGTGAGGCCGGGGTTGTAATAGATGGCACCACCACCCGTAAATAGCTGGTAACTCTGGTTGAGAAGGGTATTGCCCAGTTGTCCCTGGAAATAATCGGAGGCAAATGCTGTCTCATAGTTCCGCTGTTTGGGAAGCGTACTGAAACCCGTATCGCTTTGCGGTGATTTTGTTTCCCTGTCCGGAAGGAAAGAAGAACCCGGCCCCGACTTTTCTTTTCCGGTGTTTTTCTTTTTTGATTCGGGGAAGTCACTTTGAAAAACATAATTGTCTATATCCACTGCGTTCGAGTCGGACTGAACGGCGGGTGTTTCCGGAGGCCCTTCACGGATAACCTGTTCCGGACCGGGAGATCCGGCAGGAGGGTGAATGTCCTTACGCATCTCCTCATTTCTGAATAATGTTTTCGGAATAAGGTTCCCTGTATAGTTATCTGAGCGGGTTATTCTGTCCACTTTCATTCTGTACCGGCCATTGTAATAAAACACCTGGCTGATCCGGTTCCTCGAAAAATTCACATCCTGGGAAATGATGTTGCGGGGGTAATTGGTCAGGGGTTGATTGCTAACAATCATCCTGTAGTGTACGGTTGTATCCACATACGACAATACACTATCCAATTGCGCCAGATACCGGTTCCGGATCCCGCTTTCATCACTCAGATAAGCAATATGAGAAGAATCATAGGGCATCGGTTCGGTTTCGTCTGCGTATGAAGTGCTTGTAATCCTTTTGAGGACATTTGATTTTCCTATGTAATCAAAATAAAATATATCGAGATTACTGTTGCGAGGGAGTATCCTGCCTTGTTCCACATTAAGTGTGTCATTCACCCTGTTGGATGAAAAAACAATCCCGGATGAATTGTTTATAAAGCGGGGATTGAAGTCATCATAAAAATCTTTAGTAATCTGTTCATAGGTCCTGGTTCTGAGATTATAAACAAAAATATCACTTTGTCCTTTCTGAACAGCAGATAAAACGATGGATTGACCGTCATCAGAATATGAGAAATCAAGTACTTTTTCAAAATTGAAGAGTTTGCCTTCTTCGAATTTTTTTGTAGCAAGCGTATAGGTTCCGAGCCACATCTTTCCCTTCCGTTCACGGATAACAGCCAGCAGCTGGCCGGTGGGGTGCCATGCTGTTACCGGGAATGAGAGATCAGTAGTTTGCGTATACGAGCGGTATCCGCCTTTAAGGATCTTTCTGTTTTTTTTCTTTTCGGAATCGTAGAGTTTCAGTTTATACTTACCGATGTCATTGGTCACGTACGCGGTGTATCTTCCATCAGGGCTGGTATGCAACTGATCATACACAAGAAATGATTTAGGCTTTTTAACAATTCCGAAATTGGTAAGAGTATCTCTTCCGGAATCAGAATTCAGGTACAGATTCCGGACATATTCTGTCCAGTTCGAAGTCAGTTCTTTCAGGGAAACGCCCAGCACATATGAAAAACCACTTTCGATATTCCTGTTGATCCGTGTCATATACAGGAGGTTCGAAACGGAAGATTCACTATAGGTATCCACAATGTATTTCCACATTGAATGTCCGGCATACATGGCATCCAGGCCATGGAGGTGATTGAATGACCTGTACTTTTTACTTACTACGCCGTCACGCATCCGGTTGTCTATGTCTGTATCCCAGGGTTTTGAAATATAGGAGATCAGACCGTAAAGATACCAGTCGGGTAGCGTCAGCAGGGCGGAATTCTGGATCCGGTCTTTCACATCACCACCGTACATAATCTGGTCAATCAGAACACGGGCAATGCCCGCCCTGATCTGTTTTCTCATGGATTCATGATCGCCTGTAAAATAAAGGATCACTTTATTTCCCACACTCTGGGTAAGGCCTCCGGTATTATTATTGAGTTCGTCTGATTGAAGACCGACGTTTGATTGTTTGGCATCGCTCAGTTTATTATAAATAATAAACTGAATCCTGCCATCAAGTTTATAATCCAGGAGTTTTTCGATTTCATCGAGTTCCTGCTGTGCAGACCTGCCGGTAAATTCCGCGTGTTCAAATCCACCCAGATAATAATAGGTATCATAATTGGGGAATTTCATGAATGACCAGAACCGGTCTTCATACTGAACCCTGTTTTTACCAAATTTCATATCATACCCGTTATAAAACTGGGCAGAAGAAGCTGAAGGATACAGGCTAAGCAGGAAGATATTGAGGCAAATCAGGGGTACCTTTGCAATCAACCGGTTGAGGAGGCTCATAATTGCAGGAACCGGGAAAATTATCCCGGAAACAAGGCGAATGTACTTATTTTTGCAGAGAAAACATCGCCGGTACCCCGTACATTATCCGGGCTCCGCATCCATTGGAAAGCTATGATCCGGTTACAGTCATTCACCTTCAATCCATTTCAGGAAAATACCTACCTGTTATGGGATGATAGCAGGGAATGTATAATTATTGATCCGGGCTGTTATACAGTAGCAGAAAAACAGATACTTGCTTCATTTATTGAGGATGAAAAGCTGAAGCCCGTGCGGTTACTGAACACACATGCCCATATTGATCATATCCTGGGCAATGCTTTTGTATGTTCCAGGTATGGCATTCAACCTGAAATTCATCCGGGGGAAATGGATATCCTCCGGGCGGCTCCGGTTTACGGTGAAATGTGGGGGATACAGGCAGAACCTTCACCGGAGCCTTGCCGGATTCCGGATCCGGGAGACCGGATACATGCGGGGAAATTCAGTCTGGAAATCCTGTTCACTCCCGGTCATAGCCCGGCCAGCGTAAGCTTTTATTCTCCTGATGACCGGCTACTGATCGGCGGTGATGTACTGTTTTATGAAAGTATTGGCCGGACCGACCTTCCAGGCGGTGATTATGATACCCTGATCTGCAGCATCCGTGAACGGTTATTTGTGCTTCCACCCGAAACGAAAGTATATGCAGGTCACGGACCTGCAACGAGTATCTCTCATGAAATGGAATTCAATCCATTTCTTTCAGTCCGATGATTCCGATGGGTCCGGCTGTCCGTATCCACGGTTCAGTGCAGGACTGAATTTCCATTTACAGAACCGGTAAGCCAGCCAGGTTGCGGGAGGCGCTGCAATAATATCAATGGTATAGTGGACATGCTGAACGAGCAGCAGAATACTGACCGTTACCACAAATAAGGTGAGGATATTTCTGGCCTGCCGATGATGGACAGAAAGCAGAACGGACATCAAGGTGGTAACATGACCTGAGAAAAAAAGGTCTTTGGAAATTATTCTGCCTCCATCGGTAAAAAGCTGAACAAAGGGTTCCCGAAGGGGCATATATCCTGCCGGAGGATCGAGAGGTAAGAGGTAAATGGTCACGATCCGGGTGAATGTAACAATCAGATAGGTCTGAACCATCAGAAGAATATTTCTGGGTTGATTCCGGTTAATTACCAGACCCGTCAACAGGGTCAGGTATTGAAAAAAGAAGATGGTCCAGGAGATGTCTATTGACGGCAACAGGTTTAATAGCGGATCGCTCAGTTGTTTTCCCGGCCTCGATTCGATAAAATCAAAAAAGTAACGTACGGTAAAACCAAATATGAGTAACAAGGTCAGGGAAATCAACAACTGGATTCTCCATGCAGGAGACTTCCACTCCTTTGACCAGGCCTCACGAACAGTAGCCGTAACCGGTAATTCAGAAGCCATTTGTCAGATTTGAGACAGGATCATGTCTTCCACTTCTTTTGAATCCCATTTGGATTCTATCCCGCGAACTTCCATAATACGATCCATGATCCGGTCCTGGTTGTATCCGTTTTTCAGGGCAAGGCTGTATGGAATATTACTGAATGTCACCTGGGAATACAGCGGCAGCCACTTTGTGGGATGCTTGCGATGTATGTGTGCTTCAATTTTTTTCCGGAGCAAAAAAGACGGGTCACCTACTTTATCACGCATTTCAATAAAATTTTCATAGGCGAGTTGGGCAATTGCATCCGCATTTTCCTTGCGTGCAGCCTGGTAGGCCGGCAGGATTTTTGACCAGTCGTCTTTCATTTCATCCATGATTCCATCGAGTACCGTACAGTCCTCAAAACCACAATTCATACCCTGACCGTAGAAAGGAATAATGGCATGCGCGGCATCTCCGATCAGTGCCAGTTTTTGCTTGTAACACCATGGGAAACATTTAATGGTGACAAGCGATCCGGTCGGATTCGCAAAAAAGTCATGGAGAAGATCCGGCATCAGATGAAATGTATCAGGAAAAACACGTGTAAAAAAATCCCGGCAATCCTGGTCATTTTGTATCGCATGGAAAGATTCTTTCCCCGATACAGGTAAAAACAGCGTACAGGTAAAACTTCCGTCAAGGTTGGGCAGTGCAATCAGCATGTAACCGCCCCTGGGCCAGATATGCAGGGCATTCTTTTCCATCAGAAATGTCCCCGACGGGCCTGCCGGAATCAGCAGTTCTTTGTATGAATGATCAATGTAATGCTGGGAATATTCAAACCGGTCAGTTGCCACCTGCATCTGCAGGCGGGCTGCTGAAAATGCACCATCCGCTCCGAAGACAAGGTCTGATTCAACGATGGTTTCCTTACCGGTCTCATGCAGTTCAAATTTTGCCCTGGCATGATCAAGATCAATGTGGGTACAACGGTGGTTAAAAAATATCTTCACCCCGTTTTTTTCTGCCAGGTTCATCATCTCGCAGTTCAGCAGTCCGCGGGAAGCGGCATAGATCGCCTGATTCTTTTCGCCATAAGGTTGAAAGGTTAACGCACCATTCGTACCGTGCATCATTCTTCCGTACATGGGAATTGCCACTTTCCGTATATCTTCAGCAATACCGACACCTTCAAGGCCCTTCCATCCCCTGTCGCTAAGTGCAAGATTAATGGACTTCCCTGCAGAAATAGAAAATTGCCGCATATCCGGCCGCCGTTCATACATAGTCACCTTATATCCTCTTCGGACCAGATAAATGGAAAGAAGGCTTCCTACCAGGCCTGCCCCAACAATTGTTACCGTGTGTATTTTTGTATCAGACATGATCTCTGTTTCCCGTTAGTATTACACCAGTGTACCGAGGATGGCAGCAAACCGATACACATCCATAAAACTGTTATATAAAGGTACCGGTGCCACCCTGATTACATCCGGTTCCCTCCAGTCGGTAATGCAACCTGCATCCGTTAATTTTTCAAACACTGACCTCCCATTCCGAACAACCATGGAGATCTGGCATCCCCTGCTTTCAGGATCCCGTGGAGTAATGATAGTAACAGGCTGACCGGAATCCGTTTTCTCCTTTGCGGTATTGATATCATCAATCAGAAATTCAAGATACGAAGTAAGCAGGCGGCTTTTGGCATAGAGCCTTTCAAGGCCGGCCACTGAAAAAATATCCAGGGAAGCTTTCAGTGCTGCCATTGGCAGGACAGGGGCGTTGCTCAACTGCCATCCCCTTGCGCCTTTTGCGGGTATAAAAGTTCGTGGAAAAGAAAACCTTGTTTCAGGGTCATTGCCCCACCAACCGGCAAAGCGGGGAAGGGAGGAATCCGTTGCATGTCTGTTATGGATAAAAATCCCGGATACGCCGCCAGGTCCCGCATTCAGGTATTTGTAACTGCAGAAACATGCATAGTCCACATCCCATTCATGCAGTTTCAGGGGAACATTCCCGGCTGCATGTGCCAGGTTGAAACCGGCCGTTGCACCTGCATCATGTGCGGCTTTTGTAATTTTATCCAGTTCAAAAAACTGACCGGTATAATAGTTCACAGCTCCGAGCATCACCGATGCGATTGTGTCCCTGTTTTTTTCAATGGTTTTTTGAATGTCTTCAGTACGTAAAATATATTCACCAGGCCGCGGCCTGAGGAAAATCAGTGCATCTTCGGGTGAATACCCGTGAAATAATACCTGGGACTGGAGTGCATACAAATCACTTGGGAAGGCATCGTATTCGCAGAGAATTTTATAGCGTTTTCCCTGAGGCCTGTAAAACGAAACAAGCAGGAGGTGCAGGTTCGTGGTAAGGGTATTCATCGCAACTACCTCATCCTTTTCAGCACCCATCATTTCAGCCAGTTGTAATGTGAGGCTGTCCTGATAGTGGTACCAGGGCGTTGCTGCATGGAAATGGCCTTCCACACCGTATGAGGCCCATTCTTCAAGTTCGTTCAACACGTATTCCTGCGTGGAACGGGGCTCGAGTCCCAGAGAATTCCCTGTAAAATAAAGCGCATCCCTGCCATGAATCACGGGAATATAGAACTGGTTCCTGAAGTCTTTCAGTGAATCCTGTTCGTCCATGGAAAGGGCATATTGCTCTGAATTTTCGAAGGGTACCATCCTGTAATGTGAAGGATGCAAATGTAATGAAGTGGCAGCATGTATCCGGGGTTTTTCCATTGGGGGATACCGGATTCATTCCGCAGCAACTGGATTCGGGAGAATTCGAATTGTTGGGTATTTTTGCAACCCAGATTCATCAATTTATCCTTAACAGTCAAGCCGGTATGCAACGATCACATTCAGAATCACTGTTTAAAAAAGCCAAAGAATATTTTCCGGGCGGGGTTAATTCTCCGGTTCGTGCATTCCAGGCGGTAGGCGGAACCCCGCTTTTCATTGAAAGAGGCGATGGCTGTTACATCTGGGATGCTGATGGAAACCGGTTTATTGATTTTTGTTGCTCGTGGGGGCCGTTGATTCTCGGACACAACCACCCAAGTGTCAGGATGGCAATAACAGATGCCGTTCAATCAGGAACATCCTTTGGCGCACCCACAAGGAAGGAAAATGAACTTGCGGAATTGATTCTGCTTCACAACCGGTTTATTGAAAAAATACGGTTTGTCAGCAGCGGTACGGAGGCGGTAATGTCTGCAATACGGCTGGCGAGAGGATATACCGGAAAGTCCGTCATTATAAAATTTGAAGGCTGTTACCACGGACACGCCGATTCTCTCCTTGTTAAAGCGGGTAGCGGGCTTTCCACTTTTGGGATTTCCAGTTCGGCAGGCATTCCAGATTCCGTTGTAAAAGACACGATGGTACTCCCGCTGAATGACCGGCGGGCCTTGGAGGTGGCATTTTCAGATTATGCTCAAGACATTGCTGCTGTTATCATAGAGCCGGTCCCGGCCAATAACGGGTTGATACTTCAGAGCAGGGAATACCTTTCCTTTTTACGGGAGATTACCCGCAAACACCAGTCACTGTTGATTTTTGATGAAGTAATTTCGGGTTTCAGAATCGGGTTTGAAGGAGCTGCGGGGCACTACAATATTTCACCGGATATCCTCACCTATGGAAAAATCATCGGCGGAGGCATGCCGGTTGGTGCATACGGTGCATCCTCAGACATTATGTCCCATATTTCTCCCGACGGTACTGTTTACCAGGCAGGAACCCTTTCAGGCAATCCGGTTGCCATGGCGGCAGGAGCGGCGCAACTGAAGGAATGTATCGCAGAAGGGTTTTATGAAAAACTTGCATCAAGAACCGCTGTATTCCGTGATTCGCTGAATGCATTTGCTGAAGAAAAAAAGTACATTTTCAGGGTATTTTCCATCGGCAGTATTTTCTGGTTTGCGTTTACAGGGAAGAGCAGCATTGACAATGCTGAGGACATTGATCCTGAAAGCATGAAATATTTTCGTGTACTTCACCGGGAACTTCTTGAAAAGGGCATTTACCTGGGTCCGTCGGGTTATGAGGTGGGATTTGTCTCCGATGCCCACAATGAAAAAATTCTTTCCGAAGCATCATATAAAATTATGGATGCACTCGGGAGGGTTTTCAGCGAATTACCTGAAGGGATTGCCAAAGTTTAAGAACGTCCAGATAAAACTTCCGTTTTTCTTTTTATCCTTTTCATGAATTTCCTTTGCGACCATCACCCAGCCCTTGTTTCCGGTCTTCATCAGCCAGGTAACAGCAGTAGCGGCACCATCGCAGGCATCAACAAAAGCAGCAAGTTCCCTGTTCCCTGAGGTCAGAAGCCAGGCCTTAGCCTTGTCATTGGCAAACATGGCATCAACGGCTGCGGCGAGAGGCCTGTGATGGTTTTCCAGAAGCCACTTAAAAGCGGGCTCATCCCCCTCACAGGCATCCCAGAATTCAACCAGCTCGCGGCAGTTATTTTCAAGAAGCCATTCCCTGTGTTCCTTTTTGCCGGTCCGGATCAGCAGGATCAGATGCTCGAATTCATCTTTTTCGTAATTATTCATACTTACAGAACAGCTAAATATACAAAAAAGAGTTGCAGTATCATGGTGCCATCAACGAAAAACTTCGAATAATATCTTGATTGTTGGGTCTTTGCCCAGACAATCCAAATCATGGCAACAACGAATGAAGCATCCAGTGCCAATACCACCGGCCATTCCATCCAGCCATTCCGGTAAAGGATATGTCTGAAAAGTATGCTCAGCAGAAGGATTAATATTCCGATCATTTTTGTTGCACGTACCCCGTACACCACGGGTATGGTTCTCACACCCCATTTTCTTTCCTTATCCAGGTCACGTATTTCAAAGGGTATGCACAATCCGTAAATAAAAAGTGCCCGGGATATAGCCTGAAGAAATACAGGACCGGGTGCAATGTCGAGCCGGTATTCGAAAAGTGGTACCAGCACGGTAACGAGAGCATAGGAAGCTGACAAAAACGGAAGCTTAAAATGTAAAAATTCACGTAGCCGCCTTACTTTCCCCTTATACGGCAGCAATGGCAAAGAATACATCATGCTAAAAAGACCGCTGACAATGAAAATAAACAGAATGTGTGCAGGAATATAAATCAGAGAATACAGCAGCAGCAGAATACAAATCCCTCCCGAAACTTTTTCCGAACGTGAAAGTCCGAGGGAACGGAAGGAGGCAATCATTGCGTTGAGCGACCTCAGGGAAATATTATTGGAATGATGGTGAAAGTTGTAATACAGGCAGGTGGATGAAAAGATAAAAACCGCTGTGGGTGAAAGCGCAACTGGTATAGAATTAATGATGCAGGTTGCAAAATACAATGCAAGTACACAGGCAGCTATATAAATGTTGCCAAAAACAAGAAAATCAATCAGCCTCTTTAACAGATGCAACCGGATAATATTACAAAAGAAAATGATCCGTTATTAATATATCAGGGTAAAGGTAACAATACCTGCGGCGAACCCGGCAAGCCCGCCAAGCAATGAATTCCGGATTTTCCGGTCACGCGCCTTTCTTTCATATCCTTCTTTGTATTCACTAATCTGAAGATATGCAGGATCTGAAACTTTTTGCTTTTTCATATTGGGTGAAAAAGAACCTACCACGGTAGAATACAGTGGGGGCCCGAGCAGTCCGTAAAATGCACCCAGCGCGGAGCCAAAGCCAAATGCAAATGCAATTCCGGTATTCAGGTGGTTCTTAAAATACCGGTCGGCATCCTGTTCTCCCGTGATAAACCAGCGCATTTGCTCTGCGGTGAAATCCACCGGGTCAAGCGTATCACGGACATAAATAACCTTTTCCGTTCCGTCGTGGTATTTAATACTGTAAACCCTTTCGGGATCCATCGTTCTCAACCTGCTTTTCTGGGAATTCAGGGTTCTGTATGCTATGGTATAATCCTTCAGTTCCACTGATTTGACGATCAGGGTTTTTCCATTTATCAGAACAAGCGTGTCCTGGGCATTCCCCGTATGAATCAGAACTGAAAACAGTATAATGAGAAGGTAAATCCTGTACATGATCGTGTTGTGTAAAGTTCCAAAACTACAATTATTTTCAAGAGTACGTCCTTTCCGGAAGGGTGTTTCACCACCTCCTTCCATCTGGTGTAAAAGACACGGTGGGATGCCGGAAACCCTTCTGGTATGATGAAATGCATCCGGTCCCCTGAATGCGGTTGAATTCAAGAAAAAGTAGCGTTAAATCACTACCTTTGCCATCCGTAAAATTTCCTGTAACCTATGCCAATCCTTGATTTTGCATCACGCCATATCGGACCCGATGCTGCAGACTTAGATCAAATGCTGAAAAAAACCGGCAATGATTCGCTGGATCAGCTAATTCAGGAAACGGTGCCTTCCAGTATCCGTCTTTCAAAGCCCTTAAACCTTCCCCATGCACAAACCGAACTTCAGTTTCTGAAACAATTGCGGTCGGCTGGAAGCAAAAACAAAAACTTCGCGACTTTCATCGGACTGGGATATTATGGTACGGTAGTTCCGGGTGTTATTTTAAGAAATATCCTCGAAAATCCCGGTTGGTACACCGCCTCTACCCCATACCAGGCAGAAATTTCCCAGGGCCGCCTCGAGGCTTTGCTGAATTTCCAGACCATGGTTCTGGATCTTACCGGCCTTCAGATTACCAATGCATCCTTACTGGATGAAGCCACGGCTGCTGCAGAGGCCATGCACATGTTTTTTGCGACACGGCCTAAAGAAAAGGTACAACAAAACGCAAACCGGATATTTGTAAGTGAAGGTTGCTTTCCCCAGACTATTGATGTACTCCGGACACGGTCGGAGCCACTGGGTATTGAAATTGTTACAGGCGATCCATTCAGTACAGACCTGGATGATGGTTATTTTGGTGCCATCCTGCAATATCCCGGAATGAATGGTGAAGTCGCGGATTTCAGTTCCTGGACCACCAGCGCACACCACAGAGGAATCCAGGTTGCTGTAGCAGCCGACCTCATGTCACTCCTCTTACTTACGCCTCCGGGAGATTGGGGTGCTGATGTGGTTTTCGGAAGTTCACAAAGATTTGGTGTACCGCTTGGTTATGGCGGGCCTCATGCGGCATATTTCGCTGCAAAGGAAAGCTATAAACGGGAAATGCCTGGCCGTATCATTGGCGTTTCCGTGGACAGCCATGGTAACAGGGCTTTAAGAATGGCGCTTCAAACCCGGGAGCAACACATACGCCGCGACAAGGCCACCTCCAATATTTGTACTGCCCAGGTTCTCCTTGCTGTGATGGCCGGTATGTATGCAGTCTATCACGGGCCTGATAACCTGAAATCCATTGCAGAAACCATCCATAAAAATGCCATGCGTCTGGCAAAAGGGATTGAATCTCTCGGATACCGCCAGCTGAATAAAGTGTATTTCGACACCCTGCTTATCCACAGCAGTAACAGACTTGAGAAAATCAGGCAATCAGCCCTGGATGCCGGAATCAATCTGAGATATGCAGACAACGAACATATTGCAATCAGCCTGGATGAAACCACCGATGATGATGTAATACAGAAGCTATTGGATGTTTTTGCAGGTGCGGCCGGAAAGAAATTAATTCCCATACCGGATGTTTCCAGTGATGTAATTGGCAGCGTGTTCGCAAGAAAATCATCTTACCTGACTCATCCTGTATTTAATCAGTATCATTCCGAAACGGAAATGCTCCGTTACATCAAAAGCCTGGAAAACAAAGATCTTTCTCTTACCCACAGCATGATTCCTCTCGGATCATGCACCATGAAACTGAATGCCACATCTGAGATGCGGCCTGTAAGCTGGTCTTCCTGGAGCGATATTCATCCATTTGCCCCCACGGATCAGGCCGGAGGGTATCAGCAGATTATCGGAGAACTTGAACAATACCTGTGTGAGATTACCGGTTTCCATGCCGTTTCTCTCCAACCCAATTCCGGCGCACAGGGAGAATATGCAGGCCTGATGGTTATCCGCGCCTGGCAACACAGCCGTGGTGAAACCCACCGCAATGTGGTTTTGATTCCTTCCAGCGCCCATGGTACCAATCCTGCCAGTGCGGTAATGGCCGGCATGAAAGTGATCGTGGTTGCCTGTGATGATATGGGGAACATTGATATTCCCGATCTCAGGCAAAAAGCAGAAAAGTACAAGGATAATCTCTCAGCGCTGATGGTGACCTACCCTTCGACTCACGGCGTTTTTGAAGAAGGCATCCGGGAAATCACTTCTATCATCCACCAGGCCGGCGGGCAGGTATATATGGACGGTGCCAACATGAATGCCCAGGTTGGCCTGACAAATCCCGCTACAATCGGTGCGGATGTATGTCATCTGAATCTGCATAAGACCTTTGCCATCCCGCATGGGGGTGGCGGCCCGGGTATGGGACCCATTGCTGTCGCTTCACACCTTGCACCATTTCTTCCATCGCATCCTGTAGTCCGTACAGGGGGTAACACAACTGCTGTATCCGCTGCACCCTGGGGAAGCGCCAGCATTCTTCTGATTTCCTATGCCTATATCCGGATGCTGGGAAGCCGGGGGGTAACAGATGCTACCAAATATGCCATACTGAATGCAAATTATATTAAAGCCAGGCTGGAAGGAAAATTCCAGATACTATATACCGGGTCGCATCACCGTGTGGCGCATGAGATGATTGTGGATTGCCGGCCATTCAAGGCGTCTGCGGGAATTGAAGTTGAAGACATTGCCAAAAGACTGATGGACTATGGATTTCATGCCCCGACCATGTCCTTCCCTGTTCCGGGTACAATTATGATTGAACCTACAGAAAGCGAATCCAAAGACGAACTTGACCGGTTCTGTGATGCACTGCTTTCCATTCACGGGGAAATTAGCGAAATTGAAACAGGGGCTGCTGACCGTCAGGACAATGTGCTGAAAAATGCACCGCATACCCTTGGGAGTATTACCTCCGATACCTGGAAACACAGTTATTCCAGACAGAAAGCAGCGTTTCCCCTTCCCTATCTTCTGAATAATAAATTCTGGCCCGCGGTGGGAAGGGTGGACAATGCCTATGGTGACAGGAATCTGATTTGTGCCTGCCCTCCCGTGGAATCATACCTTGAAGCAGTGGTATAATCCACTGGATTCCTTATATTTAAAGGCACTCCCCGGTTTTGACTTATGAGGATTTAATTCTACATTTGAAATCCCAAAACTTCCAAATTCAATCGAACATGAAAAAAATTTACACGCGAATTTTTTTGTTGGTACTGTTTGCATCAATATCCATTCAGATGCCGGCAATAGCAGGTCACAGGAGCGGAAAACAAATTGACATACAGAATGCATCCGGGCTGAGGGTTGCCACTCCGGCCCCACAAATACATGCAACCGCTTTTTATTCAGAGGATTTTTCTGCGGGCCTTCCGGCTACATGGACTGCTGTTGATAATGCAGGCCACGGAGTCAACTGGAAATATACAGCGACCGGTATATTTCACCTGGGTTCACCGGCGGGATTAGATACCCTCAGTACCGTAGGTACCAGTGCTGCCAATGGATACATGATGTATGACAGTGATTCTTCAGGCGGTGGGGTTGGAGGAGAAAATGCCGACCTCACCTCCGGAGTCATTGATTGTTCCTCACATACTTCAGTTATTCTCACATTCAACCAGTTGCTTGTTCATTATGCAGAATCCGCAAAGGTCTATGTGAGCAATGATGGTTCTAACTGGACGGAAGTATATGACGCATCAGCCGGTTTATCTCAGGGACAAGCCACCCCGAATCCGGACTTTGTAAATCTTGACATATCATCTGTTGCAGCAGGACAGGATACCGTTTACATCCGCTGGAATTTCACCGGTGATTATGATTACTGGTGGATGATTGATGACGTTCAGTTGTATGAACCGGATCCGAATGACGCAGGCGTAATTGCCATCTCACAACCCGTTTCTTCCTGCACCGTTCTTTCAAATGCTGAGACCGTAACTGTTGAGATATTTAATTTTGGCAGTGCGAGCATTGACAGTTTTGATGTATCCTATGTTCTTGACGGAGGTACGGCGGTAACTGAATTAATTACAGACACCATCCTGCCGGGTTCATCACATACCTACTCCTTTACTGCAACCGCTGACCTTTCTGTTCCGGGGAATCACACGATTGCTGCTTATACAAGTGTCAGTGGCGATTCCATCAGCAATAACGACACCACTGCAGCATCCCTCTACAATGGTCCTCATGAGATTACCGGTACAACTCCCTACACCATGGGTTTTGAAGCCAATGAGGATCTCAGTGGCTGGAATTATGAAGATGCAAACAACGATGGTAACTTCTGGTCCATTGCAACAACACTCGCACATACCGGAAGTGAATGTGCCAGAATGTCAACTCCCAATGCGTCTGTTGGTGCAGACGACTGGTTATTTTCAACCTGCCTCAACATGTATGATACGGCATCGTATGATCTTCAGTTTTATTACAGAACCTTTAGTACAGCCACACAGGCGAATATGGAGGTCTGGCTGAATACGGCTCCCAATTCCGGTGCAGCCATTCAGTCGCTGGTTCCTACCACACTGGTAACCAGCCTTGCCTATCTCCCCAGTCTGACCAATTTTACCGTTCCCTCTTCAGGAACCTATTACATTGCTTTTCATGTTACCAATGCCGACTCCACAACTTCCCTGCGTATTGATGACATTAACATCTCATTAGCCAGCGGTAGCAGCATTCACGAAAAGAATTTAGGTTCCCTTAGTATTTATCCGAATCCGGGGAACGGACTGTTTTATGTGAACAGTGCCTCTGGTACCAATTTCGTTCTGAGCGTAAGTAATTCTTTAGGTGAGATTATCAGGCAGGAGCAGGTTCAGATCCTGAAAAATCATGTTCTTGATCTCTCCGGCCAACCTGCCGGTATTTACCAGGTTCGCATTCTGAATAATGCCGGTCAGTCCGTCAAAAACCTGATCATTACACGGTAGAATCCTGTAAGGCCCCCGTCAAGTCTAAAGGCAACCCACGGGTTGCCTTTTTTAATAAACAGGCCGGACCGGGATAATTTCTGTAATCCTTTTTCTGCCTCTTTCCGGAACCATACTCCCAAAAAATGAAATATACATTCTGTAACAGTTAAAATAGCCTGCTTTTGTTGTAAATTCACCGTAAAACGGTACATTTACCGGCCTTAACTCTTATAAAAAATCTAACCAGAAAATTATGAAAAAAATGTACATGCTTTTGGTCGTGGCTCTTGCGGGAAGCCTGACAGTTTCAGCGCAACTTGCCCGCAAAGGAGGGAATCATAAGAACCATGTGTATATGCCGTCACAGGCAACCCAGCCGTTGTTTCGCCATGCCCATCAGGGAGTGAACCATATTTCAACGGCATTCTGGTCCGATGATTTCAGTGACACCAGCCACTGGACTATCAGCCACGAACCGGGTACCTCCGGTGACTGGGTAATTGGAACCAACGGCCCGAGCGGACCTTTTGCCATTACAACAATAGCCTCTGCAACCGCAGTGAATGGTTTTGCATTGTTTGACTCAGACCTGCTTTGTACAGGCAATCAGATTGGAAACCTCACCACTAGAAATCCAATAGATTGCAGCACATATACTGGTGTCCGTCTGAGCTTCACCCAAAATTACAAGAGATTTTTTGATTCTACATACGTTTACATCAGCAATGACGGAACCAATTGGACCCGCTTTGAAGTAAACGGAAATTACGTGATGAACGATGCTAGCCAAAATCCGGATTTTAAACTCCTGGATATTTCATCTGCCGCTGCAGGACAGGATTCGGTATATATCCGTTTTCAGTATTACAGCCCGACCAGCAATGATACTTCTGGCGCCGGTCAGGCAGGTTGCGGTTACTCGTGGCAGATTGATGATGTAAGCCTCTCCGATGTACCTGCAATAGACGCTTCTATTCTGACACCGACTTATTCGGGGGAATATACCCTGATACCCATTAACCAGGCAGAAGCATTTTCACTGGAAGGCAGGATATTCAACAACGGAAGTTCAAGCCTACCGGCTTCCACTATTTCATTCAATGTGTACCTTAATAATATCAGTAACCTGGTGTACTCCGGCTCTTCTTCCGCTGCAGGATCCATCCCTCAGGGAGATACCTCGGCCGTCCTGACCGCAGGTCCATACGTGCCGGCAGATACCGGCCTGTATGTCATTCAGGAAATTGTAAGTGTCACAGGGGATGGTGACAACAGCAATGATACCTCGTTTACCTTTGTTTATGTAAACGATTCCATCTATGGACGGGATTACACAGCAATTGACGGTACTGGTTATTTGGGTGGCTTTGGGTTTAACAACAATACCGGATCTCTTGGCCAGGTTTATCATGTGTATCAGGCATCCCAGTTTACCACTATTTCTTTCTACCTGGATGGAGCCACCCTGGGCGACCAGGTTTCTGTGTCTGTCTATAATTTTACAGGCGGTGCACCCGGTACGATGATCACATCCTCCACACCCTACACGATTTCTTCAGACGATACCGGTGGTGCGTTTATTACTATTCCTCTTAACGGCCCCGTAAATGTTGTTCCAGGAGACTACTTTGTTACACTTGACCAATTGAGTACAACTAATGTTTCCCTGGCTGGCAGTTTCGGAATTTATACACCCGGTATGGGATTCTTTAGTGTTGCCGGAGGAGCATGGACTCCCATTGAAGCAGCCGGTTTCAAGTTGTCATTTATACTCCGCGTAAACAACCCTTCTTCCACATTTGTTGGTGTGAATCCTGTTAATCCGGACCGGGCTTATACGGTATTCCCCAACCCGTCAAAAGGCATAGTTTATATCATGGGGGACAACGCCGGTGAGAAAAACGTATTGGTGAATGTTTTAAATTCAGTAGGCCAGGTTATCCTGAGCCGGAATTATTCCGCCTTTAACAATGTGAAACTGGATCTCAGCACACAGCCTGAAGGAATTTATACTGTTCAGATCCAAACATCTTCCGGTACTTACAACAAGACCGTTGTAATCAGTACTAAGTAATTGATCAGGTAACATTCAAAAAGCCCCGCTGATAGCGGGGCTTTTTGTTTAACAGGGTTTAAAAAAACTTAGTTTTTCCCATATTTCTGTTTTACCCCCTTGGCAAGTTTGCTGGCAAATATGAAATCGTTGAGTTCCTGATTATCGGTCTGAAGGATATCGTTAACCGTACCTTCCCACCATTTTTTCCCCTGATGGAGAAATATTATTTTATCACCGATTTCAAGCACAGAATTCATATCGTGAGTATTTACAATGGTGGTAATATTAAATTCTTCCGTAATTTCCTTGATCAGGTTATCAATTACAATGGAAGTTTTGGGATCAAGACCTGAATTGGGTTCATCACAAAAAAGATAACTGGGATTTGGGGCAATGGCGCGCGCGATCGCCACCCGTTTTTTCATACCTCCGCTTAGTTCAGAAGGGCTCAACTGATTTACTTTTTCAAGATTCACACGTTTCAGGCAAAAATTCACCCGTTCCCTTTTATCCTGAATACTCAGGTCTGTAAACATATTCAGCGGAAACATTACGTTTTGTTCCACAGTGAGGGAATCGAATAGTGCACCGCCCTGAAATACCATTCCGATTTCCTGACGGAAAGGTTTTCGCTCTGCCCGGCTCAAACCGGAAAACATCTTCTTGTCATACAGCAATTCCCCGTCATCAATTTCCACCAGCCCTACCATACATTTCATAAGAACCGTTTTGCCGGATCCGCTTCCACCGATCACAAGATTGATATGTCCTTTTTCAAAACAGGTACTTACCCCGCTCAGAATCATCCTGCCGCTGAAAGATTTTGAAATATTGCGGAGTTCAATCATGTAAGGATCAATTGGGTGAGAATATAATCGAATACAAGGATCAGTATGCTGCTGTAAACAACGGCATTGGTACTGGATTGTCCCACTTCCAGTGCCCCACCTTCGGTATGGTAGCCATGATAGGCGGCAACCGAGGTAATCAGGAAAGCAAAGGTGACGGTTTTAATGAGGGCGAATACAATGTTGAACGGAACGAATGAATCCTGGATACCATTAATATAATCGGCAGAACTGATCACCCCGGCAAGTGTACCGGCAATCCATCCTCCAAAAATCCCAAGAAACATGCTGATAATTACAACAAAAGGAAAAATCAGAATGGCTGCAACGACCTTTGGAAGGCTGAGGTAGGAGGCAGAGTTAATACCCATGATTTCAATGGCATCAATTTGTTCGGTTACGCGCATCGTACCAATTTCCGAAGCAATACTGGAACCGATCTTTCCTGCCAGCACCAGGGACATCATCGTAGGTGAAAATTCCAGTATGATGGAGTCCCGTGCCACAATGCCCACAGCCGACATAGGAACGAGAGGATTCACGAGGTTGTAAACCGTCTGAATTGTAATGACCGCACCCATAAATACCGATGTAAGGGCCACAATGCCAAGGGAGCCGTAACCGAAATTATCCAATTCACGGAGTAGTTGTTTCCAGTAAATTGAAAGCTTCTCCGGACGGCTCAGCATCTCCTTAATAAACATCCAGTACCGTCCGAGGTGAAAAAGCCAGTTCATAGTTTGCGGATAAAAATACTAAGAATTGACCATGACCACATACGATGTTTCGGAATTGGCACCCGTTCCTTCCATCTGCATTGTTCATAAGAGACCGATTCTGAAAAGAGAGTATATATGTTTTTCTGAAAATATCATCTCTATCTTTACAGGATGAAGTACCTGAGATCGTACCGCCTATTGTTACTTCTTGCAGGCCTGCTGCTGTTTTGCTGTGGTTCGTGTTCTATTTTTAAGAAAAAGTGCGATTGTCCTAAATTTGGCAAAATCCATCCCAGGGAGGAACGGAAAGCCTCCTGACACTTGAGAAAAAATAAAAATATCCGCATTTTTCGAATATTTTAAGTACCTTTGACCCTATTTAAAATCATTCTAAATAAAAATGGATAGATCCATCCGGCTTTTGTCTGACCTTAAAAGAGGCCAGAAAGGAATGATTGATTCCTTTACGGATTACGAACTTTCCTTAAAATTACTGGAGATGGGTTGTATCCCCGGTGAACCGGTTGAAGTCATCCGCATTGCCCCGATGGGGGATCCGATTGCCATTACTGTTTCCGGTTACATATTGAGTCTTCGAAAAAGCGAAGCTGTATTTGTGAGAGTCCGGATTACAGGGGCTGATACAGACTGATTTCATTCCCTTCCCTGAACCGAATCCATACCTTCTCTGCCTTGCCGGAAAAAATAAAGATCGCATTAATCGGCAATCCCAACAGCGGAAAGTCCACTGTATTCAATGCCCTCACCGGACTGAACCAGAAGATTGCCAATTATCCCGGAGTGACCGTAGATAAACGGTCCGGTACTACAACTCTCAGGCGGGAAAATGGACAAACATTTACTGCCGAAATTATTGACCTCCCCGGGACTTATTCGCTGTATCCCAAATCCCCGGAGGAGCAGGTGCCCTTTCAACTTTTGTGTGATCCTCACAATAGCATACACCCTGATTTAACCCTTGTGGTTGCCGACGGAACAAACCTGAAGCGGAACCTGTTCCTCTGTTCGCAGATCATTGATCTGAAAATTCCGGTAATCCTTGTTGTAAACATGATGGATATCGTCAGGTTTAAAGGGATTAAAATAGATTTTGACAAAATTTCCTCGGCCCTTGGCATTCCGGTTATTCCCATGAACGGAAGAAAAATGGAAGGATTAAAGGAATTGAAGTCCTGTATGGGAAAAAACCTTACCGTCCCGATGAAAGACTTTCTGGATGTCAGGGAATTTTCTCCGGGAGTAGTTGACGGCATCCGTGAACTGGTAAAAGTCAACAGCAGCTATAATGCCTTTCTGGTGGCCAATAACCTTGACCTGATTTCCAATTTCGAAATTCACGAATGGAAGAAAGATAAAATCAGGGCAATATGTTATGATGCGGGGTTCAATCCTCCTCAAATGCAGGCGAAGGAAACCCTGGAGCGGTATAAAGTGATTTCACGGATTATCCAGGATGCGGTAATGAATCCGGGCGCTCCCGTTCATACATCCTATACCTACAAGATTGACTCCCTCCTAACACATAGAATATGGGGCTATGTCATTTTCCTGATCATCTTGTTCCTGGTCTTCCAGTCCATTTTTGCCTGGGCTACGTATCCCATGGATCTGATTGATTCTGGATTCAGTTGGCTGAATACCCGGGTACGGAATACATTACCTGCAGGAATTCTTAACGATCTGATGGTGGATGGCATCCTGGCCGGATTGAACGGGATCGTGGTTTTCATCCCTCAGATTGCCGGGGTGGTCTTTTTTGTAAGTCTTCTTGAAGACACCGGCTATATGGCGCGGGTAAGTTTTATCAGGGATAAAATGATGCGAAAATTCGGGCTCAACGGCAAA
>JADZBN010000101.1 GCA_020852075.1 Bacteroidia bacterium
ACTGGGAAGGTTTGGATGGAAGGCAGGGAACCCGGATGTAATGCAGCAAAGTGCCGGAGCACTGAATCAGGATATGGGAATTACGAATATGGTTTTCCCTGAGGAAAGCAGTTACGGACAAATACAATATGACGGAAGAGCAGACGAACCGGAGATCAGTGACAGTCTGTTGTATTCAATTGCTTTCTATATGCGCACCCTTGCTGTGCCTGCTGCCAGACACAGGGACAGGCCTGAAGTGACAGAAGGCAGAACTATATTTAAAAATCTGGGCTGTGTTTCCTGCCACCGTCAGAAATTACATACAGGTACCGATGTCGCATTTCCTCCTGTCAGCAATCAGGATATTTATCCTTATACCGATCTGCTGCTGCACGATATGGGACCCGGACTGGCGGATCACAGACCTGAATTCCGCGCCGATGGAAGCGAATGGAGAACTTCTCCCTTATGGGGAATTGGATTGACCAGGATTGTAAACGGTCATACGAATTTCCTTCATGACGGCAGGGCACGAAGCCTGGAAGAAGCCATTCTATGGCACGGCGGAGAAGCAGCATCTGCGGTTCAGAAATTTACCCAACTGAATTCAAGGGACAGGCAGAAACTCCTTTCTTTCCTGAATTCTCTGTAATGGAGCCTTCCACCTGATCCCACTAATTTTTAATAACCTTCAGTTTTTCTCCTTCGTCCGTTCTGATAAAATAAATTCCTTTGGCCATAGAGGTAAAGTCAATACTGTGAATATTGACGTATCTTCCGAGAATCCTGGCTGTCGCATCATAGAGCCATAATGAAACGGTTTTGTTAAACATAACAATTCCGGTTGAAACAGGATTCGGGTACAACATGAGTTTACCTGTTCCTGACAATCGTGGCATCCCGGTGGACAGATCTACATTATTACTGTCAGGTGTAGGAATCACAAATACCATCCAGGCCGGATCGCCGTCGCTTATCCGTCCAAATGAGTTCCCAACACCTGCGGCGGCATAACAAACTGAATCATCCAGTTCCATGGTCTGCTTTAACAGGCTTATACATCCGTCAACGGGAAGGACAAAATCCGTATGAAGAATACCCTGCCCTTCCTGTCCATCCGGCCAGATCACTTTGAATCCATGAGGTGGAATTTTTGTGGAATCACTTCCATGGGCAATCCTGAAGGTCTGGGAAAGGGTTGCATCAGGACTAAGGTACCATCCCGCAATATTCACCGTATCAGAGCCTGGGTTATACAATTCCAGCCAGGGATCATATTCTCCGTATTCATCGTAATAAGTAGAAATGTTTTCCGCCTGCAATTCATTGATAAAAAGATCTCCGGAGGCAAGATCTGTATTGTTACTGTCAGGTGTGGGAATGGTAAAATACATCCAGTCCGGTGCGCCATCCGCGACTCTCCCCCAGGATTCATCAGGATAAATGCCTGCGTAACACATACTGTCGCTAATGGTCATATTGGCTCGTATTATTTTCAGACACCCATCAGCAGGAATGGTATCAAAAGAGTGAAATACCCCCTGGTATGCTTCGCCATCCAGCCAGACAAGTCTGAAACCACCCGGGGCTATTTTTGTTGAATCGTTTCCATAGGAGAACTGCAGAACCTGTTGCTGGCCTGTTGTTTCAACCAGGCTCCAGCCTGCAAGGTTTACAGTGTCTGCTGATGCATTGTAAAGTTCCAGCCAGGGATCGAATTCTCCGTAAAGATCAGAAAACGTGGAAGAATTTTCAGTCTGCAACTCATTAATATAAATATCCCCTGAGGCAAGATCTGTATTGTTACTGTCAGGTGTGGGGACAGTAAAATTCATCCATACCGGATTGCCATCACTGATCCTTCCGTAAGAATTATCCTGGTATATCGCTGAATAACAGATTGAATCTGACAGGATCTGCCCCGGTTTATAAAGGGAAATACATCCCGTAGAAGAAATCTGGAAATCGGTATGAATTACCCCCTGGTCATTTTGTCCATCCGCCCAAATAACCCTGAAGCCGTAAGGAGGGATTTTCAGGGAGTCGTTATCGTAGCCGAATCTGAATGAAGGATTGCCGGGCAGATTATCTGAAATTCTCCATCCCTCAACAGATATCGTATCGGGATTGGGATTATATAGTTCTATCCATGGATCCGCTTCGTTGTAATTATCAAAATATGTGTTCAGGTTTTCCGGCTGCAGTTCGTTAATGAGAATATTCTCCGTGGTATATATCCAGTTTTCAGATGCGGGCGTGGAAATTGTAAATACAATGTATGTATCGGCACCATCATGTCTCCGCCCGTAAGAAGTGTTGATTGGCAGTGACCCGAAGCTCACGGAATCAATGATAGTCTCCCCGTCAGGTGCAATCAATGCAATAAAATCTCCTGAGCTGTTGAGCTTGAAGGGTGCATGCAGTATCCCCTGTTCGGTATCATCATCCATCCATACAAGCAGATGACTGTGTGGTGGGATCTTTGTGCTGTCATTGCCCGGAAGGAATGAAAACCTGGTTGGTAAAACAAGATGGTCAGTCATGTAATAACCCGCCAAATTCAATGTATCATTCCCGGGATTATAAATTTCAACCCAGTCATCGTAGTCTCCATAATTGTCCTGGACAGCGGATGCATTTGCAGACATGACTTCATTTATCACCGGCAACACTTCGGGTACGTAATTGGTATCGACGTCAAACATTGCGGTAACTGTGGCATTTGAGGAGAGATTATATAGTATTGTACTGTTTGTGTTGTTTGAGGGCAGCCATTTGACAAACCGGTATCCCGGGTTAGGGATAGCAGTTAGTGGAACCGGGATATTTTCGAAATATTTCCCGGTCCATGGATAGGTTTGGGTGGTGAGCCGGGGTGTGTTCCCGTCGAGGAGTATAGTATTTACTTTTATTTTCCCCTTGGCAGTATCCGATACATTCAATGTGAGTGCAAGTGTATCCCCGGCACTGAAGTCATCCATAATATGCTCCTTAACATACTTCGGTCTTTTATTAAGCCACCATTCCATACTGTCAAGTCTGTCCTGCCATGTGTAATTCAATTGCCACCTGTCTTTGAATTCCTGGATATACGGCATTAATTCGTTCACTTTTTCATCCAGATGTGCTTGCGCAATAGGTGGGAGAAACACAGTGTTCATATAGTCGGCAAACAAATTGATAAATTTATTTTTGAATTCTGTGTTATCAATCAGCTTTACAAGCAAGGGTGAGGGTCCGTAATTCGCATTACCCACAAGCACCTGGTCAAACATATCAAACCATGGGGTCAGGTTATTTGCAACAGTATTATCCATATCCCACTGAATCCACTTCCATTTTCCACCCGGTATTTTTGGACGCCATTTTGCCTCATTCTGATCCGGCCAGTCTCCGCGGGCCAGATAAATACTAAACATATAGTCCAGCATAAAATTATCCACATCCATCTGGGTCTTAACATAGTTATAATTAGAACTGCTGGTCATGGGGTGTGAGTTGATATAATCCATCATTGCATCCCAGTGGACAGCATCCCCTTCTTCAACGTCATCATCGCCACCTTTGAGAATGTCAAAACCCGGATTATCCTGGTCAATCAGGTAATGTTCTTCAAAATAACTGCTCTCCCTGTTACGCTCACGTATTTCCTGTAATCCCCAGTATTCTCCGTCAATAAAAAGCACACAAGGCTGATAGGCAGCATAATCAATATCCGTGTTATACATAAACGAATTGCAGAAAGCATCATGGAGCAGGCCCTTTCTCCGGTCCGTCCCCCAGGAACGCAGTTTAATCTTGTCAAAATGCTGAATATATTTTGCCCTGCCGGGCGTATTTTCAAAAACAGGATAGTACACTTCTTCCGGGCCAAAGTCCGATGATGCATTCACATTCAGTGCTTTCTGGGGGCTTGACTGTGAACTTTCACCTCCGATGCTGATTTCGAAATTTCCATTAAAAGCACAACTGCCATCCGGGAGGTACATTTCGATATTGGCAGGCCGGTGCCATCCATTATGATAGTTCCCATGATCCTGTGTTGCCTGGTAGGTTAACCCCGGAACGTAAATTCCGGTGGTATCGTTGAAGAGATTTTTAGGATCCGAAACAACAGAAACAAAAGGGAGGCTTCCATAGCGTGTAAAAATATTCGGGTCCACAAAATATGTCTGGGTAATAACCGGGCCCGGATAATATCCGGTTTTAAAAACCCTTGCCCTGATGACACAGCATTTATAAACTTCTCCAACAGGAGGCTGCCAGTCGGGCAGGTAGCTATGATTTGCATATCCTGTGCGTATCATGGAGTAAAAATTGGCTTCTCCCGCCCTGCTATGGACATTAACCGGAGCTGAATATGCCGGGGATACCTCTGTAGGATCAGAACCATCCGTTGTATATCTGACCACACCTGACGGATCCTGACAGGAAAGGATGACATCCTGCGAAGTAGTATATAATCCCCCCGGAATACTGAATACAGGAAGCAGGGTAACGGCACCCGCTATGGACTGTGCATTGTTATTCGATGCTCCCGGCGATGCAAGGGACAAATAATCCAGGGAGGTTCCGCCATTCGGAAGCCGGCCATACGATTTATCGGCAGGCAGGAACGGAAATGTTACATTATCAATCACGGTACCTGATGAGTTGCTCAGGAAAATACTTTCACCAGACGCCTTAAGTGAAAAATTCGTATGCAATTCGCTTCCGGTTTTGTCTTTACCGGAACACCAGATAATCCTATATTGGCCGGCAGGCAGATTTATTGATGGTATCCGCCATTTGCTCAGAGAATCAATATCATCCGAGAGTTTATAGTTATTGAGATTTACGGATGAACTTCCTGCATTGTATAGTTCGATCCAGTCCGAGTAATCTACATCTTCATCAAGCATGGTGCTGATATTGTTGCTCATGATTTCATTTATAATGATCTGAGCTTTCACACCTGATGAGGTGATAATGGTTGGGAAAATCAAATAAATAAGTTTTTTCAATTTCATGAGATGAGGAGATTATATTGTATTGCCGGTTTCTATAGGTTGAGTCCGTTTTGTTTCATGGATAATACGTCTTATCTGTACAAACCACCTGCCTGGCACTTCCGGTCCGGAATGGTCATTGAAGGTGCAAATGAATCATTATTGGTACATTTATTTTCTGTTTCGGTATTTATTTCTGAATTATCAGCTTACCTGATAATTTCCCTGCCCTTATGTAATATACCCCGTTCTCCCAGTCAGAAATATCAGGAATGACTAATTTCCTGCCATACATGGTGGTCTTTACCCTGGCAGTTACATCGTAGATTTTCACTTCACCGTTAAATGTATAGTCCGTAGGAAGTTCTATTATGCATATGTCATCCGCAGGATTTGGGAAAATACGTAATCCTGTCAGGGAATTGCCATTTGATTCAAGGGTATTAAGGACCAAATAAACACATGCGGAATCAGAGCACCCGTTCTGATCAAACACTGTAACACAATACAATCCGGATGTATCTGCCTCCATCACACGGGAAGTATCGGAACTGGACCATATACATGAAGAATACACCGAATCAATAATCAGATCATAGGTTACGGTAGGGGAATATATTGTATCAGCCCCAAATGAAAACGGCGGTGCCGAGGTTACGGAAATAAGATTCTGTGAGATTGCTGTATCCGTTATTCCATAAATACCCGCGACAAGCCTCACTGTAAAAATACCGTCAGTCAGGTACGTATGTACCGGCGATATCACATCCGAGGTGTCTCCATCACCAAAATCCCAATGGAATTCAGTTGCAATTTGCGATTGGTTGGTAAAATGTACCGTCAGGGGGTTACATCCTGTATTAATATCTTCAGTAAACCCGGCTACCGGAACAGGATTATTATTATAATCAAAAGTTGGTTGCCGGGATATAAAAGCTCCTGTACCATTTGGAATTCTTGCGAATGAAATATCAGGAGCCTGCGGACCAAATTCTACTTTGTCAACCAGTTCTCGGTTATTGTTTAGTAACCACACTTCATCACCGGATGCGGACAGGTTAAAATTCGTATGCATACCCTGCATTTCTTCATCATCATCGGCCCAAACAATCAGATATCCGTCCGGTGGCAGTATGGTACCGGAAGGAAATTCCCATTTAATCAGATTCAGTGAATCGTCGCTGAGAAAAAATCCTGAAATATCCGTACTCACAGAAGACCTGTTGTAGAGTTCGATCCAGTCCGGATGTCTTCCTAAACTATCTGAAACAGATGCAATATTCTTTGCCATTATTTCATTTATCACCGCTGAGGTATCTGCAGCAAATGCCGGTTTTACTCTGTATGCAAACACATCGTGCTCAGCTCCTTCGGGGTCAAAAGACACAGTATGGGCTGAATTGCCCGAGACTGCCTGGATATAAAATCTGACCCAGCTTGTTCCGGGCATTCCGGGGATTTCGGCCCCATACGTTCCATCACCCGAAAGAGAATCAGCATGCAAACCATCGTCATACATTTCTATTTTCTGAAATGCCCCGCTGATTGAAGGTGAATACTGAAGGTAAACATGATCTATACCATCTGTACAGGTAACATGGGTCGTCACAGAAACCGGCTGTCCAGCTTCAGGCCAAATCCAAGGAGCAGAAGCAATGGAGAACATTGTATTGGATATAATGGGAAGATTCCTGTTGATCTCTGAATTGGACAGAATATAATTCTTCCTGTCAATAATAAAGTTTTTCAATACCGTTTTATCATTCAGAAAATCTGAATAGGTATAATTCTGAACCGTGTCAGTCTGAACCACGGGGTCAATAAGGTTGTAGAAATTGTCAATTAAAGGGAAAACAAGACCGGTGTCAAAAACATCATTTACAAGTGTCCTCATGTGTGCGAGGTACCGTTGCCGAAGCTGCGTCTGATTGAGTAATTTATAAAGCAGGGCATAATTGGGCTTATTCGCGTGCGAGAATATACTGTAATTATACTTTGAAGGATCAAATGTGTCATTTCCATCCATTTCAATGGGAACAATTCTGCCTGTTTCAGCTTCATAATAGATATAGTAATCAGACCTTCCTTTGTCCACATAACTGTCATCGTCACCAAATACATTTTCTCCCACCAGAAACCAAAGTGTTCTGTCAACATCCAAATACCTGTTAAGTACTTCTTCCATGTGGCTTTGTGAAACGGTATCTAGGATATAGCAAAAATCCCTGAGTCGCGTATAAGGATCCGGAATATGGCTGAACTTGAGGTCATAATTATTCACATATTGCATGGTGTCGGGCCCCAGATAATACAGGGTCCGCAAACTGTCACCCCTGGTTCCGTGTGGTGCCGGGCTGCCATCAGGTCTTTTTGCCCTCCACAGAGCGCCATCATCGCTCTGCCACCACTCCTTTACGAAATCTTTATTCAGTTGCTGAACATTGCCATAGATTCCCCAGTTATCGCCATTTAAGTACAGATGGACAAAATTTCCTTTGGCAGCCGGAACATGCCGGCTCAGCAGGTATTCATACAACACTTCCCTCATGAAAGAAGGATCATTGTATCCATTGTTCAGATTCAGAATATTGTATCCGGATATATCCGTACCAGGGATGTATGCATTCAGGGTAATGTTAAATGACTTTTTATAATCGTTGCTGTTCGTATAGGATGTGGCGCCTTTAAATCGTACACCCACACTGTCGTACATCATACCATCCAGGGTCAATGAAGCCGGAAGGTTATCATGTGTACTGTAATTGTTTTCCAGGTCATCCCAGAATTGGGACTGGGGAAAATCAAGTTGAATTTCTCTTATCACTGACTGAGTGTAGAAGCCGGTATAAGGCATATTTCCGAACTGCAGTCTTTTACCATCGGTACTCAAATGCAACTCATCGGGGAAATGTTGGGCATTCAGCATAAAGGGTGCAAGAACCAGTATTACCAGGGCAGGGCAACATACCAAATACCGGAATTTCAGTTTAAGGTTTAGACGATAAAAGCAGAAAAAGTCCGTTAATAATTTATAAAATCTCATACCCGTAAATGTACCGATTCATCGGGAGAAAATGACAGAACCGTCCTGGTTTGCCAACCGCTTTATTCACAAATAATCTGAAACTGCATATTCATTAAATCAGAAAACGCAGCCGTTACGCTGCGTTTTCTGATCAATTGCCGGATTGATTATTCTTTAACCAGTTTAATAATGCTTTCGAATCCGTCGCCGCTTATGTGCAGGAAATATATACCCGAATGAAAGGATTCAATATTGATTCCAGATTCCATGTCTTTCACAGTGGCGTTTTGAAGAGCATACACTGTTCTTCCGGTAACATCATTGATACGGATCATGACCTTGCCCGGATCTTCCGAAGTAAACCGGAGCGTGATGTGATTATGAGCAGGATTGGGGTAAACTGTGATGCCAGGGCTGAGCTCCTCGATTTGTGTCATCCTGCTTACACCACAAGGCTCAAAGGTAACATCAATGCCGTCAAGATTCTGGCAGCCATTGGCATCTGTAACAAGAACTGAGTAGTTCCCGTTGCCGGATACCGTGATGGTCTGGGTAGTGGCATTAGTACTCCACAAATAGGACTGGAATCCTGCCCCTGCATCGAGTTCTACATCGGTATTCAGACAGGCAGTGATGTCTTCTCCCAGATCCACTTCCGGTGCCTCGTTGATAAACCCGATAACCACATTCACATAGGCAGGACAACCCAGATAATCGGAAACTCTTACAGTATATGTTCCTGGTGAGAGGTGCTGCACAGTTGCAGTAGTATCACCGCCCGGCATCCAGAGAAAACTATAAGGTGCCGTACCACCTGATCCACCGACAGTTGCCGATCCGTTATCACCGTTTGAACAGGTGGCATCAGATTGTGAAACAACAAATGCCGAAATCCCTGAAGCATTGATGAACCCGCTGAGTGTGGTGCTGCAACCGTTGGCATCCGTCACTGTTACTTCGTACAATCCTGCAGACAGACCGGTAGCGGTATTGGTACTGCTTACATTGGGACTCCAGTCATACGTGAAAGGAGCGGTGCCGCTGGTTACATTCACCTCAATGGAGCCATCATTGTTATTGCAGTTCGCGTCATGGAGAACAAGCTGGGCAAGAAGAGGGTTGGCTTCTCCTACAACGGCGGTCGCGGTGGCAGAACACTGGTGTCCGTCCGTAACAGTAACCGTATAGGTTCCCGGATTAAGGCCGGTTGCAGTAGCAGAGGTCTGTACGGGATTTGTATCCCATGAGAAATTATAGGAAGGTGTTCCACCCGTTACAGATGCGGTCACCTCACCCGGTCCGCTGTTACAGGTAACTGTTGAGCCTGATGTATTAATCTGCATGGCAGTGGGTTCTGCTACGGTAAAGCTTGCACTGGCTGAGCAGCCGTTGGCATCTGTTACCGTCACGGAATAAGCACCTGCGGCCAGTCCCGTTGCCAAATCGGATGTCTCACCATTACTCCAGTTGTAGATAAAGGGTGATGTACCATTCATACTGATACTGATACTTCCTGTACTTCCTCCGTTACAACCGGCATCCGTTACAGTTCCTGTTATGGATGCAAGATTGATGGTCACCACCTGGTCGGCAGCACCGGCAAGAATACATGCATCGCCACCAATGATCCTCCGGAAGAAAGTTTTTACATACAGGGGGCCGATTTCTGCGCTGGTAAGGTTCTGATTGTTGGCACCGGCAATATCCGACCAGTTCGTGCTGTCGGTACTGATTTGCCATTGGTATGTAACGCCTGATCCGAGTGAAGGATATGATGAGGTAATTCCATCACGTGTAATTACAGGCAAAACATAAGCGGGTACCGATCCTGAAATTTCACCCGGTGTTGCACCTGCGCAGATTCCCTGGTCACCGGAAATGGTATTGCCAAGAAGATCAGGAGGATTTGCCCAAACCACCAGCCCCGGCTCATATACAGAGGAAGAACTGTTTTTTGTCGTATTCAGGGCGCCATCGGTCAGAGGAAGGTCATCACTCTGAGAGGTTACAATAGTATAAATCCTGCAATTGGAGAATTTTATTCCTCTTTCTCCCACAGGATCGTAGTCATCATCGCTGCCGCCGAAATAGGTGCTGAACAACAGGGAAGACAACGAAGAGCTGATTTTGCTGAAGGTCTTATCATTATCTCCCATTTTGGTATCCTGAAGAGGTGTATTGGGGAGGCTGCTCACCGGAAAATCCGTACTCGATGAGTATCCGAAAATATACACATCACTGTTCTGATCTGTGTTAAGGCCCATCATGTTCACTTCATTTCCTGTCCCGCCAAGGTAGGTGGAAGCAACAAAGTTCTGATTGGTATCCATCCTGCACACAAAGAAGTCGTTACTGCCATTGTGGGAATTGTCAAACACACCGGATGCTGACTCATTCGAAGATGCAAGGCCGCTGGTCACACCGCCAAAATAGATCTGATCCATGGCATTGCTGAATGCCATACTGAGAATAGACGTTGATTTATTATTAGCGGACTGGAAATAAGAAGACCATACCGTACCTCCGGATGCATCCAGTTTCTGGAGAAATCCGCTTTGATTGCCTGCAGCCGTTGCCTGACGTGCATTGCTTACCGGAAAATTTGATGAACTGGTATATCCTCCGACATAGAGGTCTCCATTTGAAGTATTCTGAAGCATAATGGTGGCCACATCACTGTTTGAACCACCGTAATTCTTCATCCACATCAGTGTGGAAAGGTCCTGGCTCAGTTTGAAAACCAATACATTTGTTCCACCCTGATTTCCATTAGCTCCACCCTGGCCACCAAACAGCGTTCCGAGATTTGAACTGCTGGTGTTCCCGCATACTACAGGGTTACCGGAGCCATCCACCCGTACATCAAAACTCCCTTCATCACTGTTTCCTCCTAATACCGAACTTTTGACAGAATTTCCTGCCGTGTTTATTTTCAGTACAAAAATATTGTTTGAGGATTGGTTTCTGTAATCAATGCTTGAACCACTGAAACCGGAACCACCCAGGAGCGGGAAGTCTGAACTTGAGGTATATCCTGTTATATACAG
>JADZBN010000102.1 GCA_020852075.1 Bacteroidia bacterium
AAAGTATTCTTCTGATCCGATCCGGTCGTGGTAGCCACATTGAACACAAACATACATGTTGCCCATGTGGTCCTTGGAGGTGGAGATATTTTTACAAGAGGGGCATTTATACCACAGGCCCTCGGGAGTTTCCTTTTTCTCCTTGGTGGAAGTGGTAATGCCTTCTTTTATTCTTTTAAACCATGACATGCTTTAGACAATTTACCGGCACGACCTGCTGCACGCAATCCGGCGTCTGTTGAAAAATATCACGCAACCGTAATTTCATCCGACAGGTACACATCCTGAATGGCGTGAAGCAGTTCCACACCTTCTTTCATGGGTTTCTGAAATGCTTTCCTTCCGGAGATCAGACCCTGTCCTCCGGCTCTTTTGTTTATTACGGCAGTAGTAACGGCTTCGGTAAGGTCGGTTGCTCCTTTCGACTCCCCACCCGAGTTGATAAGTCCGGCCCTGCCCATGTAACAATTTGCTACCTGATAACGGCACAGGTCAATAGGATGGTCGGTGGTGAGTTCACTGTACACCTTTGGATGCGTCTTTCCGAATCCGATGGCTGTGTAACCTCCGTTATTCACGGGTAGTTTTTGCTTGATGATGTCCGCCTGTATGCTTACACCGAGATGATTGGCTTGTCCTGTGAGATCTGCAGAAGCATGATAGTCTTTCCCGTCCTTTTTAAATCCGTTGTTCCTCAGGTAACACCACAAAATGGTCGCCATACCAAGTTCATGGGCCATTTCAAACGCTTCACTGATTTCCCCGATCTGTCTGGACGATTCTTCAGAGCCAAAATAAATTGTTGCTCCGACCGCTGCTGCACCCAGATTCCAGGCCTCACGTACCGAACCAAAGAGTATCTGGTCGTATTTGTTCGGATAGGTGAGAAATTCATTATGATTAACCTTCACAATGAAGGGAATTTTGTGTGCATACTTTCTGGATACGGAAGCCAGGACGCCAAAGGTGGATGCCACCGCATTACAACCGCCTTCGAGGGCAAGCCGGATGATATTTTCCGGATCAAAATACACCGGATTCGGAGCAAACGATGCACCTGCCGAATGTTCGATTCCCTGATCAACAGGAAGAATGGAAACATACCCCGTTCCCCCAAGCCTTCCGGTTCCGTACAGGAGCTGAAGACTCCGGATGACCTGGTTGCTGCGGTTGGTGCCCGCAAATATCCTGTCCACAAAATCCGGTCCCGGAAGATGCAACAGCGACCTGGGGATGGTCTTGCATTCGTGTTTTAATAATACATCGGCGCCGGCACCAAGATATCCTGCAATTTTACTGTATGACATGGTGAAAATTTGGTGAATTGGTTATTTGCAAATCTAAGACAGAAAAATGAATTCAGAAACCGCTAAGTTTCAGGAATATGAAGCGGACAAAAGCCCCGCCTATACATTGCGTGCATATTTCCTTTAGAAAGGATAACCGATCGCCAGGTTGGTAGTAATATCACTGATCACAAATTTCTGGTTGGGATATACCCACCTTTTTCGTGGATCAAGAGAAGGATCATGAAGCTTGACGGCCCCGTCCAGGCGGAGGATAAAAAAACCAAAGTCGAACCTGAGACCCAGGCCGCTTCCCACCGCTGTTTCACTAAACAGATTCCGTACATTAAACTGCGCACCAGGGCGGTTGGGATCATTGTTTCTTGTCCAGATATTGCCCATGTCAATGAATGCCGCACCTTCCAGTCTGGACGATCCAAATACAGTGAATAGGAAGGATCTGTATTCCAGGTTGCCTTCAAGTTTAATATCACCGCTTTGTTCAATAAAGATGGTATTCCTGTAAGATCCGGGCCCCAATGTCCGGGCGCTCCATGCACGAAGGCTGTTTGCACCACCGCCGAAAAAGCTTTTTTCAAATGGCAGAGCTTTTGAATTGCCGAATGGAAATCCCACGCCGGCGGCAATCCGGTACACCATGGTATTGTTTTTATCAATGATATCGTGATAGCTGATATCAATATCAGGTTTTACGTATTGGGAAAACTTGATTCCGCTGACAAGGTAGTTTCCGTCATTGTCCTTCTGCAGCCGGATGGCCGGTGCGAGCAGTGACATCACCACTCCGGATAATTCCAGATTGCCCCTGACATAAAAAAAGTTCTTTTGAGAATTATCCTGCTGATTATTGAATATCCAGGTCAGACGTTGGGATAGAATAAGGTGAGTCTGATAACTGTAGCTGAGTCTTGGATCATGAAGGCTGTCCAGTTTGGCAGTAAAGGAAGGTGCCGGCCTGACATTGACCGAATTTATTACGAAGGGATACCAGATCCATCGTTGTGTCTTTGAACCTTCCCAGTTGTAGCCGAATGAAAAATTCAATACCGACCGGGTATAATCTGGCCGGTTCTGGTAATCATACCCCAGTGTCATGATGGACGTCGGATTGAAATATCGTGAAGTGTTCCTGAGCATAAATCCCGGTTTCAGGAATTTCTTGAATTTAAGAGTAAGCTCCGGACCTATCTCATAGGTATTGAAAAAGAAGAGTTTTTTATTTTCAATACTGTCATTAAAATTCGGAATGGCTTCAACGGCTGCTTTGATCCGGAAGTCCAGCACCTCTGCCCCGCGGAAAATATTCCTGTTGCTGTAGCCGAAACTTCCGGCAATGCCTTTATTACCGCCGGTATTGGTGAGTTCGGATTCCACTGTAAAGTCCTGCCTGTCATTCGGAGTCAGTTGGATTTTCACATCCAGTAACCAGGGATCCCGGCCGGAATTTCTGGGCACCTCGGTAAAAACCATATTGATAAACCGGAATACATTCAGGCCCTGCAAACGGTCATAGGTATAATCCAGATCTCTCTGAAGGTATGTATCGCCCGATTTAATAAACAGGACATTTACTATGGCATCATAGCGCAGTGCCTGCTGTTCGCCACGTGACAGGAAATAATATCCCTTGTAAAAAACGGTATCAGAGGGAGCCGACTCCTCTGGATTTCTGGGATCATAATCAGCCTGAATCAGGATATTCCTGAGGTGATAGGACTGGTGATTCCTGACCGGGTTGTTTCCGATCAGGGAAGGATCTATGTTTTCATTGATCCGGTTGATATAAAGAAAAATATCAGCCTGGTGATTTCCTACCGAACTGTCTGCTGTAAATGTGATGAAGTTTTTGCTGAAATAATAATACCCACGGTCTTTTAACTCCCTGCTGATCCGCTCCCTTTCCTGCTCAAGTACGTCTTCATTGTATCTGTCTCCCGGATGCAGCAGGGAAGTGGTTTCCAGGAATTTCATGTGTTTATTTATATTGGTATCCTGGGTTGAGTATTCGATATGACGGTACCGGTACGGCTCGCCATATTTAACCTTGTAAATGACACCGGCTCTTTTCTTTCCGTAAATAATCACGGAGTCAGTCGCATTTCCACGGAAAAAACCCTGCTGACGGATAAATAAGTTCATTTGCTCCAGGGATCTGTCAGTCAATGACGAATCCAGAACTACGGGTTCTTCTCCGATTCTTTTGAGCCAGTTTTTAAACCGTGATGAATCTCCCCCCGCACCCAGGTTGTAAATCTGAAGGTAAAAACGGTAGAATCCGAGAAATTTCCGGTTGGGCTTTTGCTTTATCAGGGAGAGGAATTGTTCTTTTTCAAGGATAGAGGTATCTGACCGGACCTGATTTTTTACCAGCAGGTAATTCCCATCGGGAATATGGCGAACAGGGCTGCAACCCTGAATCAGGAATAATATCAGAAGTACATAAAGGAGCTGATACCGGGCTTTCACAAGCGTTTACTGCCTGAGCAAAAATAATACAAATCAAATGCACGGACTGATGAGACAAGGGCTTAGATTAACACATTGTGTTGATAAAGAATCAGCACCACGGAGGAATATGTTCATGAATTTCGGGTCTCAGAATCCGGGACGGCGGTTTATCCGGCTTACATTCCGACAATACACGGCAAATTACAGGGCCTGTTTTGTTTGACCCATTGCATGGATGCGGGATTCTCTTCTTCAATAGTATTGTCAGTTTTTCGTTTTTGCAATATGAAATCATTTGTTGTAATTTCATAAATTTACAGGAACCATGAAACTCTCCTCTCTAAGAGTATTATTTACTACTGCTTATATCACCCTGAAGAGATTTCCGCTGGAAATCCTTTTTGCCTGGCTGCTGACAATCACCCTGATTATTTGGGTCCATATTGCTGATCATACTGATGAAAGTAATATAAAAATACTGCGCTATGCCATGACCTTCTACCTGGGAATTGCAGGTTCCCTGTCCATTTCAATGTTCCGGGAACGTTACAAACCTTCGTTTCGACGCATGGTTGGCATTTATCTCATTTTTTTTACCGGACTGTTTGCGTATGGATGGAATGTCCCGGTTCCGTTCAGGCTGATGAGTATTTATCAATTTGTCGTACTTGCACTTTCATTTCACCTGCTGGTTTCTTTTATCCCCTATGTAAGGGGTGAAGCACAATTGGGATTTTGGCAGTATAATAAAACATTTTTTCTCAGGTTTCTGAATGCTGCCATATTTGGAGGAGTACTATTTGGAGGACTTGCCCTTGCACTGCTCGGCATTCACTTCCTGTTTGAAATCAGTATTAATGACAATTTTTATCTGGACCTGTTTATTGTCATTTCAGGTTTATTTCTTACATGGTTCTTTCTTTCCGGAATACCCGAAGACCTGGAGGGGCTCGATGAGTACGATGATTACCCATGGATCGTAAAAGCTTTTACTCAGTTCATCCTGATTCCTCTCGCAACCATCTACCTGGTGATATTGTATGCCTACATGGTAAAAATTCTTATTACCACCACATGGCCGGTGGGCTGGGTATCCTATCTCGTATTATATTATTCTGTGGTAGGCATCCTTTCCATGCTCCTCATATGGCCACGCAGGACCGATTCTTCAAGCTCATGGCTGCGCTGGTTCAATGGAGCATTTTATATTTCGCTCCTGCCTCTCCTTGCCATGCTTATGATAGCCATTTGCAAACGGATTGGCGCCTATGGAGTTACCGTGGAAAGATACTATGTACTGCTGCTCGGTATATGGTTGTTTCTCATTTCACTCTATTTTCTTTTTTCTAAAATAAAAAATATCAGGGTGATTCCGGTTTCCCTGTGCCTCTTTGGGTTGCTTTCCACATTTGGCCCTTTTGGTGCTGATGCGGTTTCCATAAGGAGCCAGACAGAAAGATTAACATCTTTTCTGAAAGAATCAGGGATGTATAGTAATGGTAAAATTCTGAAATCAGATACTGTTGTTAAGGAAGGAAACCTGGACGAAATCCGTTCTGTTGCCGGTTACCTGGTTGAATCCCATGGATACGCATCTCTGCAACCATTTTTTGATCTGAATCTGGATTCTGTTTTTAGTAATAACAAGAACACCGGAAGTGTATACAATCAACGTGAGATTATTTTTGCGCTGATGGGGTTTGAGAGCATGCCCTTATACAACAAGAGCTTCTCGGGTTTTACCTGTAACCGGATACATGAGAATGTATTGCCTTCTGAGGGTATGAAGATATGGCTCAATAATTTTTACTTTAACGAAAATGAACCGGCCGGACCGGAAACTTTTGTTTCAGGGGATGATTCTGTAAGGGTATCCTTTTCTCATCCAGACCGGAATCTGATCCTGCATTTTAAAAATGATACCACCGTTCGTATGAAGGTTCCATCACTGTCGGTAGTACAGGATTCTACGGGAAATTTTAACAGCGTAAATTTGGGTGACAATCTGCTTGTCAGTGATTTTGACACCCTTAATTACCGGTTGCGTCTAGTAATTCAGGAAGCCGGTGGATTCATTACA
>JADZBN010000103.1 GCA_020852075.1 Bacteroidia bacterium
AAAATTCCGGAAAGAAAATCCTTTTCCTCAGCGGTTTCGTCCTTCAGAAATGCCCTGTATTCCTGCGATTTCTTTATTTCAAGAAAGATTTTCCGGACCAGATCCTGTTGATTCTGCCAGTTAATCCTGTAACGGTCGCATAAATTCTTAAATGCAGCGTCTTTACCAAGGGTGACGATAAAACGTAACTCAAATAGCCTCCGCTTGGCAAGAAGTTCCTCCTGATTGGGGAAAAAACGCTTATGTAATTCATCTGCATCATTCCTGTCGGCTTCACCCAGTTCACGGAATAACAATAAAAGGTAAATATACAACTCATACGCCTTTTCAATACTGCGGAATAATTCACGTTCAGCAATGGCCGGATCCGATTTCCCTGACTGAAAATAGGAATATAACGACTGAAGGGTTTTGATCCGGAGTTGTCTTCTGCTGAGCATGACCGGTAAATGGCGGCAGGTAATAAAAGATGGGAATGTATAAGGAGAACTTCCTCAATAAGCGAAGGAAGTTATTTCACCGAACGTGCGGCATTGATGCGTTCCTCTGCAATTTTCATGGCAGCGGCTGCGGTAGGGATTTTCTCTTCCCTTGCTTTTTTGAATATCTCAAGGGTTGTGGAATAAATTTTTTCTGCCTGCTCCATGGCCTTTTTCCTGTCATATCCTTTCAATTCAGAATAAACATTGATCAGACCTCCGGCATTGATCAAAAAGTCCGGCGCGTAAAGAATGCCTTTTTCCAACAACATTTGTCCGTGAACATGTTCATCCGCAAGCTGGTTATTGGCAGATCCTGCCACTACCGAGCATTTTAACTTCTGAATATTTTCGGTATTCAGTGTGGCACCCAGTGCACAAGGGGCATAAATGTCCATATCCTGGGAATAAATATCATTCAGTCCGACAACAGTAGCTCCAAAACGGCTGGCAATTGCCTGCAGGTGTTCTTCATTCATATCCGTAATTAAGACCTCTGCGCCATCCTCGGTAACAAGTCTGACAAGATTTTCACCCACATGCCCTACTCCCTGAATGGCAACCTTTTTTCCTTCCAGGTTGTCGGTACCCCAACACTCCTTTGCCGCAGCCTTCATACCCATAAACACACCGTAAGCAGTCACCGGCGAGGGATCTCCTCCGCCTCCCAGATTTTCCGGCAGGCCGGTTACATGCCGTGTGAATTCATGGATTTGTACCATGTCAGAAGTGTTTGTTCCAACATCCTCGGCAGTGATATATTTTCCATTAAGCGATTCGATGAATTGCCCGTATTTCCGGAACATCTCGTGAGTCTTGCCAGTCTTTGAATCCCCAAAAATCACTGCCTTCCCCCCACCCAGGCCCAGCCCGCTGATGGCGGCCTTAAAGGTCATGCCACGCGACAGACGAAGTACATCTTTCAGCGCTTCCTCCTCAGTTTTGTACGGCCACATCCGGGTGCCTCCAAGCGCGGGTCCGAGTGTTGTATCATGGATTGCAATGATGGCTTTCAGGCCGGATGCCTGATCGTAACAAAAAACAACCTGTTCGTGGTTGTCAAATGAAGGATTCCCAAAAAGAAAATTATTTCCGGTTTTGCTTGCCTTCGCATCTTTCACTTCAATCATGATATAAAGGAGTTGATTAATTTTGTGCTGAAATGCTTTCAGCCGGGCAAAGGTAGAGTTATTTTTCGAGGTCTCAAAAACGGCTTTCCTTCTCAGAATGAAATCCTTAAGGCATCTAAACAAGTACTTTTTTAAATACAGATGGATATTGCTCCTCGGGGTTGTATTTGTCGCTGCCCAGAACTTTGGTTCTATTTATCCCGCACAGGTTGTCCGGAAGGCCATTGATGATGTGTTAACCAGCCTTCAGGATATCAGACAACATCCCAGCGCCGGTGAAAAATCACTGGTAATGAAAGAAATAACCCGTATTGTATTCCTTTACTTCCTGTTAATTATGGGTGTGGCTTTTCTCAAAGGTATCCTGATGTTTCTCATGAGACAGACTATTATTGTTGTGTCCAGAAGGATAGAGTTTGATTTGAAAAATGAAATTTTTCAGCACTACCAGAAACTCAGCCTCGCCTTTTACAGGAGAAACAATACAGGCGACCTGATGAACCGTATCAGTGAGGATGTGAGCAGGGTAAGGATGTATCTCGGTCCTGTGGTCATGTACTCGATCAACCTCCTGGTACTGTTTCTGCTCATTATACCGATTATGCTGAGTGTTAATATACGTATGTCGCTGCTGGTTCTTGCGCCGCTTCCTCTTCTTTCACTTTCCATTTATTACGTCAGCGATATTATGAACCGTAAAAGCGAAAGGGTACAGGAACAGCAAAGCCGGCTCAGCACTTTTGTACAGGAGGCTTTTAGCGGAATCAGGATTCTGAAATCATTTGCACGGGAGGAAATGGCTGTTTCGGAATTTCAATCAGCCAGTGTGGAATACCGGCACCGGAATATGGAACTGGCCCGCGTAAATGCATTCTTTTTTCCATTGATGTTACTCCTGGTCGGACTAAGCACCCTGCTTACGGTGTATATCGGAGGCCAGGAAGTTCTTGCCGGTCGCGCCACCACCGGAAATATTGCAGAGTTTATTATGTATGTGAACCTGCTTACCTGGCCGGTTGCTTCCCTGGGTTGGGTCACCTCCCTCGCACAGCGTGCTGCGGCCAGTCAGCAGCGAATCAATGAATTCCTGGAAACTCTTCCCGAAATTCGCGGCAACAACGAAATCCTGGAAAAACCAATTCATGGAAAAATTGAATTCAGGAATGTAACCTTCGTTTATCCTGATTCGGGTATAACCGCATTAAGACATGTTTCCTTTACGGTTGAACCGGGCCGGTCACTGGCTGTGCTTGGAAAAACCGGATCAGGCAAATCCACCATCGCAAACCTCATCCTCCGGATGTATGATACCACATCAGGAGAAGTCCGTGTGGATGACGTATCGCTGAAAGACATTCCCGTTAACTCCTTCCGAAAACAGGTGGGCTACGTTCCCCAGGATGTTTTTCTCTTCAGTGATACCATCGCCAATAACATCGCATTTGGTCTTGACGATACACATACCTCTGCGGAAAAACACCTGCTTGTCCATCAGGCAGCAAGGGACTCCGTCATCTACGACAATATCATGGCGTTCCCGCGTGGGTTTGATACCATACTCGGGGAAAGAGGCATAACCCTTTCCGGAGGACAAAAGCAACGTGTCTCCATTGCCAGGGCAATTATCAGGAAACCCAGAATTCTCCTTTTCGATGACTGCCTCAGTGCTGTTGATACCAAAACCGAAGCGAAGATTTTATTCAACCTGAATAACATCATGCAGGGAAGAACTTCCGTAATCATTTCACACCGGGTTTCGACCGTAAAGAATGCCGACGCAATAATCGTCCTGGACGAAGGAATCATAGTGGAACGGGGAAACCACGCAACACTGATGAAAAAAAAGGGGGCGTATTACGAACTCTACGAAAAACAATTGCTTGAGGAGAAGGAGGAAGAAGCGGATTGAATTTTCAGAAGGGTGCTGTACTGTCATCCGGCATATCATTCATCCTTGAACTCATGATGATCCGGTTGTTCGGATATTCCGAAACACTCCCTCCTCCTGTTTGGGAAGGTATCAGGGAATCATCAAAGTCAAGGTCCGTAAATTTTGCCAGATGGGAAATAAATTTAAGTTTTACCGTATTAAGAGCTCCGTTCCTGTGCTTGGCAACAATGATTTCTGCCAGTCCCCTCGTAGAATCGCCGTTTTCATCCGTGTTTATATCATAATACTCAGGCCTGTAAATAAAATTAACCATATCTGCATCCTGTTCAATGGCGCCTGATTCCCGCAAGTCACTCAATTGCGGCCTTTTGATGCCGCCACGTGTTTCCACACTTCTGCTTAACTGAGAAAGTGCGATTATCGGTATGTCAAGTTCCTTGGCAATAGCTTTTAGTGACCTTGAAATCATACTGATCTCCTGCTCCCGGTTGCCTGTCCGGGTATCAACTTCTGCACGCATCAATTGCAGGTAATCTACGATTATCAACTCGACATTGTGCATTGACTTAAGCCTCCTGCATTTTGACCGGAGGTCAAAAACAGAAATTGAAGGCGAATCATCAATGAAAATGGGCGCATTGGAAAGTTTGCCTGTCATGGAAATCAACTGATTCCATTCATTGTTGTCAAGAGTGCCTTTTCGCAGTTTGTCAGAAGGTATTCCCGTTTCCGATGAAATCATCCGTTGAACAAGCTGAACCGAGGACATTTCGAGTGAGAAAATTCCCACCGGGCGATTGAAGGCGATTGCCGCATTCATGGCAAGGCTGAGTACAAATGCAGTCTTACCCATTCCGGGTCTTGCAGCAACAATAATCAGGTCGGATTTCTGCCAGCCGGACGTAATCCTGTCAAGACCGGAAAACCCCGACTGTACTCCGGTAATTCCTGTCCCGTGTATTCTTGCCTTTTCAATTTGCTTATAGGCCTGACTGACCATGACACTCATTTCCTGGTAATTCCGCCGGATATTCCCCTGAGCAATATCAAACAGGTTCTTTTCTGCCTTGTCCAGCAACTGAAATACATCTGACGTATCTTCAAATGCATCCCGTATTGTTTCAGAACTGATGCGAATAAGCTCTCTCTGAATATGCTTTTGCAGGATGATGCGTGAATGGTATTCTACATTCGCCGAAGATGCAACACGGTTGGTGAGTTGTGTGATATAATACGGCCCACCCACAATATCCAGTTCCCCGGTTCGCTTCAACTCATTGGTTACTGTCAGGATATCTATGGGTTCAGAACGTTCGAACAGGTGCCTTATGGCCTGAAAAATTATTTTGTGCGCATCTTTGTAAAATGAATCGGGATGAAGAATGTCAATCACATTGGTAAGCGCTTCCTTCTCCAGCATGAGTGCTCCCAATACGGCCTCTTCAAGGTCCACCGCCTGCGGTGGTAACTTCCCCATATTCTGCGCCTGGAAGGTGGCCATGGCAGACTTGGAAGCGGTTCGCCTGAAAGTTTTTTCTCCTGAATTAACCTGTTCTGTCATTCTTGTTTCAAATATACTCAATCAACTCCGGCAGATAGGCCGGTTACCCTGAATTATTTTCCAAAGGGATGCGAAGCTAACCAAATCCCGTTGTTCAGATGTTTATTGTTGAAAAAATTAGAACCTGAAAATTGTACCTTTGAATGAACCAATGAAAATCAAACGAATAGACTTTTTGAGAATTGTGTTGCCTCGCCGGTATGCCTGTTTTTTATTATTCCTGATTTTGTTGTCCGCCTCCTGTAAAAAAGAAGACAATACTGATCCGGTTATTATTCTCATTCAGCCCTCGGCACTATTGACCGTGCATCCGGGTGATTACGTTGCTGTATCTGCTGTCATTTCAGATGAACACACGCTTGTTTCCACATCGGTTCAATTGTTGAATATCAACTTTGTGCCCGTTGCGACGATTGTAAAGGTTCAACCCTCCGGATTAAATTTCAACCTGGGAATAAATTATCATATTGATAACCCTGCCCTGGAAACCGGGACCTATCTGATCTGCGTTTCTGCATCGGATGGCATCCACTCCGTTTTTGCATACAGGGAAATCTATGTTTTGGCCCCACCCACCCGGTTAATAAATACGTATCTGATTGAAACAACGGCCAACCAGGTCAAAATATCCGCTCTTGATTCCCTGAATCATGCCCTGACACCCTTCACTTCCTTACCGGGTGATTATGCAGGAAGCAGTGTTAGTTCCAGAAACAAAAAACTTTATGTTTTAGGGTCTATCACAGGAAGTTTCAATGTGTTAGATGCAGACAACGGAAGCCTTACAAACAGCATACCTCCCAACCTCCCAGCCATTGGCCCTACCTTTACCAACCTTCTATTTTACAATAACCTGAATTTTATCTCCTATTATGCCGGTCCTGTCCGCGGCTACGATCCAGGCGGATACCAGTCATTTGAAGTGGCCCAGCAGGGTTATTTCAGACCTGGGCCTCTGCAAAGAACCGGAAATTATCTGCTGACAGCCGTTTATTATCCCTCCACCAGTTCAAGAAAACTGGCAATATTTAATTACCCCGCAGGGAATGAAATTCAGGAAGCCCTCGTAAACCAGGATATTGCCTCCATTCAGGAAAAGAACTCAGATGAAATGCTGCTGTTTGGTAATCAAAACGGCCACTTTGTGCTGGATATCTACAACCTGCCGGGGAATACGGTAAATCGCCTGCGTGATTTCGGCCCGGGCACAATCTATTCAGTATATAAGATGAATGGGGAAGAATATTATATGGCCACTTCACAGGGTCTCATATATTTCAGATATGACCAGAATGTTCTTGCCCCAATGGGATTTCAACCGGTGTACAATATATCGTATGAACTTATCAGCGGGAGGTTTTACCTGGTCCGTGGCAATACATTAACAGTGGTAAACGGAACAACTTTTACGGAAGCGTTTTCTTTGAATACCACGGATTCACTTGCTGCGGTTTTGTTTTATTATGACCGCTAATGAACGGTTATCACCTGAAAACCTCCAGCCTGAAAAAAAATCAGGGAATTAGTATCTTGCCGTCCGCTAATAAAGCAGCCAATGAATTTTTTGGATTTTGAAAAACCTGTTGCCGACCTCCTGGAGCAAATTGAAAAGCAAAAACAGATTGGAGAAAAAAGTAAGGTAGATGTCAGCGTGGCCGTTCGTCAACTGGAATTAAAACTTGAGCAAACACGCAAATCAATTTATTCCAATCTTTCTCCCTGGCAGCGCGTTCAACTCTCAAGACACCCTGACAGGCCCTACTCACTGGCTTATATTGATGCCGTCACAGACAAAAATTTCATTGAATTATTTGGTGACCGTACCGTGAAGGATGATAAAGCCATTGTCGGCGGATTTGGCAGCGTGGAGGGCAGAACCATCATGTTCATTGGCCAGCAAAAGGGTGCAACAACGAAACTCCGGCAATACCGGAATTTCGGTATGGCAAACCCTGAGGGGTACCGTAAAGCCCTCCGCTTGATGAAACTTGCAGAAAAATTCGGAAAACCTGTCGTTACCCTGATTGATACTCCCGGGGCTTTCCCCGGACTTGAAGCGGAGGAGCGTGGCCAGGGTGAAGCTATCGCAAGGAACCTTTTTGAAATGGCAAAACTAAAAGTACCGGTAATTTGCATTGTCATCGGTGAAGGTGCTTCCGGTGGCGCATTAGGAATTGGAATTGGAGACAGGGTATTAATGCTGGAAAATACCTGGTATTCCGTAATCTCACCCGAATCCTGTTCTTCCATTCTCTGGAGAAGTTGGGACTTTAAAGAAAAAGCTGCCGAAGTACTGAAACTGACAGCGGAGGATATGCTCCGACAGGGACTCATTGACGGAATAATCCGTGAACCTGTAGGGGCGGCGCATACGGATCCGGAGCTGATGTTCGGAATCGTTAAAAACGAAATCCAAAGGCACCTCTCCGACCTTTCAGGCGAAACTGCGGAAACACTCGTTTTGAAACGTATCAGAAAATTCAGTTCTATGGGCGTGGTGGTGGAAAACTGACCCAACCACCCTGTCAATCATATTCAGACCGGTATTATTTCATGAAAGAAGAATTTATGCAGGAGGCCATACGCCTTTCACTGGAAACCATGCGGAATAATAAGGGTGGTCCTTTCGGTGCTGTTGTAGTAAAAGACGGAATTATTATCGCACGAGGATCCAACCGGGTGGTATCCACCAATGATCCGACTGCCCATGCAGAAGTGGTTGCCATCCGTGAAGCCTGCAGCAAGCTGAACAGTTTCCAGCTTGAAGACTGTGAAATATACACCAGTTGTGAACCATGCCCGATGTGTATGGCCGCCATTTACTGGGCTAGGCCCAGAATTGTTTATTTTGGAAATTCAAAAGAAGACGCAGCGGAGATTGGGTTCGACGACAGCTTCATCTATGAAGAATTGGTCACCCCGCTCCTCCAACGTAAAATTCCCATGGTAAGGATACAACAGGATGAAGCCCTCAAAGCCTTTAGGGAATGGGCGGCTAAACCCGACAAAATCCGGTATTAATCCATCCGTAATCTGAAATGTTGATGCCGTGATTTCTTTTCCAAATGGTAAAATAAACCTTGGTCTTCATGTTCTGGAAAAAAGAACCGATGGATTCCATAATATTGAAACCGTATTTTATCCTATTCCCTGGACAGATGCCCTGGAGATCATCCCGTCATCAGGAAAAGAAACCGAAATAAAAACTTCCGGATTGCGCGTGTACGGAACCAGGGATAAAAACCTCTGTCTGAGGGCCGCCCAACTGCTGCACAACCTCCCGCCGGTTTCCATACACCTCCACAAAACTATCCCTGTGGGAGCAGGCCTCGGTGGCGGGTCCTCCGATGCAGCCCATACGCTTCTCCTCCTGAACAGGATATGTAAACTGGGATTGGATTCAGCCAGCCTTGAAAAACACGCGGCTTCCCTCGGAAGTGATTGTGCCTTTTTTATTCAGAACAAGCCCGCCTTTGCATCCGGCAGAGGTGAACGAATTGAGCCCATTTCACTGAAACTGAAAAGTTATTTTGCGGTAGTAGTAAAACCCAGGGTTCATATACGCACCGCGGTGGCTTATGATGGAATTCGTCCGTTAAAAAAAAGAACAGGATTAAAAGAAATCATCGGAAAACCTGTGGAACAATGGAAGGATACCCTGGTTAACGACTTCGAACAATCCATTTTTGAATTGTATCCCGGTCTCCGGAATATTAAAAAAAAATTATACAACAATGGCGCCGTGTATGCCTCTATGAGCGGAAGCGGTTCCTCTGTTTATGGATTGTTCAGGGAGGAAAAAAATCTTTCAGCCTATTTCAGAAGTTGTACGCTCTGGCAGGGCTGGCTGTCCTGACATTATTCTTCTTTTTCCTGATTGAAAACCGACGTGAACAGATCTTTGAACCGGAGACCCGTGCTTAGCTGATTCTTGCTGAGAATGGAATATTCCGCAAGTCCGTGAATCAGAAATTCCATAAGCAATAACTTTTCCTGCCCCCTGGCCTTCGGATGGTATTTCCTTACTGCCTCTTCAAGTCCGGGTACAAGGCCAAGAACATTGGCATATTCCTTATTTGTCAGGTTATGAAGAAGGTCAATTTCATTCCCTGCGTTAAACCATTCATGAATCTCGCGGTATGGATCGGGTTCCTTACTCTTTTTAATCCGGTCGGGAGCCGGGAAATAGGCGGGGAAAATGGTCCGGGTAGCTTTCCCAATCAGATTTTGTGCAACAATAAATGCGCCCTCCTGCTCCCCTTCATACACCAGTTCGATTTTACCGGTGATAGATGGTATCACTCCCCAGAAATCAGTTATCCGGACAAATGAGGTATTTTCTCCGTTAAGCAACATGCGTCTTTCCGCCGCACTGAAAAGGTTTTCATACCCCGAAATGGTAAGCCTGGCCGAAACACCGCTTCTCGGATCAATGAATTCATTATCCCGGGCTTCAAATGCAATCTGCTCCAGTAGATGCAGCACTGGTTCTGATGCAGAAATTCGCTCCTTTTGCTCTTTGGACAGCGATGCTTCCTGAAGGGTGATCTGACGCGAAGTCATAATATCCTTTGGATAATGGGTCAGGATCTGACTCTCAATCCGGTCTTTTAAAGGAGTAACAATGGAACCACGATTGGTATAATCTTCAGGATTCGCCGTAAACACAAATTGTATGTCAAGCGGCAGACGGATGTTGAATCCCCGGATTTGAATATCTCCTTCCTGCAGAATGTTAAACAATGAAACCTGAATCCTTGCCTGAAGGTCGGGCAGTTCGTTAATTACAAAAATACCCCGATGCGCACGAGGGATCAGCCCGAAGTGAATGGCTCTCTCATCTGAATACGGAATTTTCAGATTTGCTGCTTTAATGGGATCCACATCACCGATAAGATCTGCAACCGATACATCCGGTGTCGCAAGCTTTTCGGTATAACGGTTTTCCCGGTGAATCCATTCTATTTCAGTATCGTCTCCATACGATGCTATCTGGTCTGCCCCATACCGCGAAACCGGTGAAAATGGATCATCGTGAATTTCAGAACCCGCAATACCAGGTATGTATTCGTCCAGCAGGTTGGTCATCAGTCGTGCAAGTTTTGTTTTTGCCTGGCCGCGCAAACCCAGCAATAGAATATTGTGCCGGGATAACAGTGCCCTCTCAATATCAGGTATTACCGTGTCGTTAAATGCATGAATACTTTCGAAAACTTTCTCCTTGTTTCTGAGTTTGATCATCAGATTTTTTCTCAGTTCTTCCTTTACTGGAAGCGGGGTATATCCTGCTGCCTTCAGACCGCCAAGCGTTTTAATCTTCAGCAAATGATGTTGAGAATTCATAGGGGTGCAATTAGTTGTTGATGTTATTTGTGTTTCGATTTACGGTTTCGTTCAAAATCCTCCAGTACATATTCACCCAGACCCTTCAGAGAAGTGTAATATGCCTTCCCGGAATTTGCTTCAGAAAATTCCCGGATAAAAGCTCTCAGGTAGGGGTCTTCAGCTACCATAAAAGTTGTGATGGGGATGGAAAGTTTCCTGCAGGATGAGGCAAGATTCAGGCAGCGGTTTACAATCCTCCGGTCAAGCCCAAAACTATTTTTGTATAACCTGCCTCCTTCCGTCATGCAACTCGGTTTCCCGTCAGTAATCATAATAATCTGTTTGTTCGGATTTTTCCTCCGCCTGAGCAGGTCCATCGCCAATTCCAGTCCGGCCACAGTATTGGTATGATAAGGTCCCACCTGCAGGTAGGGAAGGTCTTTCACCTCAATCTGCCAGGCGCTATCACCGAATGCGATCACATCAATGGTATCCCTGGGATAGCGGATCCTGATAAGCTCCGCAAGTGCCATGGCAACCTGCTTGGCGGGTGTAATACGGTCTTCACCATACAGAATCATGGAATGGGAAACATCAATCATCAGCACCGTAGAAGTTTGTGCCTTATGCTCCTTCTCCATTACCTCCAGATCTTCCTCGGTCAGGTTGAATTCCTGGATGCCATGGTGGATCTGGGCATTTCGAATGGAATCGGTCATGGATATCTGATCGGCAGAGTCCCCAAAACGGTATTCCCTCATGTCTGAGGTGAGTTCGTCACCTGCACCGGTAAATTTTGTCCTGTGGTTGCCCTGCTTTGATCTTTTCACGCGGCCAAAAATACCCTCCAATGCATTTCTGCGCATCTGTTGTTCTGTTTTTGCCGTCAATGAATACGCTCCGCTCCGGGGATCCTCTTTCAGGTATCCTTTTTCCCTGAGGTCCCGGATAAAATCCTCCATTGTATAGGACGAATCCGTTATCTTATGCTCACGGTCCAGTTCGTTCATCCAACTTAGTGCCTCCTCAGCATCACCGGCCGTGTACTTCAGCAACTGCATGAACAATTCAAAGAGTCTTTCAAAGGGAGACCTTTTTTCTTCACTCTCAGTAAATCTGCTGAACCGGTAACCAATCATCTGAAAAAATATCTTGAACCAGAAAAACGCCGGATGTTGCCAGACCCTCCTCGGCCAGGATCCATCCTATAAGTAATTTCCTGTAAAGTTAATTCCTAAATTAGTATTTTGTACTCAAATTTTTTATTATCCATAAGGGGTTTCAATGATTCATGGGAAACTGCCGGGTTATCAGCCTTGTGAAACAAAAATTCATTTTACGTTCATATGCCAGTTAATGCCCTGAAGATTTATCGCTCCTCCGCCGGTTCCGGAAAAACCTTTACACTGGTACGGGAATACATCAGGCTGGTTTTGATGAACCCGGCCGGTTACAGGAATATTCTTGCCATTACTTTTACAAATGAGGCTGCCCGTGAGATGAAGGACCGTGTCATTTCCGCTCTGGTAAGCCTGAGTCAGGGAAAAGGAGGTGCCCTGAAGGAAGAAATGGAAAAAGAATTCAATCACAATGTAATTGCAGAAAAAGCAAAAGAAGCCCTCTCAAATATATTGCATGACTATTCTGCTTTTTCCGTCAGTACCATTGACAGCTTTTTTCAAAAATTGCTTCGTTCCCTGGCCCGGGAAATCCACCTGCCACCCAGGTTACAGATCCAGGTGGGCATTGAAGATGCCATCATTGAAGTAACACAACGGTTGATGAGAGATATTGGAAAGGACAAGGACCTTACCCAATGGCTTACCGAAATGGTACTGCGGAAACTGGAAGAAGACAAGGGCTGGAACATCGAGAGTGACATTGAAGCCGTTGCCAGGGAAATGTTCAGGGAATATGCAGGAGAAAAGGGCACCTTGACAAAAAATAAAATCCGGGACATTGTTTCAGGGCTGCATGCCGTTTGTGCTGCCATGGAAAAGGAAATGCAATCCACCGGAAACACGGGCCTGAATGCCATTTCTGCCGCAGGACTTGAAATTTCAGATTTTGCGCATAGGGACAAGGGAGTGTCCGATTATTTCAGGAAAATTTCCCTCCCGCCCTCCTCTGCTGCTTATATTCCGTCAAAGCGTACACTTGCTGCAGTTTCGGATCCTTCCAAATGGTACCCCGCAAAATCTGATAAGAAGGAACTGATTCAACAACTGGCTGAATCCACTCTCATACCCCTGCTTCAGAAAGCAATTGCAAAAATCGAATCCGAAGGCAGAAACTACTTCAGTGCAAAGGAAGCCCTGAAACGTATCTATATGTTCGGAATTATTAATGACCTCAGCATCAGGTTTAGTGAATACAGAAATGAAAATAATACCATACTATTGGCCGATACGACCCGCTTGTTGAGCAACCTGATTTCTGATGATGATGCCCCTTTCATCTATGAGAAAGCAGGGAACCGTTATAATCATCTCCTGATTGATGAGTTCCAGGATACATCAGCACTGCAGTGGAAGAGCCTTCTTCCTTTAATAATAAACTCCCTTGGCAGCGGCAACCTCGCCATGTTGGTGGGTGATGTAAAACAAAGCATCTACAGATGGAGGGGCGGGAATCTTAAACTGCTACTGAATGGTATCAGGGATGACCTGAAACAATTCAGGGATATTTTTATGGAAGATTCCCTATCTATGAATTTCAGAAGTAAGAAGGCTGTGGTGGAATTCAATAATGCGTTTTTCTCGAAGGTGCCTTTCGTATTCGAAAACAGCGAGGAAACAAAAATGAACCTGGTGGCTGATGCCTATTCACAGGAGCTGATCCAGAAAATCTCAAAAAGCAATCTGGAGGGGGGATATGTTCGTGTTGAATCCATCGGAAACGGAAAAGAGGACGGAAACGAAGAGAAATCAGAATCTGTAACATGGAAAGAGGTTGCTTTGAAAAAGTTGTACGACACTATCATAAGCCTCAGGGACAAAAATTACAGGCTTGGAGAAATGGCCATCCTGGTCCGGAAAAATGAAGAAGGTAATGAGGTGGCAAATTTTCTGATGGAAAATGGTATTCATAATATTATATCGCCCGATTCATTATTGATACGTTCCGCCCCGCGGATACGGTTCCTCCTGAACATAATGAAGTTCCTTACTTCGCCGGATGATGCCATTGCCCGTACTGACCTGCTCTATTATTACCTCCGCTACATTGCAGGAAAAGCCACGGACCTGCACCGGATTTTTTCAGATCATAAGATCAGAAAGAAAAGCAGAAAAAATCCGGAATCCGCATTATTCGATGCCTCTGCCTTCGATGATAACCTGTTTAATACGGGCCTGCCCGAGGCATTTACTGCCCATATTCCCAGACTTGCAAAACTGCCTGTCTATGAACTCAGCGAGCAGTTGATTTCAATCTTCAACCTGAATGTTTCACCCGATGCTTACATTCAGAGATTCCAGGATCTGGTTCTGGATTTTTCCACCTCTGACAACAGCAATACTGCCCGATTTATCTCCTGGTTTGAGGAGAGTACGACGGCACAGAATTGCTCCGTTCTGATACCTGAAAATGATAATGCAATCCGGATTTTAACCATCCATAAATCCAAAGGCCTGCAGTTTCCGGTGGTTCTGATTCCTTTCGCCTCCTGGCCTCTTACACCCAAGGCCAACGAATTACTGTGGGTCTCATCGGATCAAATGCCCTACCGGGAAATGGGAATGGTAGCCGTTCTTTCTTCTAAAAACCTGCTTCAAACCTGGTTCAGCGATTCCTACAGCGATGAGATCACGCAATCCGTTATTGATAATCTGAACCTGCTGTATGTGGCCTTCACCAGGGCAGAACAGCAATTGTATGTCTGGTATCCTGAGGGTAATACTTCAACTATGAATTCCGTGTCGAAACTGATTGAGGTCACCCTTCGCGACATCAGCAGTGCAGCAACTATGCCCGTATATACTGCAGGCAATGCTGAAATGACAGGTACCGTACAGGATAAAGCCGGAAAAATTTCAGTGCCTTTATCCGAATATCCTGTTCATGCATGGTCAGATCGTATCAGTATTGCATCCAGATCGAAAGATCTGGTCGAAATCACCGGAAACGACAGGCAGGGAAACCGGAACTTTGGAATCCTGGTTCACCGTATATTGGCAGAAATCCGATACAGGCAGGACAGCTCACGGGCTTTGGCACGTGCTGAATTTGAAGGTATAGTCAACAGAGAAGAGGCCGAAATCCTTCGTAACTCATTAACATCCCTGTTTGAAAACAAAGAAATATCTTCATTTTTTGACCCCGGATGGCAGGTATTGAATGAACGGGATATACTGTTACCCGGCGGTGAAATACTCAGGCCCGACAGGGTGATTTTCTCAAAAACCCAAACCAAAGTGATTGATTTTAAAACAGGCAAAGATCATCCCGGCCACCGGCAACAGGTTCAACAGTATGCATCCGTCCTTTCTCAAATGGGTTACCCGGGTGTGGAAGCATGGCTGGTTTACCTTCAGGGAGAAAAAGTCCTTAAAGCAGGGTAATTCTTGTGAAATTCCCACGAATAAATTAGGTTTGAATCCGTATTACTTTTCCAATGTACACCAACCAACAGCTCAAAATAGTACTCGTAGACGATGATCCGCAAATGTCAGAAATGCTTAGGGATTTTTTCTCAGAAAAATACCCAAAAGCCCAACTCAGTTCTTTCAGCAGCGGTGAGAAGGCCCTGGAAGGTTTATATTCCCGCCCCGACCTCATTGTCCTGGATTACCATCTGGATTCGACAGACCCTGGAGCTATGAATGGAATGCAGGTACTGAAGAAAATTAAGGAACGTTATGATGATGCGGTTGTAATAATCCTTTCAGGCCAGGAAAAGGCCGAGGTGGCTGCCAACACCATTAAATACGGAGCCTATGATTATGTAGTTAAAAATGAAAGTGCATTTCACCGGCTCGAATTGCTGATAGACAAGATCGTAGGTCATGCCGACATGAAGAAAAACCTTGGCACCCAGAAATTCTTTAATATCATCCTTGTCATTCTCCTGGTTGCAGTCATTGTCGGAATTATCCTGATTAAAATGTAATCTTTTCGAAAGAATGTCCCTGCTTTATCCAGAAAATTCAAATGAATGATTCTGAGATATCTTATTTCAATTTTTCTGTTTGGTAAATCCCCTGGTGATCCTGTTCAGTTCATGAAATTTGCACTCAGATAACCGTTTTCCTGTCATTCATAAATTCTGCTGATGATAAACCTGCCAAAGACCTTCCGAAATCACTCTTTTTCCTATATTTGATTTGATAACATGTGCTTTTGACAGCAGCTATTTGCAGAAATCATTAGAAAAATAATCAGCACATAATGCTAAGCTGGAGCGAAATAATTATTCGTCTGTCCATTGCGTCATTACTGGGGGCTCTTATCGGACTTGAAAGGGAAAGAAAAGACTGGTCAGCAGGAATGAGAACCCACATGATGGTATGCGTTGGCTCATGTCTGATCATGATGGTTTCTGCATTCGGATTTTCTGATATTCTGGGTACAGACCACGTTGAACTTGACCCTTCAAGAATAGCAGCACAGGTAATCACTGGAATAGGTTTTATTGGCGCCGGTACCATACTGTTTTTAAAGCAGGGAGCCATTCGTGGCCTGACTACCGCCTCCGGCTTATGGACCGTCGCCGCAATTGGTCTTGCCGTCGGTGGAGGAATGTATTTTGCCGGTGGTGCAGCAACCGTAATTGCATTGATTATTCTGTGGGCATTACAACCGCTGGAAAGGATTTACTCAAAAAAATTCAAACACAAAACATTACGAATTGTAACTACCCTAAATGTTAATAATGTTGAATTGACAAAAAAGCTGTTAAATCATGGTGAATTGAAAATTCAAACTTTTACAATTGACAGGGATGAGGAAGGTTTTGTTTTCCAGGTTAAGTTTGACAATTTGGATATTCCTGACATGGACGTCATCATCAATGGATTAAAAAACGATCCGGCCATTAAAGAAATCTATTGGACCCAATGATACCGCCATCACGGTGACACATGCTTTAACCAGACTACTGACAGGGTTATACATTTATCCATCTTTCTCCAACTTTGTTTTTCATAAATGCATACTGTCAAAAAGGGTATGTATGATCTTATAGGTGTGTGATGGAACGTTTACTAATAAAAAAAAGAAGCACCAGCGGAGGGCTATTCCTTTACTGGTGCTTTACCAATCCCTTTATTCTTGGGGTTGATTGTGGGGACCATTAGATTCCGCTGCGACCCGGAATCCAATCACAACATACCGTCAGTTGTTTTCATGGTGTGGGGGATTAAAAAATGACGTGTTGCGGGTTTCATGATTCAAAGAAAATCATGAGGGACAAACTACGGAAGCAGCATTGTATAAGTGGCGGAAAGGAAGGATAACTGGCCGAAAAATGCTGACAAGTGGCGCATTATGCCCGTGCCAGGTATTCCAAAAACTCCTCCTTTTTCCTCCTTGAGACGTCAACGGAACTGTTATCACTCATGATTACATAACCCCCTTCTCCCTTCACATACTTCACCAGATGGGCAATGTTTATCATGTGACTGTGATGTATCCGGATGAACCCGGTTTCTGTAAGCAGTTTTTCGTATTCTTTCAGGGATTTTGTTACTACCACCTTCTTTCCCTGGGTCAGAAAAAAATCGGAATAATTCCGGTCACTTGATATCCGTAGAATCTGATCGGTAGGAAGCAACAATAAACCGTCAAAAGTGGGAACAGCGACCTTATTGGTGAGCAATTTCTGTGCAACAGCCGGTTTGGGTATCCGCTGCTGCATGCGCTTCTCTACTTTTCTTACCGCCGCACGTACATCTGAGGGTTTGATGGGCTTCACCAGGTAATCCAGTGCATTGTGACGGATGGCCTCCAGCGCATACTTGTCATGAGAGGTAATGACAATTACTTCGAAATCGAAAGTGCCCAGTTGATTAAGAAGGTCGAACCCCCTTTCCTCCCCAAGTTCTATATCCAGAAAAACAAGTTCCGGTTTGTGTTTTTCGATTCTCGCAAAGGCTGACTTGACTGAATTACAGCGGGCCAGAATCTGTACATTCGGTTCTGTTTCCGACAATAAATCCGCCAGCATTTCCTGGCTGATCGGATCATCCTCTACTATTATTGCACGGATCATTTGTTGCTAAAATAAATAAATTATCCAAAACCGGCCTCACAAGGTTCCATAAGCCATTTGCATGGATGTGCCCTCTGCAAGAAGCCACCCCTTCAAAATTTCGTATCTTTGCAAAAAAGAATCATCATGTCAAATGCTATTTTCAGTGTACCGGAAGCCATTAATGAACCGGTACTGAATTATGCCCCTGGAAGTCCCGAACGGGCTGCACTCCTGGATACAATCCGGCACATGCGCAGAGAGATCCGGGATATCCCTATGTATATCAATGGCAAGGAAGTACGCACCAATAAAAAGGTCAGAATGGCTCCGCCCCATGATCATAAACACCAGATTGCCCATTATTCGCAGGGGGATAAGAAACACGTCTCAATGGCGATAGATGCAGCCCTGAAAGCTGCACCTGCCTGGGCGGCTCTGGACTGGGAACAAAGGGCCTCCATTTTCCTCAAAGCCGCAGAACTGATCAGCGGCCCCTACCGGGCCCAGGTCAATGCGGCCACCATGATTGGCCAAAGCAAGAATGTTTTCCAGGCTGAAATTGATTCTGCCTGCGAACTGATTGACTTCCTGCGATTCAATGTCCACTATATGCGGGAAATCTATACCCACCAGCCCGCATCGTCAAAAGGAGTTTATAACCGCCTTGAGCAACGTCCATTGGAAGGTTTTGTATTCGCCCTGACCCCCTTCAACTTCACTGCAATCAGCGGTAACCTTCCCACCTCGCCTGCGATGATGGGGAATACCGTGGTTTGGAAACCTGCAAATTCACAAATCTATGCAGCCAGTATGCTCATGCAAATTTTTATGAAAGCCGGCCTTCCACCGGGTGTGATCAATCTGGTGTACGTTTCAGGCCCCGAAGCCGGAGACGTCATCTTCAACCACCCTGATTTTGCCGGTATACATTTCACCGGATCTACTGCTGTTTTCCAGGGAATATGGAAAACCATTGGAAATAATATCGCCAAATATAAAGCCTATCCCAGGATTGTTGGTGAAACCGGTGGAAAGGATTTTATCCTCGCCCATCCCAGCGCAGATGTTCCCTCACTCATTACCGCCCTCAGCAGGGGTGCAATTGAGTATCAGGGCCAGAAATGTTCTGCAGCATCTCGGGCCTATATTCCAAAAAGCCTGTGGCCGGAAATAAAGGCCGGAATGATACGGGACATGAACTCATTCCGTATGGGTCCGGTGGAGGATTTTGGTAATTTTATCAATGCGGTCATTGACGAAAAAGCCTTTGACAAACTGGCATCCTATATTGATAATGCAAAGAAAAGTAAACAGGTGGAAATTGTTGCAGGCGGTTCCTGTGATAAATCCAAAGGTTATTTTATTCAACCCACTGTCCTGCTGGTAAAAGATCCTATGTATGTCACAATGTGTGAAGAACTGTTTGGGCCTGTTCTTTCAGTGTATGTGTATGAGGACAATAAATTTGAACAAACCATTGATCTCATTGACCGGACCGGAAATTATGCCCTCACCGGCTCGGTTTTTTCGCAGGACCGTTATGCCATTGATCTGGCTACAAAAAAACTGGCGAATGCTGCAGGTAATTTTTATATAAACGATAAGTGTACCGGTGCGGTGGTAGGCCAGCAGCCATTTGGTGGCGGCCGTGCCTCCGGGACCAACGACAAGGCAGGTTCCATGCTTAACCTGATCCGGTGGGTTTCGCCAAGGACAATCAAGGAAACGTTTGTTCCGCCTGTGGATTACAGATATCCCTTCCTGAATTCTGAAAACCCCAATGGATCGGTGAAAAAGGTTAGCGTAAAAACAAAAGGTTCACTTTCCTGAAAATGATCAGAATTTGTAAAGGGCAGCTTCATAAGCTGCCTTTTTTTGTGAATGCCACAAACGTACAGCATTGGCAGATGAAAAGTCAAAAATGGGAAAAATGACGTATCCCTTCTCGCCTATATCCGTCAAAAAACGGGGAATCAGACGGTCTGATTCAAAACATGAGTTTTTAACCGGAATGTTATTTCAGATCCGGGATGATTAACCGGTCTCAGGTTAATGTATCCACTATTGATTACTCCTTCCCGGAAATTCATTTTTTGATTATCCGTAAAAAATTCTGAAGAAATTCAATATATTAACAATCCTGTGTTACAATCTGCCGTTTAACCGGGTATCCGTTTCCTTCTATGAACCTAACTTTGAAGCAATGAAGCAAAAGCAGACAAGCCGCTGGACTCCTTTCCTTCCGTATATCAAAAACAAATACACGCTGACCCTGCTTGGCTTCCTGGTGTGGCTCGCCTTTTTCGACAGAAACGACTTTATTACTACCTGGTCTTACCACCGCCAACTCAACAAACTGGAACAGGAAAAAGCTTTTTACGATTCTGAGATTGCCAAAAACCGCATGTATCTTAATGAATTACGAACCAACAACGAAAACCTGGAAAAATATGGCAGGGAAAAGTATTTTATGAAACGCGACAATGAAGATGTCTTTGTGATCGTTGATAACCGCGATTCAGATAAAACCGAAAATTAAGAATACACCTCATTATATTCACACAGGATAATCTGCGGATTAAAATAAGTGACGGATTCGAGTCATTGGATTGAACCGGCAGATGGGATAAACAGCCCGGCACTGTCTAAAGTACTCCTTCCTTCTGTTTCACATCCGTTTGCACGTTAGGCTTTCGGATCACCTCATACCACAGGAGCCATCAATGGTATTCGCCGAATACTTTTCTCAGAACATCTGATACTTCGCCAAGCGTGGCATAATTCTCCATCGCCTGAATAATAACAGGCATGAGGTTGGAGCCGTCCTTCGCAGAATTTTCAACAACCGTAAGCTGTGTTTTCACAGCATCAGCATTTCGTTCACTCCGCAGTTTTTTCAGCTTTTCAATCTGTACCTGCCGGATAGAATCGTCCACAGAAAAAAGTTTACCTAAAGGAGCTTCTTCCTGCGTGAAGCGATTCACACCAACCAGGATTCTATCCCGGTTTTCAATGGACCGCTGATATTCATAGGAGGCAGCCGCTATCTCATTCTGAATATAACCTGCCTCTATCGCACTTACACTACCACCCATTGCATCAATCCGTTCGATGTATTCCCATGCAAGTCTTTCCACTTCATCGGTGAGTGTTTCAACAAAAAAAGAACCCGCAAGAGGGTCCACTGTATCGGTAACCCCGCTTTCATAGGCTATTACCTGTTGTGTGCGCAATGCTATTCCTGCTGCTTCTTCCGTCGGAAGACTGAGCGCCTCATCGTATCCGTTGGTATGCAGAGACTGGGTTCCTCCAAGAACCGCTGACAATGCCTGGATTGTAACACGCGGTATATTGTTCATGGGTTGCCTCGCCGTAAGTGTCGAACCTCCTGTCTGGGTATGAAAACGAAGCATCATCGCCCTGGGATCTGTGGCTCCGAGGTCTTTCATAATTTTCGCCCACATCCTCCGGGCAGCTCTGAACTTGGCTACTTCCTGAAACAAATTGTTGTGTGCATTGAAAAAGAAGGACAGACGCTTCCCGAAAACATTTATGTCAAGCCCCTTTTGAATGGCTGCTTTTACGTATGCTTTCCCGTTGGACAGTGTGAATGCCAGTTCCTGAACCGCCGTTGAGCCGGCTTCCCGGATATGATAGCCCGAAATGGAAATGGTATTCCACCTGGGAATTTCCCTGCTGCAATATTCAAAAATGTCAGTAATAATCCGCATGGAAGGTTTGGGCGGATAAATATAGGTGCCTCGTGCAGCATACTCCTTGAGAAGGTCGTTCTGGACTGTCCCGGAAAGTATTTTGAGATCAGCACCCTGTCTCCTTGCAAGGCAGATGTACAGCGCGAGCAGAATGGCAGCCGTGGAATTAATGGTCATGCTGGTGGATACCTTTTCCAGTTGAACACCCTGAAACAATACTTCCATATCCCGCAGACTGTCAATCGCCACCCCTGCCTTGCCTACTTCCCCTTCACTCAATGGATGGTCAGAATCGTATCCGATCTGCGTAGGTAAATCAAAGGCCACCGACAATCCGGTAGTCCCCTGGTTGAGCAGGAAATGATACCTCCTGTTGGATTCTTCGGCTGTAGAAAATCCCGCATACTGTCTCATCGTCCAGAGCCGGCTCCGGTACATGTCAGGTTGTACTCCGCGGGTGAAGGGGTATTCTCCCGGCTCCTCACCGGCAGTTGCATGCTGCTTGTAAACACGTTGAATCTCAATACCGCTGTCCGTCGTGAATTTCCTGTCTTTGGTTTCCTGATTCATCGTATTCCTTTTCTGCACTTGTATGAATAAAATATTCCGGAAAAAAGCCCTCAGCCAAGGAGCTTTTTGGCTTCGGATTTCAAAAAATCAATAGCCTTCTGGGTAGGCAGGTTTTCGAGCTTCAGTACCTGCTCAAATATATGGGAGCTCATTTGTATGCCGGTGGCATTTGCGCCCACCGTACTGTAAGCATTATTGATGATCCGCATCATGTCTTCCTTGGCATTTTGAACCTCCTGCCATGCCTGTTCACTGATATATACCTGTTGGCTCAGGTTGTGTTCATATTCTGCACGGATCGTGGAAACCAGGTCTGACTGCAACTGGGGTGCGGTCATTCCTCCACGGTGAACTCGGACCAGTATGCTGTTGGGTGCAATCCGTTCCAGAAACAGAATAAGCCTCTCGTAGGCCTGCAGTTTCAACGGCAGGCTTTCCTTGTTTTTATCCGTGCGATCTCCCTGAGCCTTCAGTTGCAGGTCTCGCTCAAGAAATTTAATTATAATGCTTTGCTGCACCTCCAGAAATCTTTTGATAACCATAAAAATGGCTGCCATTATCAACAGGGCAGGAACAAAATAAAGCAGGATATTACCCCAGTTATGCATGTGATCCATGACTCTATCTTAGTCTTTTTGATTTTTATTTGTCTTCTCCCGTTTACCAGGCACGGTACTTTGTTGAATCATTAAAAAGCCGGCGGAATATTTTCTGTTCTGCTTCATGAAAGGTTTTTTTACGTCTCTCAAAAACCCTGCTTGCCACTTCCATGGCATCTTCCAGACGGTATGTTGCAAAACCTTCGGCACCACCCCAGGAAAAGGATGGAATAAATTTCGGAGGAAATCCGTTACCGAAAACATTCGCGCTCACTCCCACAACGGTCCCGGTATTAAACATGGTATTGATACTGCACTTGGAATGATCCCCCATAATCAGACCGCAGAATTGAAGGCCCGTGGAGATATAATCCTCCTTTTCAAAACACCATACCTTGATCTTTGAATAGTTGTTTTTAAGGTTGCTGTTGTTGGAATCCGCACCCAGGTTACACCATTCGCCTATGACGGAATTTCCCAGGAACCCATCATGTGCCTTATTGGAATACCCTGATATGACAGAATTATTCACCTCGCCGCCAACCCTGCATTCCGGACCAATGGTGGTAGCGCCATAAATTTTTGCACCCATTTTCAACTGCGAGTGTTCTCCCATGGCAAAAGGACCCCGGATCATGCAACCTTCCATTACCTCCGCGTCTTTACCTATATATACCGGTCCGGTGGATGCATTTATGGTCGCACACTCCATAACAGCACCGGCTTCCAGAAAAACATGTTCCGGTGCAATTACCCTGTTGGTGGAAGACAAGGGCAAAGATTTCCGTCCATGCGTGGCCAATTCATAATCCATCCGGAGTGCTGCATCATTATGGGCAAAAACATCCCAGGGATGCCGGATGAATAATACATCCGATGCTGACTCCAACCGCTTTGGCCCTTTCCATTCTTCCTGACTGGAGTCCCCGGTAACAGGCTGGATATCCGTTCTTGAGGCAATCAGCTTATCCCTGTGATACAGAGACTCCCCTGTCCGGAGTGCCACAACAGCCCCGGCAATTTTTTTATCCGGGATTACGGATCCGTTCAAAAACAGATTGTCCCCGGATGATCGTAAGGGATATTTTTCCGACAGATACGATACGGTCAGATGGGAACAGGTTTGCCCCAATAATTTTTCCCATTTTTCCCTGATGGTGAAAATACCAATGCGAAGTTCCGAAACCGGACGAGTGAATGTGAGCGGAAGCAGGGTCTGCCTTTCATCATCAAATAAGATACAATTCATTAATAGCGTATTGGAATCAGGATCCCTGTTTTCACAGGAGTTGGATTGCCTCAAAAATAACCATTGTTCGCAAGCCCGCAAACTGTATGTCACAGGGTTTCATAACCTGCCGGAACAAAAAAAAATCCCCGGAATATCCGGGGATGCTGACTCTATGAGTTTATTATTTTTTATCATCGGCAGGAGGCGGACTTTTCACCACTTCCTTTTTCTTGGCATAGCGGGAACGGAATTTATCCACACGGCCTGCAGTATCAATAAGTTTCATCTTACCCGTATAATAGGGATGCGACATGTGGCTGATCTCCAGTTTTACCAGGGGATATTCCTTGCCGTCAGTCCATTTAACCGTATCTTTTGTTTCGATTGTTGACCGGGTGAGAAATTCATAATCGCATGAAATATCCCTGAAAACAACCAGCCGGTAGTTTTTGGGATGAATGTCTTTCTTCATGGTAGCGTTACTTTTTAAGGGATGCAAATGTACATAAAATATAAGATAAATCAAAAAAAATGTGTAATTTTTTAAAAAAACAAGGCCTTTTTCGGTTTCTGATGATTTCTTTACCCCTCAGGGTGCTGGAAAACCTGCCTTCTGTGGTAAGCCCTTGCGATTTTTCACGGTACCTTGAATTCAATCCGTTGTATTGACAAGATGTATTCCCCATTGTATTTTCAGCCCTTCAATGCGACTGTTTCGGATTGTTACGAAAAGTTTGATATATTTGAAATATTCCCGTACTAATCATGGTGTCATAAACTGAGACTCAATTTGATCCATAATTCACTCAAATGATCGGGGGATTTTTCTTCCCGTCTC
>JADZBN010000104.1 GCA_020852075.1 Bacteroidia bacterium
AAGCGGAAAAAAGAGCGCATATACTGGAGGGGTTATTAATTGCCCTCGACCACCTGGATGCGGTCATTGCACTCATTCGAGCTTCTCAGACACCGCAGATTGCACAGGATGGATTGATGAAAGAGTTTCAGCTTTCAGAACTTCAGGCAAAGGCCATACTGGAAATGCGCCTGCAGAGGCTGACCGGACTGGAAAGGGATAAAATCCGCGATGAATATAACGAACTGCAAAAACTGATTGAGTATTACCGTGATGTCCTGTCCAACGAACAACTTCGGATGGATATCATTAAGGATGAACTGGGAGAATTGAAGGGCCGTTACGGTGACGACCGCCGTACCGAAATCGTTCATTCCGGGGATGACATTTCCATGGAAGACATCATTCCGGATGAAGACGTGGTGATCACCATTTCGCATCTGGGATATATCAAGCGTACCGCTCTGACAGAATACCGCACGCAGGGAAGAGGCGGAAGAGGAGCAAAGGGCAGCGCCACCCGCGATACCGATTTTGTGGAATACATCTATGTGGCCAGTACTCATAATTATATGCTCTTCTTTACGGAAAAAGGAAGGTGTCACTGGCTGAAAGTTTATGAAATCCCTGAAGGCAACAAAACCTCCAGGGGTCGGGCCATTCAAAACCTGATCAGCATTACTCCCGACGACAAGGTCAAGGCATTCATTAATGTGAAGGACCTCGAAGACGGAGAATACATCAACAGCACTTTCATTACCATGTGTACCAGAAACGGTACCATTAAGAAAACGGCACTGGAAGCATACAGCAGACCTCGGCAGACCGGGATTAATGCCATTACCATCGAAGAAGGCGATTCACTGCTGGAAGCAAAGCTTACCAACGGAAAAAATGAAATCATGCTTGCCACACGCAACGGAAAACTCGTGCGGTTCAACGAAGAGAACGTCAGGCCGGTGGGACGAAATTCCATAGGTGTTCGCGGGGTAACCCTGGATGCAGGCGGAGACCATGTCGTTGGTATGGTTTGTGTTTCAGACGCGGCACGCGAATCGGTTCTGGTGGTTTCAGAAAAAGGATTCGGCAAACGTTCGGAGGTGGAGGAATACCGGATCACCAACAGGGGAGGGAAGGGTGTCAAAACGATCAACATTACGGATAAAACAGGGCCGCTTATTGCCATTAAGATTGTGGAGAATGACGATGACCTGATGATTATCAATAAGTCCGGTATCACCATCCGCATGAATGTAGATGAACTCAGGCTGATGGGACGCGCCACCCAGGGTGTACGGCTGATTCGTCTGGATGATGATGATGAAATTGCCTCGGTGGCGAAAGTTCAGGTGGATGATGCGGAAAAAAATGCAGGAAACCGGGAAGATACTGCAGCACTGGATCAACCAGAGGGGGGCAACGATAATGCACCGGAAAATACCGAAAGCGAATCCAATAATGAGTAATTTAACATAACTTTTATCAGCATACCATGAAAAGGATCCTACTTTCCATATTGGGAATTTGTTTTTTAGCTACGCTGGCTGTAGCTCAAAAAGCCAAGGTGCAAACGGCCTACAACTATTATAAAGAACCCTATAAACAGTTCGACAAGGCCAAGGAGGCCATAGATGAGGCGGTGGCAAACGAATCCACCAGTTCTATGCCCAAAGCCTGGTACTACAGGGGCCTGATTTATTCGTCGCTGTACCAGAATGAAAAGTATGGTGCGTTGTGTATCAACTGTCTGGAAATTGCCTATGAATCTTTCAAAAAAGTAAATGAACTGGATCCAAAAAATGAATGGGCAGATGAAATCAATACCATGAGAATTCCCTGGGTAATGAATAAATTATTTTCAGAGGGAGTGGATCAGTTCAAAGACAAAGATTATTCGGGTGCCCTGTCCACTTTTGAATCCGTTCAGAAAATGAGCCCGAACGATACCTCAGCCATTCTTAATTCAGCCTATTCCGCAGAGAGAGCCGGGCAACCAGACAAGGCCATTCAATATTATCAGAAACTGCTTGGTATGCACTATGCAGATCCTAAAATTTACCTCGCCCAGGCCAATCTGTACAAACAAAAGGGTGATGCAGAAAAGGCCCTTGAGACCGTCCGTAACGGCAGAAATGAATTTCCGAAAGATTTGAATCTCATGCTTGCCGAAATAAACATACTTCTGACAAAAGGAGATAATGCCGCAGCAACAAAAGCGCTGGATGATGCGATTGCTCAGGATCCCAACAATCAAAACCTGTACCTCGCGTTGGGAAGTACTTATGATAATCTTGCCAATCCCAAAGGCCCGGATGGTAAGGATGCGCCCAAGCCGGCAAATGCCGCTGAATATTTTTCCAAAGCAGAAGATGCGTATAAAAAAGGGCTTGCCATCAATCCGGACAATTATGAACTCAATTATAATTTAGGAGCCTTGTATTTTAATCAGGCAGCAGAAATGGCCAATGCTGCCAACGACCTTAAATCGGATGAACTCTATAATAAGGCAAAAGGGAAATTCGAAGAGAAGTTTAAGCAGGCACAGCCATTTCTGGAAAAGGCGCTGGATCTGAATCCAAACAAAACGGAAGAAGACGGGCAACTTTACCAGGGTACACTCAATTCCCTGAAGCAATTGTATGCCAGGATCGGGGAAATGGACAAGTACAATAAAATCAAAAACCTGCTTGAGAAGAAATAATCGTTGCGGCAGGTCGGAAACTCCCGACTGCTTAGGTGCAGCGAGGGAGGTCGGAAATCCCCGAAGGCTGAGAGGAATGCTGTACTTATTTAATACTTAACATAATATTAATTATAAGACAGAATAGGCTTGCTTTTTATGCTATAATGCGCCCTAACTTAGATTCCATGTCCAATATCGGGCTTTTTCGCCTAATGCTCTTTTCATACTATTACCCCTTTCAGGATAATCAATCTGACCTTTAAAGCCTGCTCCTGCTTTCAACCAGTGAAATTGTTTCACGGCTTAGGGTACGGATGTTCCCTTGTAAAATCCCTATTTCCTGTATGGAATCCATACATCTGAAGTTCCAGGATGGCCATGAATCCCCTTTAATGAATGCGCCGATTCTGGTAAAAAATGATCCATCTTCAAAAGAATCGTTAAAATTTCATTAAAATCAACATAATTGACTAATAATCAACCAATTTGATCACAACACCAGAGGATTCATTCACCATCCGGTTTTAGTGTATTCACCAAATAGACTTTCAGTACGGGTATGCCCCGGATTATTTTGGCTTTGCTCTTCAACCACAACCATGCTCAACCAAACGCACGGTAAATCTGCTTCCGGAAACGGTTGCACTAATCTGAAAGGTTATGAAAACGAGCTGTTGTCAATCAAAAAAATTTCAAATGGATCAGGAACTGATCCTTTGCACCAACGAGGATTGCGGGAATTACCTGCGGACAACCTCCGTGTGGAAACCCTCAAGGGTTTGGAATAACATCTTTGCGGTTTCCTTCTTTATATTCTTCTTTATTCTTTCATTCGATGATTATTCTTCAACCAATGAAGGATTACAGGGACCTGCAACATTACATATTGCTGAAAACAAGTCTCTGCCGCTGACCCGGGAAAACCTTCGAAAAGAGTTGGACCTGTTGCATGTCATCTGTGCAGAACAAGCCTACGCCCAGATTCTTATTGAGTCGGGCCACCTGACATCCTATCTTGCCAAGAAAACCAATAACCTGCTGGGAATGCGTTATCCATTCAGACGTAAAACAAGCGCGGTAGGAATCTTTCTTCCCGAATCCAATCTTATTATTAAGGGAACCCAGCAGGAATTGAAAAAGTACCGGAACCGGAATCACTATGCCGTGTACGCCAACTGGCAGGATTGTATTGCGGATTACAAGTACTGGCAGGATGAAAATTTCAGGCTGACAGACCGGTACCTGACTTTCCTGGGGGATTATTACGCTGAGGATGCCCACTACGTGGCCAAGATCAGGAACCTGACGCGCTGAGAAACCGGAATTCATAAAAAAGCTGTTTTTGCAAATTGCAGAAACAGCTTTTTGTTTTTTAGGAGTCTTACCGTAAAGGATCAGTCTGTCATCCGTAAATCAATACCCAGCACAACCAGGCCAACGCAATTACAACCCAGAGAAAGGCAACTACTGCAGCGCCTCCTGAGCCGAAATAGGAAAACCAGATGCTCTTTTTTTCATCATTGCCTGAATGCTCTTGTGTCATAGTGAATGGAATTATGAATGGTCAAATATCGGTGATTTTAATCAATTTATCAAATGGAATACTATTATGTTAAATAATCAGGAAGCGATAACCCGAGGACGGTGCTGCGAAGAAATGAAATCCTGTTTTCATTGCCGCTTCCATTGAAAAGAATTTTTGCACCAACCTGTATGAATTCTTTTAACGCGCATCTGTCATGGTTACATTCATGTTCTTTCGTTTTCATACTTCAAATTTCCAGGATAGTTCCGGTACACGTTGCTCAGGTAAACCTGTGGTAAGCCTGACGGAAAAATCTGGTGTCTTTACAAAATCTCCCAAAAATGGGCACACTGTATTCCATGGTTTGAGGCAAGGATAATTCCATATCCTAAGCTGGTCTCCCCGATTTCCCCTCCGGATGATTTTCAAAAACCGTACATGCGCATTTATTACCGCGGTAATGAATGCATCCTGCAGGCCCGGTAACACCAACTGGTGTTTCATCCCCGACATTCAACTTTTGAGACTGTTCATTGTCCGCCGGAGTTTACAAGTTGAGGAAGAAAATCCGAAAAGCGGATTAAATAAATAAAATCGTTCTCAAGACATTCTCCCTGGGTCGTCTTTACAAAATGGTAATCCGAATAGAGCCCCTTGTAAATGACCGAGGAGTTATCCTTTGAACCGGGAATGTAATTCCGGAATTTACCTCCAAGAAAGTTCATTGCATCATAGCCCTGATACGCGCTTTCTCCCGGTTCGGTATTATACCGGTCCCGGAAAAACCTCCTGAAAGAATTCACATGAAGATCGTCTTTGTTGATGTATCCGGATGAAAAAAGATAACAATGAGAAAACTCCATCAGGTTGGGATCAAGTGTTTCAAAGGAAAGCCAGGTGGGCAGTCCGGCAACGGAAAAATCAACACTTGAAACAGCATCACGCAGGCCGTTGAGCATTTGGGTAACCAGGTCTTCGTTGGAGGTTGGAATAAAGATAATGTTGCGTACACCTTTGCCGAACGCATTCTGAATTCCCTGAACCCCGGATTTGGAATACTCCACCACCGAAATCGTGCCTTCCTGTTGCTTTTTCCAGCCATCCCGGAATGCATTTAATCGTTCGGTTTCTTTCCATACAGACGTTTTTACAAGGATGCAATGCGCACCCGGATTCATTTCACTCATCCTTCTGCCCATTTCAGAACACTGAAGCAGGGACGATGGCAGCAATGAGATGCCTGATGGATTGTCTGCGATCAGATCTGTCGAATTAATTCCCGCGGACAAAAGTTTGATCTGATGCTGCCTGGAAAACCGGTTCAGCTTTCTGAGTACTCCGCCTTCTTCATTGGTAATAATGGCATCAAGGTCTTCCATTTCCTGATTTTTCAGAAACTTCCCGGTACGGGCTGAATCACCCTGTGTATCGAAAACATACAATGATGGTTTAATACCCGATGCCCGGAGCAATTCTGCCGCATGCTGACAACCCTCATAAAATTCAAGATTTGAAATCAGTCCCGGGTCCATCGGTTCCTGGATGTAGGTACTATCGGTATCTCCCAGGGATGGTATAAAAACAGAAGGCAAACTGAAATTACACAGTATCGCAACCCTGAAACGGGAATGGCCGGTCTTGTATTTTTCGGGAGCCTGTACGGATGGTACCGAATCGTTGACTTCATGACTTGTATGCAACCAGGAATAGGCGGGTATCCAGAGTTTCATTTTTGCCTTTAGCCCCGCACGGTTCAGTTCAGGGTTGAACTCGCGGATTTCTTCCTGGGGAATTTTAAATTTCTGTGACAGGTAAAAGAGAGTTTCTCCTTTTTCGACCTTGTAAATAAAAAACTTCCTTGAGTTGATAAACCGTACGTCTGATGTGTCCCTGGGAGCCAGGCGGTAATCCTGACCCCACGCCCCTCGTATCAGACCTGTCAGGAAGAAAAACAGCAAAAATATTTTTCCGGAAATTCCTGTTGCTTTTTTGATATACCCTATTTTACGCATCCATGTATAATTACGAATTCTTCTCACCGGATCACTCCCATTCAATCGTTGCGGGTGGTTTGGAACTGATGTCGTAAACGACCCGGTTGATACCCTTCACACGGTTGATAATGGCATTGGACACCCTGCCTAAAAATTCGTACGGCAACTGACTCCAGTCTGCCGTCATGCCGTCGCGGGAGGTAACAGCTCTCAGGCAGATTACATTCTCATACGTTCTTTCGTCCCCCATCACTCCGACGGAATAAACGGGTAACAATATGGCACCTGCCTGCCAGACGGAATGGTACAGATCTGATTCCTTCAGCGCATCAATAAACAGGGCATCGGCTTCCTGCACCATTCGCACCGCTTCGGGCGTAATTTCACCGAGGATACGGATGGCGAGACCCGGACCCGGGAATGGATGGCGGTGAAGGATTTCCGGATCCAGGCCCAGTTGATTCCCTACATTTCGCACTTCGTCTTTAAACAGGGTTTGCAGGGGCTCCACAATTTTAAGTTTCATAGACTCGGGAAGTCCGCCAACATTATGATGTGACTTAATCGTTGCAGAGGGTCCTTTCACACTCACCGATTCAATCACATCGGGGTAAATGGTTCCCTGTGCCAGCCAGGAAACATTCTTTATCCGGTTTGATTCTTCATCAAAAACCTCAATAAAGACCCTGCCGATGGCTTTCCGTTTTTTTTCAGGGTCCGAAATTCCTTTCAGTGCAGTATAAAACCTTTCCTGCGCATCCACACCCCTAACATTCAGCCCCATGTGCCGGTAGGATTCGAGCACCGTATGGAATTCATTCTTCCGGAGTAATCCGTTATCCACAAAAATACAATGCAGTTGTTTGCCGATGGCCTTGTGCAACAGCAAGCCGGCTACGGAAGAATCAACGCCTCCGGATAATCCTAACACCACATTTGCGGAACCAATCTGCATCCTGAGCGCTGAAACCGTTTCGTCTACGAAAGATGCCGGTGTCCAGTCCTGAATGCATCCGCAGATATCCACAACAAAATTCCGAAGCAGGATCATCCCGTCGGAGGTATGGGTAACTTCCGGATGAAACTGAATGCCATAGGTGGCTTCGTTTTGAATTTTATAGGCGGCAATTTTTACATCCTGTGTACTTGCAAGGGTCTCAAAGTTTGCGGGAACGCTTGAAATAGTATCGCCGTGAGACATCCAAACGGTGGAGTCCCGGCGGATATTTTTAAAAAGACTGCTCCCGGAGGTGATTTCCGTAAGGGTTGCCCTGCCATATTCACGGATCCGGGACGGAAGCACCTCACCACCGTTTTGAAATGCGAGTAACTGGGCACCATAACATACCCCAAGCACCGGAATTTTCTTCCGTATTTTTTCCAGGTCTATGGCCGGGGCTGTGGCATCCCGGACTGAGGAAGGACTTCCGGATAATATCACCCCCTTGACTTCAGTTCCCATTTTTGGAAGATGCTGGAAAGGATGTATTTCACAATACACATTCAGTTCCCGGATTCTCCGTGCAATCAACTGGGTGTATTGAGAGCCGAAATCTATAATCTGAATGACCTGATGCATGCCCAAAAGTAAATATTCAAATCCTTTCCGGGGGAATTTCTGACAAAAACAGGGTAGAATTTTACAGGATTTTTCTACAAATTTTCAACAGAATGATTCAGAAATCAGGATGAATACATCCAAAGTCTGGAGATAAAAAATAATTTTATTACACTTCATGATTATTACAATTTGAAACATTTCCTTTATACTGACATTTAAAAGTTTACAGAATATATTTCGGGGATTTACCACAGTATTTACTAAACTCAATAAAGGGCTAAACATGATTTTCAAAGTATCCTACAGAACCATCGCCGGATTTCTATCCACCTGCATCCTGACTGCATTTTTATCCGGAGATGCTCTTGCAACAATACCCCGTCCAAATAAGACGGTAATATGCGTTCTTGAAAACCATGGCTATCCGCAGGTCATGGGTTCATCGGCTGCACCATATATAAATTCACTGGCGAATATCGGAGCCAGCCTGGCTGAATTTTATGCCCTCACCCACCCCAGCCAGCCGAATTACATCATGTTCTTTTCCGGCGAATCTCAGGGAGTTACCAATGATGGAATGCCATCAGGAACTCCCTGGAATACCCCCAATCTCGGGGCCTCTTTGATCCAGGCAGGATTTACCTTCGCCGGATATTCCGAAGACCTTCCCTCCATCGGTTCAAATGTCGGATCTTCAGGTGCCTATGCAAGGAAACACAATCCCTGGGTCAACTGGCAGGGAAATGGTACCAACCAGATACCCTCATCCTGCAACCTCCCTTTTACCAATTTCCCGACTGATTTTAATACCCTGCCCGACCTGAGTTTTGTCATTCCCAACCAGAATAACGACATGCACAACGGCAGCGATCCTGCCCGGATTACCACAGCCGATCAATGGGTTGACTACAACCTCTCACCCTATATCAACTGGGCAAGAAACAACAACAGTTTATTCATCCTGACTTTTGACGAAGACAACGATCATTATTCAAACAGAATACCCTGCATCTTTGTCGGACCCATGGTGCAACAGGGCTACTATTATATCAACGGCTACCACCTGTATGATTTATTAAGGACTCTTGAAGATATGTACACACTGCCTCATATCGGAAACAGCATTACATCCGAAGCAATTCAGGAAATATGGAACGGTGCAACTTCCGTTAATTCTGTTTCATCCATTGACCTTCAGGCGGTTATATATCCAAACCCGGTGATAGATGCTGCGTCCATCCTGATTCATGCACCTGAAAATTCCAGCCCCTTATTGCTTAGTGTAATGGATATTACCGGTAAAAAAGTGCAGGCAGATAAATGGTTGCCATCTGCAGTCACAACAAAAATTCCTTTCCGCAGGGAAGATCTTTCCAAAGGAATATATTTCCTCCAGGTAAGCAACAAGGAGGCCATATTGACCACGAAAAGGTTCGTTATCGAATAAACCGGGAAGTCCGGTAATACAAGCCCGCAGTACCCCTTCGGGCTTTTTCTTTTCGGGGAAATTCTGCCTTCCCCATTTTTGAACGGTGTTCTGTATCGGAAAATAATCCCCTGGAATCTGCAACTCAGGAAGTCACCTGCTCCCCT
>JADZBN010000105.1 GCA_020852075.1 Bacteroidia bacterium
CTATATGGCAAATCATTTTGAAAAACGCCTTGATCCGCGCAGGCTGGTAGACGGTGCCAGGAGTGTAATTTCTCTCATGTACAATTATTATCCTTCCTGTTCCCAGCCGGAAGATGCACCCAAACTTTCCCGGTATGCCTATGGCAGGGATTACCATTTTGTCATCAGGGACAAGATGCATGAACTGGCTGAGGTATTGAAAACACGTATCGGCGAAATTCAGGGCAGGGCATTTGTTGATTCCGCTCCCGTGCTGGAGCGGGCATGGGCTGCAAAAAGCGGATTGGGATGGATTGGTAAAAACACCAATATCATAACAAAGGGTAAAGGGTCTTATTTTTTTCTGGCTGAACTGATCACTGACCTTGACCTTGAGCCCGATGCGGCCGTGACAGATTACTGCGGTACCTGCACACGTTGCCTGGATGCCTGCCCCACAGATGCCATCATTAAACCTTATGTAGTGGACGGAAGCAGGTGTATCTCCTATTTCACCATTGAACTCCGGGAGGAAATACCGGAGCAGGTACAAGGAAAATTTGACAACTGGGTATTTGGCTGCGACATCTGTCAGGAGGTATGCCCCTGGAATCGTTTTTCAAAGCCACACCGTGAGCCTTTGTTTGAGCCTGAACCGGGGTTGATGGAAATGGATGAAAAGGAATGGACGGAAATCACCGATGAGGTATTTCAAAAAGTATTCAATGCTTCTGCAGTGAAGCGAACCGGGTTTAAGGGATTAAAGCGCAATCTTGAATTCCTCAGGAAGAAAACTTCCTGAAGGACTCAATGATAATGTCCGAGTAGGCTGCGAAAGATGCTATGGCCCAGATTTTAAGAAGACGCCTTTCGTCTTTCTTCAGAATCCGCAGTGCTTTTACCAATTCTTTCCTGAAAAGATTCCGGTCGAAACTAACCTTGGTAAGAATTTGTTTTGTGTATTCAAACATTGCGTGAATGATTAGTTTTTGGAAATGCTAAGATATCCAGATTGCAGCGGTATGTCAAGCTAAAGTAACGAACATGCTTGCATAAAAATTTATACATTTTTGAGGGTTAGACTGTAATTCATGGGAAATCAGGAGGGTACATGAATTCCTGGACCCCGCTGCTGTTGCGGGTTCTGCGACTTATTGTGAATCAGAGGGTTAATTTTTGTTCAAGATTTGAACCGCCTGCTGTTGGTTCCGCCGATTGAAATCAGGCTTTGAATCTCACTTATTTATCCGGAGAATAGCAGGAAATGCGGTTTGATTCGTAATTCATAATGGTTGAAAAATTCATTTTCCCCGATTATGATAAATTACGACGAAATGACAGGTCTTTAGTTTTCTTCCTGGCTCCAGCGAAAACTTTCGACACGAAATCCGGCCAGATCGAGTACCCGGTCCGTCACTGTAGCTGCAAGAGCTTCAAAATCCATTGGTTTGGAGTAAAAGGAAGGTGAGGCGGGACAGATAATCCCACCGGCCTCCGTCACTACTTTCATATTATTGATGTGAATGAGACTGAAAGGCGTTTCTCGTACTACCAGAATGAGCTTTTTCCTTTCTTTCAGGATAACATCGGCGGCCCGGGTAATGAGATCATTTGAAATTCCATGGGCAATTCGCGCCAGGGTTCCCATAGAACAGGGACAAACAATCATCGTATCATAACCGGCGGAACCGCTGGCGAAGGGAGCCGAAAAATCGTTTTTACCGAAAAGTCTGAAGGGCAAACTTCTGAAGCTTTCATTCTCCAGTTCGTATTTCCATACCTCATGAGCATTGTCCGACATGACGATACTCACATCTTCTGTTTGAGACTTCAGGGATATCAACTTATCAAACAGCACTTTTGCATACAGGGAACCACTGGCACCGGTAAGTGCAACAACTACCTTTTTTTTGTGATCCATGGGCTGGATGTATTTTCCTATCATGAAAGGTAAGATTGGAATTGTTAGGTACCCGCAGAAGGGCCTTTTGCCTTGTAACGGGTAAAGAGCCAGAGACCAATCAGCGCTCCGGCAATATTTGCAAGAGCATCGCGTGCATCCATACTACGGTTGATGAATACCGTACCCTGCAGAATTTCCACAATGATTCCATAGAGTCCGCTCAGCACTACCGCCCAGGTGAAGGGATGTTTCTGAAAGGTAGATTCCCGTGTAAGATGGCGGAAACTGCCTATCAGTAGAATCGTCTGGATTCCAAAAAGAATCAGATGAATGATTTTGTCCGGTTTCAGCCATTCCAGGAAAGTAAGCCGTGGAAGGTCATCCCCTGGGATACCGCAAAGAATCATGATGAAGCATGCCCAGGCAATAGAAGGCCACTGGTACCGGCTCATCATGGAACCCCGGATTTCAGGCACTTACCCCGGTCATTTTTTTATAATCCTGTGCCGACATCAGGGTGTCTAATTCCGAAGGCTGGCTCATCTCAACCCGGATCATCCATCCCTCTCCATAAGGATCCTTATTCACGGCTTCAGGATTACCGCCCAGCCCCGCATTCACTTCCAGAATTTTTCCGGATACAGGCATAAAAAGATCAGATACGGTTTTCACCGCCTCCACTGTGCCGAATGCAGCTTCTTTGGTAAGGGTTTCTCCTTCGGTTTCTATTTCGACATAAACAATATCGCCGAGTTCGCTTTGTGCAAAATCAGTAATGCCGATAACAGCAATATTTCCTTCTGCACGAACCCATTCATGGTCCCTGGTGTACTTCAGGTTGTCAGGAAAATTCATGGTTGAAATTTTACTCAAACCTATGGGAATTTTAGGAAAATGCCAAGAGGATAATCGTCATGGACCCAGCCGTTACTGGGCCAGGGTGAACCTCAAGCTGAAACCGGCAAGGGTATTGGAGGTCGGATAACTTGAGGAAACAAAGGGATTGTTCGAGGAGTACTCATAAAATGCCCTCACATTAAAGCGATCGCTGATCGGATAATCGGCGGAAAGTTTCAGCGAAAGTGTTTTGCCCCCGGAACTGGGCTGGTTGGTACCTTCTACAAGTTTTCTGAGTATTGTCGTGTTGTTTCTCAGACCGACATCTGCTTTTACGGTAAGGTCGTTGGCGAGTTTCTTTCCACCGCCACCCACCGCAATTGGGAATACGACCCGTTTGAATTTATATCCCAGGCCAATGGTGTATTCGGTTCCACGCACCTCCGTAATCTGAATGTTGGAATAGGCAAGGGTAAGAGTTCGGTCTTTTTTGATTTCAAACCTTGCCTGGAGACTGTTTTTGAATGTGATATCTATTCCGATTAACGGCGATAGTTGTTCGGAAATCGTGATTTGCTGGAATTCATAGCGGGGGATAAAGTTTCCGGCCGTATCCCGCTTTGAAGCATAGCCCTTGTTTTCTTCATACAAAAGATTCTGAGAGAAGGCATTGATGCTGTACACGGAACGGTAACCGTGACTCAAAGAGAAGGACTGTACAAAGGATTGGAAGAATTTCAGCCTGCCCAGCCCGTCATAGGTAATTCTCCAGTTGGGTTTTGGAATGGCCGGGAAGCGTTTGGCGATTTTGGAGGATGGGGAATTACCCGTATAAGCGGATAGGAAGGCATAGGTAAGTACTTCCTGCTGTGATTTACCATACCCAAGGTTGTATCCGGAAGTATCAAGACCGCCCGGAGTATTGGGGTTTTCTCCGGCAAGTATGGCGGACATGGCAGTCAGGTTGTTTTTGAAATTCTCAAAATTGACATTCGAGTAATCCTTGCCGTCCTTTACAAACTGCGTACTCCAGGTCAGGTAGGAGATGGAAAAATTCCCTGTTTCTGTCGGGCTGTAACTGTGAAATACTCCATCTGGACCCGCTCTGAAATATTCATTGTGGTTCAGCGTAAAGCTGCGGTTCCCCGACAGTTCTATCTTAAAGCTCTTTATGGGTTCAATGCTGATCCGGCCTGTTAAGGTCGTATTATGTGAGGTGCTAAAGAATGCGTTGATGGTGGTATCGAGCGTGAGCCAATGGTTACGAATGGCGCGCGGTCGTGGATCCTGCTGGCTGCCAAAGAGGAAACCCCAATCGGGGGCACCCGCATTGCCATTGAAATTCCAGTCCTGTCCCAGTGCATCAGGGGTTCCCCGGAAGCCTGGCAGGGAGGTTCCGTTGGTTTCCGAATAAGATCCTGAAGCCGTTTTCACCATAGTTACCAGGGTGGCAAGTCCCCTGAATACCGGTTCCAGAAAAGAAGGCTTTTCCTTTTTTGTACTGTCGTTTTTTGCTCCTAAAGTATCGGCAGGCAATCTTTTTGGCTTTGGAGGTGCGGGCCTTTTGGGCTGATTGAGTTTTTTTAAATAATCGATTTTATTATACAGCGTGGTAAGGGTGAGGTTGGCATTAAATTGCTTGGTCTGGGAGTTGGAGATGGTATTGCCCCAGGGATTGTCGCGGATTTCTCCAAGGGTGTCGCGGTAAAGGGGAGAAGCGGTCCATCCATAGGTCGCACCATACTTGAAGTTTCCGTTGATCCAGTCGGTGAGCGGAATCTTATTGAATGGTATGTTGTACGTGGCATTGGCATTATGATGGTACTGGGTCAGGCGTCCGAGACGTTTCAGATTGGTAATTATCGAATCCTTTTCTTCTCTGGAATCAATGCGGCCTGCAGGTTCATCAATGGTGGATTGTGCATCCGCATTGAAATCCAGTTTCAGGGATCTTGTCAGATCCCATACCAGCCCGTAGTTCCGTTGCATGCTGTAGGATTTGATGAAGGTAGGATCCAGTTTGAATGGCAGGCCGGTATTGTTGCGAAGCTGTGTTTCGGAATAGGCCCTGTCTATGCTTGCACGGAAGTTCAGGCCGGAGGGCATGGGGTTGATGTTAATGTCTTTCACCAGGCGGAACCACTTGGATTGCAGAAGACCCTGGGATTTTTCAAAAGGTGTAAAAGGTTTGGGGCTGTTGTTGAAGTTATACCCGATTGAACCCTGGTGGGTCTTTGCAAGGCTGTATTCTATATTATAGTTCCGGTGATACACCTCGGTATA
>JADZBN010000106.1 GCA_020852075.1 Bacteroidia bacterium
AATGCTGCCCCGCCGCTGACAATCACCCGAACGTTGCCTCCCAATGCAGCGCGCCATTTACTAAATACCAGTTTGTTGGCCAGTGTCAATTGCAAGTTATACAAAATGCCGTTTTTACCACCCAGTTCAAATTTGAGACCCAGCTTGAGTGCCCAGAAAAATAAATTCTTTTTTATTCCTTTCAGTTCTTTCCCTTTTTCCGTAATGCGGTCATATACCTTTTCGAGTAATCTGGGGACCGTAGAAAATGCCTGGGGTTGAATTTCCCGGAGGTTGTCTGCAATTTTATCCATACTCTCTGCATAATAAATGGATACACCCAGATACATATACAGATAGGTAAGCATTCGTTCATAACTATGGCACAAAGGGAGAAAACTAAGCGCCCTGTCCTTATGGCTCAATGGCACGAGTCCTTCACATGCAATGCAATTGCTGACGATATTATTGTGTGACAGCATTACTCCTTTGGGTAATCCCGTTGTTCCTGAAGTGTAAAGGATGGTAGCAAGATCAGAAGCCCGAATTCCGTTTTTTATGTTGTCTAATTTTTCTTCAAGACCGGACTGAATTCCTGCTTCCCGGAGTTTTGTCCAGTGACTGGCGCCAGAAACCGTTTCGAAGGAATAAATCTCCATAATAGAGGGTACCTGGTTTCTGACAGAAGCAATCTTCCGGTACAAATCAACACCTTCCACAAAAACAATTTTTGCTGAGCAGTCATTCAGTATAAATGCAATTTCGGAACTGCTAAGTGTGGTATATACCGGAACATTGACCACGCCGCATTGGAGCATTCCAATATCCACAATGTTCCATTCCGGGCGGTTGGATGAAATCATTGCGGCAGTATCGCCCGGTTGCAATCCTGATGCAAGGAGGCCTATTGCCACTTCACGTGCGCCTGTTACGAAGTCTCCGGTAGAACAAGGGGTCCAGTTGCCATTGGTTTTTGACACCAGAGCGTCTGTTTTCGGGAACCTTTCCAACTGGTACTCAGGTATGTCAAAAATTCGGCTAATCATTCCGTCCACAGCGATAACTTACCAATAAAAAACCCGCGCAGATCCTGACAGGGTCTGATCCCGGGGTTGAGTAATTTGAGTTTGTGCCAAATTAACATTTTTGATGATATCGTTTGTACAGTGGAAAATTATTTTTTCATCCGATATTAACAAAGGATGACTTTTCGTCCTTTGCGGGCGGAAAATTTATTCGAACAGGAAATAAATAAATTATGAGAATTCGCAATGATTTTACAGAAATGCTCGGCCTTCAGTTTCCTCTTGTAATGGCACCCATGTTTCTGGTAAGCAATGAAAGTATGGTAACGGCGGCTATGGAAAGCGGAATTCTGGGATGCTTTCCCTCCCTTAATTACCGCACTGCCAACAGCCTGGACAAGGTGCTGGATTCACTGAATGAGAAGAAACACACAAACCGGGAATTAAAAGGGACGTTTGGGATGAACCTGATTGTTCAGCGCAGTAATCCCTGGTACAGGCAACATCTCGAAAAGTGCCTTAATCACAAGGTTCCTGTGGTAATCACATCTCTTGGAAATCCGGAAGAAACAATAGAAAAAGTTCATGAGTACGGGGGAAGGGTATTTTGTGATGTAACCAATCTTGCCCATGCTGGAAAATGTGCAAAGGCACAATGTGACGGTTTTATAGCCGTGGGTCAGGGTGCGGGGGGTCATGCGGGCCCCTTTCCCCTGGCTCTTCTGGTTGAATCATTGAAAAAAAACTTTCCCGGCTTACCGGTGCTTGCAGCAGGCGGCATAGCCAATGGCAGGGCCATTCTGAGTGTACTTGCTTCAGGCGCATCTGCTGCCTATTGCGGAACCCGGTTTATTGCCAGTTCAGAAGCAACTGTATCACAGGAATACAAAGATGCCATACTTTCTTCCGGGATGCAGGATATTGTAATGACCGAACGAATCAGCGGCACTCCCTGCACCATTATCAACACTCCGTTTGCAAAGAAGGTGGGCCTGAAACAAAATCTTTTTGAAAAGTGGATGAGCCAAAACCCGAGAACCAAAAAGTATTTCAAGATGCTCATTCAAAAGAGAGGGTTTAACTGGCTGGAGGCGGCAATTAAGCCCGGGAATTATCAAAACCTCTGGTGTGCAGGTCAATCCGTGGAAATCATCCATGAGATCCTGCCGGTAAAATCTATCGTAAGATCCATGATTCTTGAATTTGAGGAGGCATGGAAGGAACTGAATCATTCCATCAGCACCTGATCCAAACCCATCCACCGCGGATGTCCTTGTCAGGATTCCGGTACCCTCTACATACTCAAAAAAAAACAGGTACCCTTTCAGATACCTGTCAGACCGTCAGAAATTCACCGAACCGTATTACAAAACCATAAGACGGAACGAAAGATTCTTACCATTCGTTCTGAGCGTGGCGGTATACACGCCCTTACCTACATTACCAAGATCCACCTCCCCCTTGAAATTGTCACCTGCGGTATTTAATTTCCTGGAATATATTTTCTGACCCTGCATATCAAATATTTCCAGAAGAGCACCCGAGTCGGGTAATTTACCGGTTGTAATGTGGAATATCCCCGATGAGGGGTTGGGATAAACGGAAACACAGAAGGGGGATTCTGTCTCGGGGGTTGATAAGACAGGATTATTTATAATATTAACATTATCCACATAAATGTTATTTCCATAATCGTTGATGTTAACAAACCTCACTTCGATCTTTGAATTCAGGTAGGGCATAAGAGAAACCGAATCATTCCTCCAGTCAGAAGCTAATAGAGGTTCCCAGTCGGAAGAACTGATCGGGCCGGTTGCAAGGTCCGCTCCGATTTTCAGGTATCCGGTGGGCTGGAAGGTGGCTCCGCAGTCTGTGGAAACATCCACCCTGAGTCCGTCGTTATAGGTTGAACCATACTGATGATATGCGACATCAAAAGTTAATTGTGGACCACCCGTTCCGCCGAGGTCAGTCATAATGGAGATAAGATAATCCTCAGAACCCTGACCGATATAACTGTAATTATCAAACCACGCAGCCGTGGTTGGATTTCCGTCGCTACCCGTAATTCCCACTTTCTGGGACCATATATATTGGGTGTTTGAAGACTCAATCGTCCAACCTGTCGGGGGGAAAGATGGCGCCTGGAAATCTTCAGTAAAGGGTACATTTGCATTGGGAATCGTAACTACAGAGTAATTCAAATTATTATTGGTAGGATTCAAATCACCGCTGAGGCCGGTATTTATATCCATCTGATAGGTACCAGGAGTTGAAAAATCAACCGTAGAGGAAAATGTGAATAATACAGACGCCCCATGAAGAATTGTTCCAGTATATGTTTCCGTAACCATTGATCCACCATTTATGCTGTAGGATACGGGGAAGTTGGAAGCGGGGTTCGCACCGTCATTTCTGATTTCAACAGTCACAGGAATGGCGGTCAGATTCTGGCAGCCGAAGAGGTTTCCTGCGGTAGGACTAACGGCGGAAAGCAGGTTCAGGTCATCTGTGAAACTACAATTCATCACTCCGGGCAATTTATGAATGGCTACAGCCCTTCTTCCTTTTCCGCCATTCGCACCAACTGCTCTGACACTTAACCAGGTATCTGCGGCCTGGGATATGGCAAGTTGAGCAGTGGTTCCGGTGACCGTAAGAGTGGAGTCCATATACTTTGGCCCCAATACAGAAACTTCATACGCCCCCGCTCCGGGAACCGCCGTCCAGCTTATCTGAAGGGTATCGAGGCATACAAAATCAAGCTGCAGGTTGTCGGGTACACCCAGGATGGCAAAGGGCTGATCATTTTCATCGGTTTCTAATCCGCGTGTCAGCCTGACGAGCGTCCGGTCTGAAATCACAGAAGGTACGGTCCAGTCATATTGCCTTACATTATTATTGATATTGGTCGCAATGTTCGACCAGACTGAACCGTTATCCACAGAATACTCAAGATTAAAGGTCCCTGAATTGCCAAATGCATCCCAGCGTAGCAGTTCCGTTTCTCCGGGATTAAATCCTTCACCACCATTGGGATAGGTAAGCGTTATATCAGGCCCGCGGAATTCCCAAACCAGATAAAAGCGCTGGGTACCGGAGGGGATCAATGTTCCTTGAACCTGAACAGAATAGGTACCTGCCACAGGGTTGTCAATGGTAACCTGTTCCATATTATTGAGGTGATCTGCGCCACGGACTGCATTTGATGTCAGTGCTGCAACTGTTGGCGTGGGGTCAAGAATCCAGGGATTGTAGGTTACCAGCGAGGGATCTGAAACCTGAAGATCCAGATCATTCACCAGTGCATACGTCGCTGCCGGATCCCCCTCTTTGTCAAGCCAGTAAAGCATTACACGAACCTGGTTGGTACCGGCAGGCACTGTAATTGGAAATGATTGGGAAGAACCCTGAACTGCCGAATCCAGAAGATACCGGTGATCCTCCAGTGTTTGGATGGCACGAAGTGCATTTACGCGTCCCCATCCATAGGTAAAATCGGGTCCGGGATTGCCAATATCCTCAGCACCGTTAAGAAGGCAGGCTTTGATCAGGGCGCCTTCCGGATTGACCCCGGAATTCAGTTCTTTATATGCCTGGTATAATTGAGCCGAGACCCCCGCAATGCCAGGGCAGGCTGCGCTGGTTCCGCCACCCACCTGATAGGTATTTCCCTCATCGGTAGATAGCTGATCCGCACCGTTTGCGGAAATATCGGGTTTCACCCTGCCGTCCTGTGAAGGTCCCTGACTGCTGCTGTTATCCAATACCTCATGTGCATCAAGGTTAGCACAGGCAATTACATTTTTCCCCTGTTTGAATCCACCTGTAATGGTTCCCCAGGGCGAACCGGCACCGTAACCGCAATCACCAAATGCATTATTGCCTGCGGAGAATACAAAAAGAAACCAGGGATTATCATGGGTAATCTGGTCCCCGGTTGATGAATAGATATCGTAGTCATTACAGCCCTGACTATAGCTTGTGGAAGCAATGGTTGTTCCATACTGCGAAAAAAATGAAGGTGCATTATAGATGTGATCGTATCCATCGGCCCCTGCATTAATATCGTGTACATAAATATTGGCACCATCAGCCATTCCACGAATAGTGGGATCAAGATTACCTGCACCCACAGCGATACCGCTTGTCATATCTCCATGCGTACCTCCCGGTCCGGAAGAAAGGATGTTTGTCAGTCTGCCCTGAAAATCAATATGCGGTCCAACTTCCCCGTCATCCGCAAGAGAAATAGCGGTACCTGAACCATTATAATGACGGCCAGAAATAAAGTCAGAATTAATCACATTACTCCTGTGAAGACTTCTGCCGCGTGTGTCATCAGGGGTTGAGGCTGGCGCGGTAGCCGCCATGAATTTTACACAATACAGTCCGGCGAGGTCAAGGGCATGTGATTTGCTGATTCTGACATGAAACTGATGATAGGCAGGATAGGATGAGATAATCTGAGCGCCGGAAGCTTCCAGGGAAGCACGGC
>JADZBN010000107.1 GCA_020852075.1 Bacteroidia bacterium
ACATCATGCACCCGGTATCTGTAGCCAGGCGGGTTATGGAAAACACTCCCCACGTGTTACTGGCAGGTGATGGCGCACTGGAATTTGCACTTTCCTGCGGATTTCAAATAGAAAACCTGCTGACTCCAGAATCAAAAAAGAAATGGGAGGAATGGCTGAAAAAATCAGAATATAAGCCGGTCATTAACCGCGAAAATCATGATACCATTGGTATGCTAGCCATGGATAACAATGGAAATATTTCGGGCGCGTGTACCACAAGTGGTATGGCCTTCAAAATGCACGGCAGGGTGGGAGATTCACCCATCATTGGTGCGGGCCTGTATGTGGACAATGAAGTAGGAGGTGCGACTTCCACCGGTGTCGGTGAAGAAGTAATACGGATCTGCGGCAGCCATCTTGTTGTTGAACTTATGAGAAACGGGAAATCACCGGAAGATGCCTGCAGGCTGGCTGTAGAAAGGATTATCAGGAATAAAAAAGGCCATGTGGAGGACCTTCAGGTAGCCTTTCTGGCACTCAATAAAAACGGAGAGTTCGGAGCCTGGAGCATTCATAAAGGATTCAATTACGCAGTCAGGTCACAAACCATTCCGGCAGGAATGAAAGATTCGCAAAGTTCCATCTGTACTCCGGATCAGACACATGCCTGTTTTGCTTGAAGTACCTTGTGGAAGTATCGAGGACATGCAAATAGCAATGGCCGGAGGTGCACAGCGTATTGAACTGTGTTCGGTCCTGGAACAGGGCGGTCTTACCCCTTCACCCGATGTGATATTGCAGGCAAGAAGGTGTTGCCCCCTTCCCGTTTTTGTAATGATCCGGCCACGTTCGGGAGGTTTTTGTTTTACTGACAGTGAATTCAGCGACATGGAATCAGCCATTGATTTCTGCCGGGATCATAAGATGGACGGAATTGTGACGGGAATCCTTACCGCCGACGGTCGCATTGACACTTTCCGTACCAGACAGCTTGTGGAAAGAGCCCGTCCCTTGCCGGTCACTTTTCACAGGGCTTTCGACCAGGCCATCGGATATCCGGAATCTCTCGAAAAAGTTATTGAAACGGGATGCCGCCGGTTGCTGACTTCAGGCCTGAGGCCTTCTGCAACGGAAGGCTTGCCGCAAATCCTTGAAATGGTCAGTATCTCAAAAGGTCGAATCATTATACTGCCGGGAGGAAATGTTTCCTTTCAAAATGCAAAATTGATACTTTCGCAGAACGGCCTGAATGAAATCCATGCATCGTGTAAAAATCCACTGATCAGGGATCAGGTACACCCCGATCCGGACCTTGTCAGGCGCCTCACAGCAATTTTGCGTACCATTAATTAAAATGAAGCTTTCAGACCGTTGGTTTTTCATTGTCAAATTATTTCTGATACTATTTCCGGTTATTGGTAAATGCAGCCGGGTAATTGATTTGAAACGTGGCTGGTTTTTTCGTAACGCATCTGAGGCAACATGGTATCCTGCTTCTGTACCGGGAACGGTTCACACGGACCTGATGGCAAATCATCTCATTCCTGATCCGCGTACCGGAACCAATGAAGATTCCGTGCAATGGATAGACACGTGTTCATGGGAATATAAAACGGTTTTTATCCTGGATTCCACTTTCACTGTAAGCCGTCACCAGGTATTGCATTTTGAAGGCCTGGACACCTATGCAACAGTTTACCTGAATGATTCGAGGATTTTACAATCGGATAATATGTTCAGGAACTTTGAAGTGGATATAGAAGGACTGGTTAAACCGGGCGAAAACACGCTGGTGGTGATTTTTTACAACGCAGTAAAAAGAGGGAAACAACTGCAGCAGCACCTGTTTCCACTTCCGGGCGGAGAGCGGGTGTTTACCCGTAAGGCTGCATATCAGTATGGCTGGGACTGGAGTCCACGGCTTATTACCTGTGGTATCTGGAAAAAAGTTTTCCTCGAAAGCTGGGGTCACACATCCATTCGTGATGTCCAGATAATTCAAAAACAGCTCACCGACAGTTTTGCAATCCTGGAAGCTGTTATAAAGGTAAGCTCAGATACATCAGCCACTTATCTGGTTCGGACTGAAATCAGCGGAGACACCATCCCGGTAAATTTCAGCCAGACTCTCAGGCCGGGAATGAATATCCTGAGGATTGAATTTGCTATTGAAAAACCCCGGAGATGGTGGTCCAATGGGCTGGGAGAACCCTATTTGTATCACCTGAAAATGGAAGGAAATATGTTTATGCAGGAGCCGGAAGTGAAAAAACTGGATGTTGGACTTCGAACCATAGAGCTGGTGAGAGGAAAGGACAGGGTGGGTGAATCATTTTATTTTAAACTCAATGGTATTCCTGTTTTTATGAAAGGCGCCAATTGGGTTACACCCGGAAATTTTTTACCTGAGGTTTCAGAGGCACACAAGGATTCCCTCCTTGTATCTGCCATGGAATCACACATGAATATGATCCGCGTATGGGGCGGCGGTGCCTATGAAGACGATTCATTTTATACCGCCTGTGACAGATTGGGTCTGCTGGTATGGCAGGATTTCATGTTTTCGGGCGGGATGTATCCCTGGGACTCGGCTTTTATGTCCAACGTGACAGAGGAGGTGCAACAACAGGTGGAACGGCTCCGGAATCATCCATGCATCGCCCTTTGGTGTGGAAATAATGAAATAAAAGAAGGATGGTTTAACTGGGGCTGGCAAAAAGAATTTCATTATTCAGTAATTGATTCCGCTGCAATCTGGAACGGATACCTTGAACTCTTTGAAAAGAAAATACCGGACATTATTGCCCGCAATGATGCGGGCAGGCCGTATTGGCCGGGATCTCCTTCGATTGGATGGGGACACGACGAAAGCCTTTTGTCGGGTGACTTGCACTACTGGGGCGTCTGGTGGGGTATGGAACCCATTTCAAAATACAATACAAGAGTGGGGAGATTTGTGAGTGAATATGGATTCCAGGGTATGCCATCGCCTGAGTGTATCCGGATGTTTGGGAATACTGAGGAAGAACCGGATTCGGTTTTTCTGAAAGCGCACCAAAAGTTTCAGGACGGCTATCGCACCATGAGGAATTATCTTGGAAAATACTTTCCTGTTCTTTCAGATTTTCATTCATTTTGTTTTGCTTCCGGATTGATGCAGGCCGAAGCATTGCGGACAGCTGTCGAAGCCCACAGGAGAGCCATGCCGGTTTGTATGGGAAGCCTGGCCTGGCAACTGAACGACTGCTGGCCCGCTGTATCATGGTCAACAATAGACATTACCGGAAACTGGAAGCCCGCGCAATATGCCCTGAAACGGTCTTTTTCCACTGTGATAATTTCTGCGCATCTGGAAAATTCACAGATCCGGGTGTATGTGGTTTCCGATTCCTTGTCCGGTTTTCGTGGTGTACTGCACGCAACACTTATGGATTTCAATGGTAATGTACGTTGGCAGCAGGATCGTAATGTCGCCATCCGGTACAATTCTTCCTCCGTTCAGATGCAGATAGATACCGCATTACTGACGCATACAGGATCTCTTGAAAACTGCGTGTTGGTATTCGTTCTTGAATCAGGAAAAAAAATTGCAGACAGTCATTATTATTTCAGCCTGCCTGTGCAACAGCAACTTCCTGAAAGCGAGGTTTCCGTTACCTACAGCGGGGAGTTGGGAAAACTGATTGTCGAATCAAAGAATGTTGTCAGAAACCTCCACATAATTATTAACGGATCGGATTTGCTGCCTGATAATTATTTCGATGTCCTTCCCGGAAAAAGGTATGAATTATACGCCGGTGCGTATCTCAAGGCACCTGTTATCCGGTATGAAAGCCTGAACGACCTGTATCATGATAAATAAAATATTTTTCCTGCACCTGTGCCTGGGATTTTCCCTGAGTGTTTATGCCCAGCGTGAACCGGTAACCTGGGTGGACCCTTTTATTGGTACCGGTGGTCACGGGCATACATTCCCTGGTGCAACCCTGCCTTTCGGTATGGTGCAGCTTAGCCCCGATACCAGAAAGGACGCAAGCTGGGATGGATGTGGAGGATATTATTATGATGATACGCTTATTTATGGATTCTCACATACACACCTCAGCGGTACGGGTGTTTCGGATTACGGAGATATTCTTCTCATGCCCTTCATTGGCGCATTCAATCCGGACATTCCTCCTTCATCCACCTTCACCCACAAACAGGAGGAAGCAATGCCGGGGTATTACAGGGTGATGCTCCAGGATTCCAGGGTTATGGTGGAACTGACCGCAACACTCCGTACCGGATTTCACAAGTACCTGTTTCCGGCAGGTGAAAATTCTTCCATCCTTCTTGACTTACAGCACAGGGACCTGGTTACAGGAGCAGCATTGAATGTGTTGGATTCAATGCATGTTTCGGGATTCCGGAAATCTTCGTCATGGGCCAGGGATCAACGTGTCTATTTTTACCTGGAATTTTCCCAGCCTTTTTGGGATTATGATATCAGGCATGATCCCCAATTTGACAGGAAACAGGAAGGATATCATGAGTACCATGGTAAGGATCTCCGCGCCGCATTTCATTTTACAACGAATGGCAGGGATCCGGTATATGTCCGGGTTGGCATTTCTCCGGTCAGTATTGAAAATGCAAAAATGAACCTTGAAGCGGAATCCAACGGAAGGGATTTTGGAACACTGAGAACTGCTGCCAAAAATATCTGGAACTCAGCATTAAAAAAGATTGAGATAGGTGGAGGAACAGATCAGCAGAAAACAATTTTTTATACTGCCCTATACCATTGTATGGTTGTTCCCAACACCTTCAGCGATACAAACGGTTCTTTCAGAGGTCTTGACGGACAGATTCATGCGGACAGTTCTTACACCCGTTACACCGTTTTTTCGCTTTGGGATACCTTCAGAGCATGGCATCCGCTGATGTCATTGCTTGATACACTTCGAACAGGAGATTTCATAAAAACCTTTATTGACCAGTTCCGGGAAGGAGGGTTATTGCCTGTATGGGAGCTTGCCGGCAATGAGACGGAATGTATGATTGGCTATCATTCTGTTCCTGTTATACTGGATGCGTACATGAGCGGAATCAGGGGTTTTGATGCCGGCCTTGCACTTATTGCCATGGAAAAAAGCGCCGGGAGCCGTGACAGATTTGGCCTGGGCGCATATATAGATAAAGGTTTTCTGTCAGTGGACGATGAACCGGAATCCGTTTCCAAAACGCTGGAATATGCCTACGATGACTGGTGTATTGCCCGGATGGCTTCCCTGTTGGGGAAAGAGGAAGACGCTGCCAGGTTCTACCTTCGGTGCCAGGGATGGAAAAACATTTTCGACAGACAATCAGGGTTCATGCGTCCGCGTGTCAATGGCGGATGGCTTACACCCTTTGATCCTTACCGGGTGGATAATAATTTTACTGAGGCCAATGCCTGGCAATATTCCTTCTTCGTCCCTCAGGATATTCCGGGGCTGATTCATGCTTTTGGTGGAAATGCCTCCTTTGAATCCCGGCTTGACAGCTTGTTCTCCACCACATCCATGACCTCAGGCCGGAGCCAAAGTGACATTACCGGGCTGATTGGCCAATATGCCCATGGAAATGAACCCAGTCACCACATGGCATACTTGTATGACTATTGTGGAAAGCCCTGGAAAACACAGGAACGGGTAAGCCAGATCACAAGAGAGATGTATAAAGCGGGACCTGACGGGCTATCAGGCAATGAAGATTGCGGTCAAATGAGTGCATGGTTTATATGGAGCGCAATGGGACTCTATCCGGTCACACCTGGCTCGGGTTGGTATGCAATCGGTTCTCCATTATTCCCTGAAATCATTTTACATCTTGGAAACGGAAAAACCTTTACCATCCATGGATTGAATGTTTCCTCTTCCAATTCATTCATTCAGTCTGCAACATTGAATTTTCAGACCTTTGACTCAACATTTGTAAATGTCAATACACTGCTAAAAGGAGGAGTTCTGGAATTTCTCATGGGTTCT
>JADZBN010000108.1 GCA_020852075.1 Bacteroidia bacterium
AACCAGGGAACTTCAGCCGGCCAGGCACAGCAAAGAACCGCAGGAAGCTTTGCTACCGATCACAAAAGCGGAAGAACCTTTGACAACGGCGCACAGGAAATCAGCAACGGACTGGAAAACCAGGGAACTTCAGCCGGCCAGGCACAGCAAAGAACCGCAGGCAGCCTTGCTACCGATCACAAAAGCGGAAGAAGCTTTGATAACGGCGCCCAGGAATTTACCCCCCTTCATTCTGCTTCAACTCAAGCTCAGGAACAAAAATAATTGAGTTCAGGACACAATGAGTTTTCAAAACGGTTGCCCTCCCCCTCGGGCAGCCGTTTCTTTTTCTATATTTTAAAGGATGATGCGGATTGCGCACCCCACTGTTTTGAATTTTTTCAAAATTGCGGAATTGATTCAGGGGATATGGATCTGAAATACACCTGGTGCTGAATACCTGCTGTCCGGGTACCCGGTTAATTGATAACAGGCACGGGGAAAATGCCAGCCTGTTTTGAATAAGTCCCGCCTGATATCCTGCGGGGGGGCTTAATTCCACTTTTTTCATCCCAACCTGTTCATAAACATAGTATCTTGCAGTATATCAGGGAATTCCCAAAGGTATATTCGAACCCTGAAAACCCGATAATTTTCTGAATACCCAATATGTATATGTCTAAGGGCTGTAATTCATTGAAGTATATTATTTGTTTTGTTTCAGTGGTGTTTTTGTATGGAAATGCGCAATCACAAGTTGTAATCAACGAGATGATGAGCAATAACCAGTCAGCCTACACCGATGAGGACGGGGATTATTCGGACTGGCTGGAATTATACAATATGGGCGGCACACCGGTTAACCTGAATGGCTTCGGATTATCTGATAATCCGGACAGCCTGTTACGATGGCAATTCCCCAATTATACCCTGAACCCGGGAGCCTTTCTCCTGGTCTGGTGTTCGGGAAAGGACAGGGACTCCATCCAGCCATTCCATACCAATTTCTCCATTGACTCCCGCGGGGAGCCGGTATTTCTTAGCGACAATGCCGGGAATGTATTGGATAATTTCACAGCGGTTTACCTGCCTCAGGATATTTCATTCGGTAGGATTACGGATGGTTCTGCCGGCGAATATTATTTGTCTGTTTCCAGTCCGGGGTATTCCAATAATGGCACGGGAACATACAGTGGCGCAATTGCTGACAAACCGGCCTTTACCATTCCGGGAGGATTATACACCACCGCCCAGCAGGTTGGCCTGAGTTGCCTGATCACGGGTGCAGAAATCCGGTACACCCTGGATGGTTCGGATCCTGTGGAGACCTCGCCCTTGTACATCGGACCACTTACTGTTGACAGCAGGGCGGCTGATACAAATTACTACTCCACCATCCGCACGTGTTACCAGGTCCATTTGTGGCTGCCCGACTGGTATCCACCTCAGGGAAATGTTTTTAAGGCAAATATTATACGGGCGCGGATTTTCAAAACCGGATACTTACCCGGGCCGGTGATGACACAAACCTATTTTGTAGATCCGGCTATGATGACCCGTTATGGAAATCTTCCGGTGATTTCCATCGTTTCAGATCCGAAAAACCTGTTCAATGATACTACGGGCATCTATGTTCCGGGCATTACGTACCAGCCGGGGACCTTTTTTGCCAATTATTATGAAGACTGGCACCGTCCGGCCAATGTGGAGATGTATGAACCGGGTGGTGTTCAGGCCTTCAATTCAAATTTCAAGATAAGTATCAATGGCGTTTCATCCCGGTCCAGTTCCCAAAAAGGATTGAATATAAACGCCTCCGGTGATTTTGGCGACACAAAAATTAGTTGGCCGCTGTTTGCAGGATCAGAGACAAAGGCTAAGTACATCAGTAAGTTTGATAAAATAAAAATCCGTGCATGGGGCAGCGACAGAAACTCCACACTTTTCAGGGATGCGTTTGCCGCGGAGCTCATGGGTAATTCCATGGATGAAGTGGAGGCCTATCGTCCCGTCGTGGTGTTCATTGACGGGGAATACTGGGGTCTTCAGGAAATGAGAGAAAGAAACCGGAACGGATCCTGGTTCCAGGAGCATTTCCTGATTGACAAGGATAATCCCGGATTTGACATTCTGGATGATGCAGGAGCAACAGTTATTGAAGGTGATCAGGTCAGTTGGAATGCCATAAAATCTTTCATGGATTCCAATACTATGAGTGACTCTGCAGCCTATGCTTATGCATGTACGCAGATAGACATCCGGAGTTTTATGTTGAATTATATGTCCAGTATCTATTTTTCAAGAGGGGACTGGCCCGGACAGAATGAGGCAGTCTGGAAACCAAAAATGCCGGGGAAAAAATGGAGATGGATTCAGTGGGATATGGACAACATTGCGGGGTTTTATCTCAATCCCTGGTACGATTGCTTCAATCAGGCCATCGTCGGCAGCAGGGGATACGGGCCATCAGACCTGTTTGTTAACTTTCTTCAAAACACGGGCTTCCGTAACGACTTCATAAATCTGTTCGCAGATTATATGAATACGGATTTCCTTCCTGCGTTACTCCAGGCCAAGGTTGATTCGATGAAGAACGTACTGCTTCCATACATTACCGAATACCAGAATCGCTGGCAAACCAATTATACCTGGATCAACCAGGTGGACAGTATGAAATGGTGGCTGGGTTTACGCCAGCAATTTTGCAGGCAGCAAATTCTTACCACCTGGAGTCTGCCGGCTCAGTATAACCTGACCCTGAATGTTTCGGATACAGCGAAAGGCAACATCCGGGTCAGTACCATTTTTCTCGATAAGAACACCAGGCGCATCAACCCCGGCACCTACCCATGGTCCGGGATTTATTTTCAGTCGGTTCCGGTTCCTGTAACGGCTATTGCAAAACCAGGATACCGTTTTGTGGAATGGCTGCCTTCGCATGATACCACCGCATCACTATTCATGGATCTTATGGGCGACACTATCCTGACCGCTGTATTTGATCCGGATCCATCCTACAGGCCGGTACTCTTACCGGTGATTAATGAAGTCATGTCATCAAACGGCATTACCATTCCGGACAATTATGGAGAATACGATGATTGGATTGAAATTTATAATCCCAATAACGACACGCTGGATCTCGCAGGCTGGTTTCTGACCGACAATCTGGTGCTGCCCACACGGTTTGAACTGGCTATAGGTAATGACTCCACTAAAATACCACCTTACGGCTATATGCTTCTTTGGGCAGATGACGATACGGAACAGGGGGTGCTTCATACAAATTTTAAACTCAATGAAACCGGTGATTTTGTGGCGCTATACAAACCCGATGGTGAAACACTGGTTGATTCCATCCGGTTTGGAGTTCTTCCACCGGATGTTTCTGCAGGCAGAAGTTCAGATGCAGCTCCGGATTGGGTGTCTTTTGCATCGCCCACTCCCGGTCAGACCAATAATTCCGTTCCCCTGGCAGATGCTCTATTCAACGAGGTCATGCTGACCAATATCAATTCCATAACGGATGAACATGGAATGCATTCCGACTGGATCGAATTGTACAACCCTTCCACGGACACCCTGAACCTTAGTGGCTGGTTTGTTTCTGATGATCAGACACAGGTGCTGAAATACCGGTTACCCTATAGTCCGGATTCCCTCAAAATTGCGCCGCAGGGATTTTTGATGATATGGGCAGACAGCAATACGGAAAAAGGAGTTCGCCATGTTCCCTTCAGCTTGCCACCGACAGGGGTATGCCTGTCACTGTATAAGCCGGATGGAACAACCTATTCCGACGGAGTATGCGTAAATCCTGTACCCGCCGACCAGACTTTTGGAAGAAAGTATGATGGTTCTACGGACTGGATAGTATTTATTGTACCAACTCCTGTGGCGCCAAACTGGATATACACCTCCGAGCAGATTCTGATTAATGAAATCGAAACGCAGAACACCAATACTGTTTCGGATAATTACGGTGACTATGATCCCTGGGCAGAATTGTACAACCCCAATGGTGATACCCTGAACATTGAAGGCTGGTTTTTTACAGACAATCCCGGTGTCCTGAATAAGTACCGTTTTGTCTATGGCAGCGATTCAACAAAAATACCTCCCGGAGATTTTCTGCTTCTCTGGGGAGATGGTCAGACGGCACAGGGAAGCACACACCTGGGTTTTATTATTCCGTCTTCTGCAGCCTGTCTGATTTTGTCAAAGCCGGATCGGACGTTTTCAGATTCTGCCTGTTACGGAATAATTCCAGCCGGTCATTCCTATGGCAGAACCAGTGATGGCAATACCGCATGGATGGATTTTGATATTCCCACACCGGACAGCAATAATGTGGACCTGTCTGCCTATATATCCGTTATTGAAGCCGGCCAGTCCCTGGTCCTGTATCCGAATCCTGCACATTCAGGAAGGGTTCGCCTGAACCGGGTTTCTGACATCCGTTTGACCGACCTGCCCGGAAGGCCATTGAAGTATTTCAGGCAGACATCCCTGATTGACGTATCCGATCTGATTCCGGGAATTTACATACTCACCGATGCCAGGGGTAACAGGGCAAAACTTGTCGTAGAGTAATTATCCTTCTGATGAATTTCACGCAAATCAGGTTGAGGGCTCAAACCGGTAATTTTTTCCGTAAATTTGCAATCTTAAAACCCCGTGATTATGAAATACATGCCCATTGATTCAAAATTATTCGTATCGAACCGTCAGAAATTCGTTAACCATATACTTCCTGGTTCAGTAGCTTTTTTCAACAGCAATGATGAAATGCCGCGCAATGGCGATCAGAATTTTGCTTTCAGACAACATTCAGACCTGTTTTGGCTCACAGGAATAGACCAGGAACAAAGTATTCTTGTCATTGCTCCACACCATCCGATCCCCGAATACCGGGAGATTCTTTTTTTACGCAAGACCAACGAACACATTGCAGTTTGGGAGGGACACAAGTACACAAAAGAAGAGGCCCGGCAGGCATCGGGGATTCAGAATATTTACTGGATGGAAGACTTTCAGGGAATACTGCCCGTAATCATGCACCATACCGAAAGAGTATATATTAACCTGAATGAGAATGACCGTTTCGCAACTGAGGTGGAATATCGTGAAGAACGTTTTTCAAAATCCCTTCGGGCCAGGTATCCGGCCCATCATTATGAGCGATCCGGTCCGATATTAGCCAAACTCCGTACGATTAAGGCTGAGGCGGAAATTGAACTCATGCAGACTGCATGTGATATTACAGGCAAAACATTTCAACGTGTGTTGTCTTTTGTAAGGCCGGGTGTAATGGAATATGAAATTGAAGCCGAGATCATTCACGAATTCATACGTAATCGTGCCAACGGCCATGCCTATGCTCCCATTGTTGCCAGTGGAGCCAGCGCCTGCGTACTCCACTATACAGCCAATAACAGGGAATGTATGGATGGTGACTTTATTCTGCTGGATTTCGGCGCCGAATATGCAAATTATGCCGCTGACCTTACCCGCAGTATTCCGGTTAATGGAAAATTTACCCAACGGCAGAAGGAAGTGTATAACGCAGTTCTCAGGGTGCTTCGTCAGGCAACCAAACTGCTGGTTCCGGGAAATACCATTCAAAGATACCATGAAGAAGTGGGTCATATCATGGAGCAGGAACTCATTGGCCTGGGATTGCTGAATGCTGCAGAAGTTAAAAAGCAGGATCCCCGGCAGCCGCTGTATAAGAAGTATTTCATGCACGGAACCTCTCATTTCCTTGGACTGGATGTGCATGACATCGGCAGCCGGTATGAACCCATGCAGGCAGGCATGGTGTTTACGTGTGAACCCGGAATCTATATTCCCGAAGAAAGACTTGGTATCCGTATTGAAAACGATATCCTGATTACGGAAAAAGGTCAGCGCGACCTTATGGCAAAGATTCCGGTTGAAATTTCTGAGATCGAAGATCTGATGGCCTCAAATAAGGCTGTGCTGTCCTGATCATCCTTTTTATGTTTAAACGGTCCATTCTGATTTTTGAAGGGTTATACCATCGGGTTTGTCATGGAGTCATTAAAACGGTATACAAGGTACAATGCCTGGGCCAACAGCCGGTTGCTGACCTTTATTGCTGAAAATTGTTCTGCAGAACATCTCACGCAAAAAGTACCGGGAAGCTTTCCTGATATAAGAACCACCTGGCTGCATATATGGGGCGCAGAATCTGTATGGTATTTACGGTTGAACGGCACCTCACCAACAGAGTGGAGGTGGATGGAATACAAAAAAGATTTTCGTTCCCTGTCAGCCGAGATTCTAACAGGGAATGACCAATGGCTGAAGATGATTGAACCCGCAGATCAGGCGTGGTTTGATCAAAATCTGGAATACAGCAGCATTTCAGGACAACATTTTTCGACCAATATCTCTGATATCATTTTACATTGTTTCAATCACAGCACCTATCACCGCGGACAAGTGATTACACAGTTACACCAGGTGGGATTTGAAAAGCTGATTCCGACAGATTTCATCAAATATTGCAGGCCATCTCAATGATGAAAGTAGACGCTGAGCCCTGGCTGATTTATATTTAATGATCTGTTCATGATGCATGTTGTATTGTTGCAGCTTGATTCGCGTATTCAGAAGCAGGTTTCTCGTAATTATTTTATCCGGTTTACTTTCTCTCGGATCGGGATGTTCCCATTCCGGGAAGCACGGGCCCGGCTTTATGTATAACATGGATCATCCGGAAACGGTATATAAGTTACCGTCAGAACTCCGTGAGATTTCAGGGATTGCCTGGGTCGGAGCCAATCGTCTGGCCTGCATTCAGGATGAAGCGGGGAAAATATTTTATTACAATCTGAAAAGAGGGGATGTAAGAGGAAGGCAAACGTTTGAGGCAAATCATGATTACGAAGGAATTGCCGTTGCAGGTGATACGTTGTTCGTCCTGAAAAGTGACGGGACCATTTTTAAAATCAATACGGCCACAGAGGACTCGCTGATAACTGAAAGAATTGAAACCCATCTGAAAAAGGCAGATAATACGGAAGGCATCTGTTATGATTCTGCATATTCAAGGCTCCTGGTTGTTTGCAAAGGAATTTATGGAAAAAAAATAAACAGACACACCGTGAGGATATACGCATATAGCCTTTCAGACGGAACACTAAGCGCGGATCCCGTGTATGCCATACCTCTCGGCGGGATTTTTGATTATATATCCCAAAACAAAATCCAGGCGGATGCGCGTGAAACTTTCAAAGAAGAAAATTCAGACAAACCTGTTTCATTTTTTGAAGCATCCGATATCGCCGTTTCACCGGTCGACAGCAACATCTACGTACTTGCCAGTGTCGGAAAGAAAATTCTCGTGATTGATCACCAGGGGAATATCCGCAATGTTGCGGCTCTTGCACCGGAACTGTTCACTCAGCCCGAAGGCATTACATTCGCCCCCGACGGAACGATGTACATCTCGGACGAAGGCAAAAATCACAAAGGGAATATTATGGAATTTCCCGTGCAGAAACAGTAACCGTCAGCGCAGCCGGCCCATTTTATTAATGGCCTCAACCCGTGAGGAAACATGCAGTTTCTGGTAAATATTATAAATATGTGTTTTGACGGTACTGGTACTGATATTGAGTCTGTCAGCCACTTCCTTGTTTCTATATCCTTCTGAAATCAACTGAAGTATTTCCTTTTCCCTCACGGATAAGCTTTCTCCTCCCGTTTCATCCTGCATGGTTCCGAATTTGGGCTGAAGAATATTGATGACTTTACGGGCAATCGGAGCGCTGATGGGAGATCCACCGGCAATCAGATCCTTAATACTTTCAACCATTACGGCTGAAGAAGTTCTTTTTAGCAGATAGCCGCTGGCTCCTGCAGCCAGGGCATTAAAAATCTTTTCATCATCCTCATACACCGTGCACATCATAATCAGAATATCCGGGTACTTCTCCTTGAGCAGTTTGGTACATTCAATACCGGACATTCCGGGCAGCCCAATATCCATCAGTACTACATCAGGACGTTTACGGTCAATTCCTGCCAGGGCTGCTTCAGCGGTCGGGTAGGTGGTGCAGGCAAATTCTCCGGAATTACCAATCAGAAATTCAAGTCCTTCGGCAATTTCAGGCTGGTCTTCAATGATAGCTACATGTATGGGTTTCATATCCGTACAATATCCTGAATAATTTTGTAAACAATTATAATTTTTGTTCCATGGGTCGCAACGGATTCAATTTTTAAAACAGCACCGATCTCGGCAGCTCTTTTTTTCATGTTTTTCAGACCGTTCCCATCACCGGGCAACATATCGTGGGCCATGCCTTTTCCGTTATCAGAAATTTCAATTTTCAATAAATCCTGCTGAAGCTCAAGCCTGACGGATATGCCTGTACACCCCGAGTGTTTCATGGCATTGGTGATGGATTCTTTAATAATAAGAAACAGGTTTCGGCGAACAATGGAAGTCAGGGTTGAAGCAGGAAAATGCAGAGGAGCGTTAAAATCTATAGGCAGATTGGCAGCATCGGAAGTTTCATAACAATAATTCCTCAGGTATGAAATGAAATCAGGCAACCTGTCGTGTGCCGGATTCAGCGCCCAGATGATATTGTCCATCTTTTCCAGCAAAGAACGGCTAAGCTGAATAATTCTGTTCAATGACCCTTGTTCCGGGGTTATGGCCCGTCCTTTTACAATAATATTGGCAAGCATGGTGATTTTGGTGATGTCAGATCCGATATCATCATGCATGTCTGTGGCAATGCGGGACCGTTCCGCCTGAATGGCTTCCTGTTGCCGCAAACGGGAGAGTTGCCGCCTTAATCGCCGGGTTGAAACCTGGCGGATGAAAAAAATTACCACTCCGGACACCATCAGGATCATGAGCAACCTGAACCAGGTTGTTTCATAAAAAAATGGCTCCACACTGAAGATGAAGGAGGTAATCCCGCTCCACCTGCCATTTATCCTTTTTGCTTTTAACAGAAATGTATATTCACCGGGCGGAAGATCACGGAATTCCACCGAATTATTCTGCGTATGGTTCCAGACCGTGTCACTGGTAGCCAGTGCAAACTGGTATTCGATCAGGTTAGGGTTCTGAAATCCGATCCCTATATACTGAATTTTAATATTCCGGTCGAAAGGAGGAACCTTCACGGGTTGATCCAATGAAAAAGATTCACGGGTTGTGTTGAATTCGAGAATATGCACGGGAGGCGGAGTCGTGGAAAAATTATCGCCGGGAACATTCGTGAGGGTCATACTCAGCCCCTTACCCGTGGCGATCCAGAGCGTGTCCGATTCTTCTATGGCATCATACACATCATTCGATAACAATCCGGTGACTGTGTTGAATAAATTTATTCTTTCCAACGTGTCCTTATTCAAGGACATCTGCAAAAGGCCGGCATTGGTGCAAAACAGAATGGTGTCACCATATATCCTTGTTTTCCTGCACAGGTTTGAGGGCAAACCATCATCCATATTAATATGGTTCACTACCAGGGTGTCAGAAAGCTCGTAAACGCCATCGCCGTCTGTAGAGAGAAACAGGTGTTTTTGCGGCCCTGACGTGATGTGAGTGATCCTGCTGTGCAACAACCGGTTGAGGGAATAAATCTGTACTACGGTGTTGCCGGTATCCAGGTAATTCAGTCCGTCTGAATTGGCAAACCATAACCTCCTATTGGAGTCAAAATAATGCGTGAAAGTTCGCCTGGTTAATGTGGAAGGAACCGGATAAAATATTCCGGTCTGTCCTTTCTTTTCCAGATTCAATATGCCTGTATATCGGGATATGGTTATTCCCCCTTGAGGGTTTTCAGTTATTTTTTTAACACTGAAAGTTTTATTGGTTATATTTAATGGGAAGACGTATTCTTCAAACTCCCTGTAAACCGGAGGATGCCGGGGTATAATCCTTAGAACACCCCTGTCAGAAGCACACCAGATATTTCCGTATTTGTCCCTGCACATATCCAGAATCCGGTTATAGGCATAGCCTGTATCGAACACCTCGGCAGAAAACTGTACCCGGTTATCAGCGATTTCAGAAAGTACGCCACGGTTGGCTCCAATCCATAAGGAGCCTCCCGGTATTTTTTCAAGGGAAAATACCTGCTCGTTCTTCAGACCTTCATTGGCGGTGTAGTGTTTCCATCGCTCTGCTTTATGGGGGAACATGTACACCCCCGTTCCCGACGTTGCAAACCACATGTTCCCTTCCATGTCTTCGGTTACATCCAGCACTATTAGGTCCGTAAGGACGGGCTTCAGGATGGCTGTGTCGCCCTGTTGAAGCAACTGGAAGCATCCATGCTGAGTATTGACAAAAACCTCCCCTTCTCTGGTACTTCGGATCGAGGTTATCGTATTCTGGTTAATCCGGTTATTATAAACCCTCATCAGCGTAGCAGTAGTATCCTGCATCATGACAATACCCGAATTCGCAGCATAATAGGCAAGACCTGCACGAACAAGAGTCGAATGAATATTTTTCGGGTAATACCGGAACGGCCAGGATATCCAGGTATCACCCTGTAACTTTATGGCACCATTGGCACTCAACAGATACATCTCATTTTGTAAGTCTTCATAAACGAAAATGGAGGCATTGGATCGGAGATTATTCGAGGCCCGGATGATAGTAAAGGATGAATCCGGCGCCATGACAGCACTTTCGTTCAGGTTATGAATAAACCAGATATTGCCTTTTCTGTCTTCATGAATTTTTATCAGATCGGTTCCCGTAAATCCTGACTTCAGCCACGGGGAATTGTACTCATTGTAAATACGTCCTTGAAAATAATAGGATAAATGACCGTTGAGCGACAGAAACCAGATTCTTCTTTTTGAATCCTGGAACAGCCGGAGTACTTCATTATCGGCAAGGCCGTTATCCGTTGTATATTTATTAAAGGTTCGCCCGTCGAAACGGTTTACGCCGGCATCTGTCCCGAACCAAACATATCCCTCATCATCCTGAATTATAGAATACACAGTGGAGCTCAACAATCCATCTTCCACACTGTATTTCCTGAAAAGGTAGGATTGTGCCTGCCCGGAAACATATAATGATCCGGTTAATAAAATGCACAAACAGAAAACGAACAGTCCTGTTTTCAAGAATACATCAGATTAGAAATGCGAAGGTAAACTTTAGCCGGATCGGGAGACAAGACTTGCCGGTGAGGAGTTTAAAAACAAAACCCCCTGTAGTACATGGAGTGACATACGGGAGGTTTTGTTTAGAATGAAAAAATCAAATATCCGGAGATACTGATCATGGTACAATATGGCCTGCGTAACCCGATTGCACCTATGTTTAGAAACGACATCCAAACATCCCAAAAATACGTGTAGCCGGATATCTTGAACAATAGGACAAAAGGTTGAATTTACACAACGACACCCTTGTTTTTTTAAAAAAAGGACACCTTTCCTGGCTTCCTTTGGTCATCCTTTTTGAAATGCATTCCAGCCCTGGGCTTTCAGCGGAACCTGATGGCCGGCCTTATCCAGGAGATGCATACCCTCAGAGGGTTTCGTCATATATCCGATCACAGAAATGTCGCGTTGTTTAAGGATTTTTTCATAATCATCCTGCCTGATAGTAAACAGCAATTCATAATCCTCTCCGCCGTTCAGGGCGCAAACCGTAGGATTCAGGTTGAATTCAGCGGCCCGCTCAATCGTCTGTACATCCACCGGCAGTTTTTCTTCGTGAAGTACACAACCGGTATTTCCTGCTTTACACAAGTGCATGATTTCGGATGAGAGTCCATCGGATATATCAATCATGGAGGTAGGAAGAATATTCAGTTCATCCAGCAAGCCGATAATTTCTTTTCTTGCTTCAGGCTTCAACTGTCGTTCCAGGATGTAATCGTTTCCTGCAAGGTCGGGTTGAATACCCGGATGTTCCAGGAAGATTTTTTTTTCACGTTCCAATACCTGTAAGCCGAGATAGGCAGCACCCAGGTCGCCCGATACGCAAATAAGATCGTTCACAGCGGCTCCTTTCCTGTAAACAATTTTCTCCTTTGCTACGGACCCTATGGCTGTAAGAGAGAGAACAAGTCCGGACGATGAACTGGTGGTGTCGCCGCCGGCAAGATCCACATGATATTTGTTGCAGGCCAGGTTGATTCCCCGGTAGAGTTCCTCAACCGCTTCGAGTGAAAAGCGGTTGGACAATGCGATGGCCACAAGGATTTGCTTAGGCTGAGCATTCATTGCGTAGATATCACTCAGATTTACAATCACTGATTTATACCCGAGATGCATTAACGGATGAAAGGAGAGGTCAAAATGAACACCCTCCAGCAGCATATCCGTGCTGGCGACAGTCAGCATATTCCCAAAATCCATGACGGCAGCATCATCCCCGATTCCGGTAAGGCTCTCGGGGTTCTCTGTTTTGACAAAGGATGACAGGTGCTCAATCAGACCAAATTCTCCGAGCCCGGAAAGTTCAGTCCTTGGTGAAGTGTTTTCAAACATTTGACGAAGGTAAATCATGCCCCCTTCTCCGGATGACCGGGATACAAAATACCTGTCAGACAGGGCATAAGGGGAAGATTTTGAAGGATAAATGGCTGTTTCTCAGCAGTTGAGTGATCTCGCAGGGCTTGCATGAAGCCGGTCTGTTTTGTACCTTTGTTGGAAATTTCGACAAAATACTCATGATTACCGTAACGGACAGAGCTAAGGAAAAGGCCCTTGAACTGATGAAATCAGAGCAAAAGCCTGATGGTGCCTTTATCCGCGTTGGTGTCGAAGGCGGTGGATGTTCCGGCCTTACCTATAAGCTGGAGTTTGATGTGGAAACGCGTCCCGATGATAAGATCTTCGAAGACAAAGGAATAAAAATCGTCTGTGATAAGCGGAGTTTCCTTTATCTTGTAGGTACTGAGCTTGATTTTAGTGATGGCCTCAACGGAAAAGGATTTGCATTTCACAATCCAAACGCATCGCGGACCTGTGGATGCGGAGATAGTTTTTCTGTATGAATTTTTTTTATCTTATGAATAAATTTAGAATGAATCCAAATAAGAACAGCCGTTAACAACCCACACTGTTCTGAATAGGCAAAGCAAGGATGACCGAAGACCAGAAAATACTGGACGACATATCGCAGGGAGAATATAAATGGGGCTTTGTTTCCGACATTGAATCCGAAACGGCGCCCAAGGGCCTTAACGAGGAAATCATACGGTTCATTTCCATGAAAAAGCAGGAACCGGAATGGTTACTGGAATGGAGGCTGAAAGCATTCCGGCACTGGCTTACCATGACAGAACCAACATGGCCCAATGTTCACTATCCCGCCATTGATTACCAGGACATAATTTATTACTCCGCACCAAAGAAAAAGCCCAGTCTGAACAGCCTGGACGAACTGGATCCGGAAATCAAAAAAACCTTTGATAAACTGGGCATCAGCCTGGAAGAACAAAAACGCCTTGCCGGCGTGGCTGTGGATGCTGTCATTGACAGTGTATCTGTCAAAACCACATTCAGGGAAACCCTTTCCGAACTTGGAATTATTTTCTCCTCCTTCAGTGATGCCGTACGCGAGCACCCCGACCTGGTGAAGCAATACCTGGGCTCTGTAGTGCCTCCTACAGATAATTTTTTTGCAGCGCTTAATTCGGCTGTATTCAGCGACGGATCCTTCTGTTATATTCCGAAAGGTGTCAGATGCCCGGTAGAACTTTCCACCTATTTCAGAATCAATTCTGCAGGAACCGGCCAGTTTGAAAGAACCCTGATCATTGCTGATGAAGGTGCTTATGCCAGTTATCTTGAAGGATGTACCGCGCCCATGAGGGACACCAATCAGTTGCATGCCGCTGTTGTGGAAATTTACACTCACCGGGATGCCCAGGTAAAATATTCTACCGTACAAAACTGGTATCCGGGAGACAAAAATGGCAAAGGCGGCATATACAATTTTGTCACCAAGCGGGGACTATGTGCCGGAGAAAATTCCAAAATCTCCTGGACCCAGGTAGAGACGGGATCTGCCATTACCTGGAAGTACCCCAGTGTGATCCTTAAAGGGGATCATTCAATCGGGGAGTTTTACAGCGTGGCGGTTACCAATAATATGCAGCAGGCGGATACCGGAACCAAAATGATTCATCTCGGCAGTAATACGCGCAGCACTATTATAAGCAAGGGAATTTCAGGCGGAAAAAGTAATAACAGTTACAGAGGTCTTGTTAAGGTAAACAGAAAGGCCGAAAATGTGAGGAATTTTTCCCAGTGTGATTCCTTGTTACTGGGAGACCGCTGTGGAGCACATACCTTCCCATACCTGGAGGTACACAACAAATCCGCGGTGGTGGAACATGAGGCGACTACGTCAAAAGTCGGAGAGGATCAGATATTTTACTGCAACCAGCGCGGCATTTCGACGGAAGATGCCATCGGGCTGATCGTAAACGGATATTGTAAGGAAGTATTTAACCAGTTGCCGATGGAGTTTGCCGTTGAAGCCCAGAAACTCCTGGCGGTTTCACTGGAAGGATCCGTGGGTTGATGGAAGCATCCGGAAAAAGCCGGTGTTAATCAGTCAGGAACAACAAAGAAAGAAAAGAATGAAAACACCTATATTAGAAATCCGGAACCTGCAAACCGGTGTTGAAGGCAAACAAATACTAAACGGACTCAGTCTCTCAGTGAATGCCGGGGAGGTACATGCCATCATGGGCCCCAACGGTTCCGGTAAAAGTACGCTGGCATCTGTTCTTGCGGGAAAGGCGGAATACGAGGTAACCGGAGGGGACGTAAAATTTTTTGGAGAGTCCCTGCTTGAGATGTCACCCGAAGACCGCGCCCGCAAAGGATTGTTTCTGGCCTTCCAGTATCCGGTAGAAATTCCCGGTGTCAGTAATGCCAATTTCCTGAAAACGGCAGTAAACGAAATCCGGAAGTCAAAAGGTCTTCAGCCTATGGATTCGAAGGAATTTTTATTATTCATGAAGGAGAAGATGAAGATCGTGGAAATGGATAAAAACATGACACAGCGGTCGGTAAATGAAGGATTCAGCGGAGGTGAGAAGAAAAGAAATGAAGTTTTCCAGATGGCCATGCTGGAACCTCAATTGGGGATTCTCGATGAAACGGATTCCGGCCTTGATATTGACGCATTGAGGATTGTGGCGAATGGCGTAAATGCATTGAGAGGCCCGGAACGATCCTTTTTGGTGATAACACATTATCAGCGCCTGCTGGATTATATCGTTCCTGATTATGTTCATGTATTGTATAAAGGCAGGATTGTCCGTTCCGGCGGAAAGGAGCTCGCCCTGGAACTTGAGGAAAAAGGGTATGACTGGATCCGTAATGAAACGGAAAATGTAAAAGTATGAGTATGGAACCCATTGTAACCGTTGCGAGGGAAAAAGCCAAAGTAAAAAATGCTGCCTGGTCAGATACAGGCAAGGATCATTTTCTAAGCTCCCTGGAGAAATTCCGGTCCGGGATGAATGGTCAATGGTCGGGACTGAGAAGAGACGCAGCTTCCCGTGTGAGGGAACTTGGTTTTCCCACTTCTAAACATGAGGAATGGAAGTACACGAACCTGCTGCCGGTTCTTACGACTGCGTTTCATATTAATACAGATATATCCGATGTTACTGCAGCGGATATCCGGTCCCTGCTCCCCACGGGTAAGGATACGGAGCTGCTTGTTTTTGTAAATGGAGTTTTCCATGAAACGCTCAGTACCCTCAACACAGGCAAAGAAGTAATTGCCGGCAACCTTGCGGCGTTTCATACCAGCGAAAATGTGAACAGGCATCTTTCAAGGTATGCGCCCGTCAGTACAGAACCTTTCGTAGCCCTCAACACTGCATTTCTTTCTGACGGTGCATTCATATACATACCTGAAGAAAAAAGGTATGACAGGCCGCTGCATATACTGCACCTGAACGATGGACGGAAAATGCCGTCAATGTCTCATCCGAGAAACCTCATTGTTGCCGGAAAAGGTGTTTCGGCGAATATCACAGAATCCTATCATAGCCTGGGTACTCATACATCATTTACCAATGTGGTAACGGAGGTAATTTTGTCGGAAAATGCCTCCCTGGAACTCACCAGGGTTCAGACGGAAAACAGGTTGTCCAGTCATATTTCCTTTACAGAAGTAAGAATGGACAGGGATACACAATTCAGAACAAATACCATAACACTGGATGGTAATTTTGTAAGGAATAACCTTCACATTGTGATGGACGGCACAAATGGGAGCGCCATCCTGAACGGCCTCTATATTGCGGATAAAAATCAGGTGATAGACAATCATACCCTCGTGGATCATGCTTCACCCAATTGTTTCAGTAAGGAACTTTACAAAGGAATTCTGGATGATAAAGCGCAGGGCGTTTTTAACGGAAAGATTTTTGTAAGACAGGACGCACAAAAAACCAATGCCTATCAATCCAATAAAAACATCCTGTTGAGCAATGATGCGGTGATTAATACCAAACCGCAGCTTGAAATTTTTGCGGACGATGTAAAATGCAGTCATGGAGCCACGGCAGGCCAGTTGGACGAGGAAGCCTTATTCTATCTGAGAAGCCGGGGTATTGGACTGGAAGAAGCCAGGGTATTTTTGAACATTGCTTTTGCCGCGGAGGTAATCAGATCGGTCAGTAATGAATCCTTACGGGAATATCTGATGCGGATCGCAAAAATGAAACTCAGAAAAGAAATTTAGCCGTGAGAGTATTGACAGATCCGGCAGTAACAAAGATTTCCGGTTTCGATTTGGAACGGATACGGAAGGATTTTCCCGTACTTTCCGAAACAGCCTATGGAAAACCACTTGTTTATCTGGATAATGCGGCAACTACCCAAAAGCCCCGAAGTGTTATTGAAGCATTGAATGAATATTATTCCGGATACAATGCCAATATACACCGTGGTGTACATTACCTGAGTCAGAAAGCAGGTGAGGCCTACGACCGCGTGAGGGTATTGGTAAAAGATTTCATTCATGCTGCATCTGAAAGAGAAATTATCTTTACCAGGGGAACTACAGAAAGTATTAACCTGGTTGCCGCCACATTCGGGAGAAAGTATATTTCTGCCGGGGATGAAATTATCATTTCCGGAATGGAACACCACAGCAATATTGTTCCCTGGCAGTTACTTTGTGAAGAGAAGGGGGCGGTATTGAAAGTTATTCCGGTACTTGATAACGGGGAACTGGATCTCGCTTCATTTCAAAAACTGATTGGTGATAAAACATGCCTGGTGTCTGTGGTGCATACTTCCAATACGCTTGGAACCGTGAATCCGGTAAAGGAAATCATCCGGATAGCACACAGCAGAAAGATAAAGGTTCTTGTTGATGCAGCCCAGGCCATGATTCACAGTACCATAGATGTTCAGGATCTGGATTGTGATTTTCTGGCATTTTCAGGCCATAAAATGCTGGGGCCAACAGGTACCGGTGTATTGTATGGTAAGGCCGGGATCCTGGAAAAACTTCCGCCCTATCAGGGAGGCGGAGAAATGATTGAGTCCGTTTCCTTCGATAAGACCACATTTGCAGATATACCTGTACGCTTTGAGGCGGGAACCCCCTCCATTGCGGATGTAATCGGCATGGGTAGCGCCATCGGATACCTCAGTACTATGGACCGTAAAGCGGCGGGCATGCACGAAAAATTTTTACTGAAGGAAGCGACGGCTGCCCTGGAGGAAATACCAGGAGTACGAATTATTGGTAATTCTCCCGGTAAGGCCAGTGTGGTTTCATTTGTAGTGGACGGGCTGAATGCTCTTGACATTGGCATGTATCTCGATACAAGGGGAATTGCCGTCAGAACGGGCCATCATTGTACCGAACCGCTCATGAACCGGTTTGGCATTCCGGGTACTGTTAGGGCATCCTTCCTGTTTTACAATACCGGAGAAGAAGTCAGGCAACTTACCGAATCACTGAAAATGGCTATTCAATTGCTGACGAAAAAATAAATGAACCATTCTACAGATAATGTACTAACGATGCAGGCCATTTCGGAAATTGAAAGAGAAATCATTGAAGAATTTGATCTTTTTGAGGACTGGGGCCAGAAGTATGAGTACATTATTGAAATCGGTCAGCGATTGCCTGAACTGGACGCAGCGTTCAGGTCGGATTCATACAGGATTAAAGGGTGTCAAAGCAGTGTATGGCTGAATTGTCATCACCGGGATGGCAAACTTTTTTTCGACGCCGACAGTGATTCTACATTTGTGAAGGGAGAAATTGCATTGTTGATCCGGGTTTTATCCGGTCAGGCAGCCGATGCAATTATAGGTGCAGATCTTGCGTTTATTGATGCCATCGGCCTGCGGCAGCATATTGCTGTTTCACGTGCCAATGGCCTTGCATCCATGATCAAACAAATGAAACTGTATGCAGTTGGTTATAAATCAGGAGAAAGTCATGTCAGGTGAGAACATGAAGGAAGAAATTATCTTGCCACTTCGGGACAGGGTGATACAGGTAATTAAAACCTGTTACGACCCGGAAATTCCCGTTGATATTTATGAACTGGGACTCATTTATGAAGTGCGGGTTGATCCGGGCGATGATATATTTGTTAAAATGACCCTGACTTCGCCGGCATGCCCTGTGGCCGAGAGCCTTCCACAGGAAGTGGAAAATAAAATCCGGAACATGCCGGACGTGAACAATGCGACGGTGGAATTGACATTTAATCCTCCCTGGGACAAGGATATGATGAGTGAAGAAGCGAGAATGGAACTTGGAATGTGGTAATGATTTTTTGAAATGATCCGCGAGATGTCAGAGATTAAAAACAAAGTAGCTGAAAGTGGCCTGATCTCACTTGATCCTGAGTCATTGAGGCCTGCCGGGGAAAGAATGGTGCTGGATATCAGCAACTGGCTGTATGAAGGAATGATTCTTCGCGAAAAAGATTTCCGGGAAAAAATCAGGAACCATGACTGGCGGTTGTACGAGGGTAAGTACGTATGTATTGTCAGTCCGGAGGATGCCATTATACCTTCATGGGCTTTTATGCTGGTGGCAGCACGTCTGGAGGGAATTGCCATAAAAAGTATTGCCGGAAGCCCGGAAACAATGGAATCACAATTGTATTCAGAGGCCATTTCAAAACTTAATCCTGATGAGTATCGCGGGCAACGGGTAGTCATCCGCGGATGCAGCACAGGGACGGTGCCCGTTTCAGCCTACATGCAACTCACAGAATTTCTTAAACCGCTTGCTGCATCCATAATGTATGGGGAACCCTGCAGCACGGTGCCTGTGTACAAGAAGAAAACCTGAAGGATTTTTTCATTCATGGATACATATCCGGGAGTTTATAAACCATGGCGGTATTAAATATCTGCGAAAATTAGCAGGAGTAATTTTTATTTCCCACAGATTGCGCAGATAAGCGCAGAAAAAGATTTGCGAAAATCAGTAAGATCTGCGGGCGCAATTTATATTTCCCGCAGATTGTGCAGATGAACGCAGAAAAAGGCCTGCGAAAATCAGCAGGATCAGCAGGAGTAATTTTTATTTCCCGCAGATTGTGCAGATGTACGCAGAAAAAGACCTGCGAAAATCAGTAAGATCTGCGGGCGCAATTTATATTTCCCACGGATTGTGCAGATAAGCGCAGAAAAAGATTTGCGAAAATCAGTAAGATCTGCGGGCGCAATTTATATTTCCCGCAGATTGCGCAGATGAACGCAGAAGAAGGCCTGCGAAAATCATCAGGATCAGCAGGAGCAATTTTTGTTTCCCGCAGATTAACGCAAAAAAAGATTTGCGAAAATCAGCGGGAT